>JBBIRP010000125.1:315-6198 GCA_037441745.1 Ignavibacteriales bacterium
CTATTGCATCGAGCCAGAGGGTCTCGCTATTTTTCCAAACAGGTAAACGCTCGAATGAACCAAATCCTGCAAGTGCGATGATAAGAATAATCACAGCAAGTTTGATTTTTGATCTTTGAGATGTTGAGTCACTAAACATAATCGAGACAACGGTAATTGAAAATCCAACAAGCGGTGTGTATAAGCGATGCTCAAGAATAGGAACGGCGACAGGGAAGATGTTTAAAGTAGGGAACAAACCTACAGCAAGAAAAAGTAATCCGAACTTTAACCTGGTGTCGGAGAGCAAGGTTAAAATAAGTGCTATAATAAATCCAATAGTAATTATCCAGGCAAAGTACAGCAATGGTGGCTCAAACCAGATTAAATCATCAAGTGGATGTTCGATGCTCAACCTTAATGGTAATAGTAATAATTTAAAGTGTTCAGTTAAAAGTAATGGTAAAAGTTTTAAACGACTTGTCAGTGGAAGCTTGCCGTAAAGTTTTTCAGCGCCAATCATTTCTCCAAAAATGTTGATACGAATGACCAAGTATAGGATCAAAGTAAGTAAGTAGGGGAGATATCTTAATAATGTGGATTTCTTGATGTCGAATTTGATCTCATTTTTTTGAATAGTCAAATCGTATAGCGGGATTAGTAGAATATAAAAAGCTGATGATTCTTTAGTAAATAGTGCTAATGTGAATGATAAAATGGAGAGGAAAAGATAGATTTTGCGTTTAGTAGCCTTTTCATGATGTTGGATATAAAAATACATCATGAGGACTACAAAAAGGCATAGAAGAATATCATTCCTGCCTGCAACCCATGCAACTGATTCAACTTGAATTGGATGTAGTGCAAAAATTAAACTTGCCAACAATGCAGTTAGTTTATCACGTAATAATAAATCTATAAGTAGAAATACAAAAATTGTAGTAGCGCAATGGAGCAAAATATTATTCAAATGATATCCGAAGGGATTTAATTTCCAGATTTGATAATCGATGATGTAGCTTGAGATAAGTATTGGTCTGTAGTAGACGCTTTCTTTCTTTTTAGTGCTGAATGCATGTGTTGTGAATGAATGGAAAATATTTGAAGGATTGCTTATATACTCGCTGTTCTCATAAATAAGGTCGGCGTCATCATAATTTACAAAATCGAAGAATAGTGCTTGTGAATAAACAGCAAAGATGCTAACAAAAATAAAAAACAAAGGTCTCCATGTAGATTTTAGAACCGAAGATTTATTCATTTTTGACTAGGTGTTTTTATTATTAAAAATGCTCGATCTAACGATGTGTAAGTTAAAAAGAACTAACTTCAAGATCGTTATCAAAGATTGAATGCCGTACTTGATGCTTCGTTGTAAATTTATTGAAGATGATGTTTCATGGTATCGGACTGGGACTGGTATCTCACCAATTCTAAAACCAAAAGCAACACATTGTGCAAGTATTTGTGTATCGAAAACGAAATCGTCTGAATTGCGTTCCCACGGAATTGTTTCTAAGACTTTTCTAGAATATGCTCGAAATCCAGTATGCCATTCAGATAAATTCATACCTGTAAGAATATTTTGAACGAAAGTCAATAATCTATTTGCGATGTATTTGTACAATGGCATTCCACCTTCGAGAGCTTCCTCCCGAGAGCGGATGCGAGAACCCAACATTACGTCAAGGTAACCCTCTTTAATAAAGCCAATTAGATAAGGTATTAATCGACTATCGTACTGGTAATCAGGATGGATCATTACAATGATATCGGCACTGTGTTCGAGTGCCAGTTGGTAACATGTTTTTTGATTTGCCCCATAACCACGGTTTGTATCATGTTGAACAACAGTTAAACCTAAACTCTTTGCAACTTCTATTGTATTATCCTTGCTTGCATCATCTACCAAAATTATCTCGTCGATAAGATTTTTAGGAATATCACGAACTGTTGGCTCAAGTGTTCGGGCAGCGTTGTAGGCAGGCATTACCACGATTGTTTTCATAGATCGATTAATATTCTGTTCCTGAGACTCTTTTGATATCAGCACCGACAGAATGGAGTTTTTTTTCTAGATGCTCATAACCTCGATCGAGATGATATACTCGTAAAACCTCAGTGATTCCTTCAGCAATTAATCCAGCAAGTACCAAACTTGCGGATGCTCGAAGGTCTGTTGACATAACTTTTGCTCCTTTTAGTTTTTTAACACCTCTAATGATACTTGTATTTTTACTAAGTTCAATATCAGCACCTAAGCGGATTAGTTCGGGAATATGTTTAAATCTGTCGAAATATATTTCTTCAGTTATAACTGAGGAGCCTCTTGCGATAGACATTAATGCCATCCATTGAGCCTGCATATCGGTAGGGAAGCCAGGATAAACGGAAGTAACAACATCTACTGGTTTTATATTTCTTGGGGCTCTTATTTTTATCCAATCTTTATCGCTTTCGATTGTAGCCCCGGCTTCTTCTACCTTTGTTAGAACAGCCGTTAAATGTTTGGGATTGCATTTTTCGAGTTTTAAGTTTCCACCAGTTATCATTGCGGCAATAAGAAATGTTCCTGCTTCTATGCGATCAGGTATCATGTTTTCATCTGCCGGATGTAATGTATCAACCCCTTCGATTTCAAGATGTGTTGTTCCTATTCCATCAATATGTGCCCCCATCTTAACAAGAAATTGAGCCAAAGCAGTTATCTCAGGTTCAATTGCAGCATTCTCTATTATTGTAGTTCCTTTTGCGAGCGTAGCCGCCATCATGATATTACCCGTTGCACCAACACTTGAAACATCTAGTATAATTTTTGTACCTTTGAGTCGTTTTGCTTTCGTAATGATATATCCTTTGTCAATTTCTATTTTGGCACCGAGTTTTCTCATTCCTTCGATGTGTAAATTAACCGGTCGTGGGCCCCAAGCACAACCACCAGGAAGGGAAACTTTAGCATATCCATAACGAGCGGTAAGAGGTCCAAGAACGTAAATCGAAGCACGCATCTTTTTCACATGTTCATAGGGCGCCTCGAATTTATTAACTCTGAAAGTGTTTAGAAAAAGATCATGCCCCTTTTGTTCAAAGTCAACTCCCATCGTTTCGAGAAGCTTGCCCATAGTGGTAACATCTCGTAGTTCGGGTAAGTTATCGAAATGGTATTTACCACTTGCAAGGAGTGTTGCAGGCATCAGAGCTAAAGCAGCATTTTTCGCTCCACTTATTATTATTTTCCCTTTTAACTTATTTCCACCACGAATAATAAATTTATCCAATTTTCTCTCCAATCGATATTTAACGAAAATATACATCAAACAAATCGGAAAAGCAATCCTTGATTATCGTTTTAAAAACTACTAATTTCTAAAAAAGAGGTATATATGTCTATCTTAATTAAAAATGGCAAAGTAGTCACAGTTGAAAAAGAATATATCGCTGATATTTATATTGAGAAAGAAACAATTTCCGATATTGGACTGAACATTAATAAAAATGCGGACAAGATAATTAATGCCAGCGGTAAGTTAGTAATTCCTGGTGGTATTGATGCACACACTCATCTGGATATGCCGTTGGGGAACATTTCAACGAGCGATGATTTTGAAACAGGGACAAAAGCAGCGGCATTTGGTGGAACGACGACTATAATTGACTTTGCAACGCCGTCAAAAGGCATGCGACTCCAAGAAGCGTTTGAAATCTGGCAGAGGAAAGCTGAGGGTAAATCTTGTATAGATTATGGTTTTCATATGATTATCATAGAATTGAATAATGAAATTCTTGCTGAAATGGATTCTTTAGTAAATGTTGGTATAACAAGTTTTAAGTTATTTATGGCATATCCAAACGTCCTGATGGTAGATGATCAGACAATTCTTAAAGCTATCTTGAAAACTGCAGATAATGGTAGCTTGATTTGCCTGCATGCGGAAGATGGAATTAAGATTGATGAAAATGTTAAAGATGCATTAAGGAAAAATAAAACATCTCCCATTTATCATGCATTAACAAGACCACCATCAACGGAAGCAAAAGCGATTAGCCGTGTAATAAATCTTGTGGAAAAAACAAAAGTTCCAGTATATATTGTCCATGTATCATCGTTTGATTCGTTGGAAAGAATTATGATGGCTCGGGATAGTGGTATCCATATCTTTGCCGAAACCTGTCCACACTATTTATTCTTATCAATTGATGATTTGAATCGTCCAAATTTTGAGGGAGCGAAATATGTTTTATCGCCACCGCTTCGTGAAAAGTGGCATCAAGAAAAATTATGGGACGGACTGAAAAGGAATTATCTTCAAGTCGTTTCTACTGATCATTGTTCTTTTAATTTCAAAGGACAGAAGGATATAGGGAAGAATGATTTTTCAAAAATTCCGAATGGGGGTCCTGGAATTGAAAATAGGATGGAATTACTTTTTGATGGTGGAGTTAATCAGGGCAGGATCTCGCTAAGGCGTTGGGTAGAAATTACATCAACGGCTCCCGCAAAAATATTTGGCATCTATCCCCGGAAAGGAACGATTGCAGTTGGTAGTGATGCAGATGTAGTCATCTGGGATTCGCAGTATGGACATACGATTAGCTCAAATTTACACCATATGGCAGTTGACTATTCGATGTACGAAGGTCTCAATGTAACAGGTTGTGCTGACACAGTAATTTCTCGAGGTAGAATTTTGATTGAAAATAAAAGGTGGTTAGATATACGGGGGGGTGGTCAGTACCTGAAACGACAGCCATTTAACCTGAATGGTTCAATACTAGTGTAGAATCATTCATAAACTCATTCAAACTATTTTTACTTGTCAGTAAATAATACATACCAATCGGTAAAATTTACTGCATATCTTGTTCGTATAATCATATCTATCTAATTTTCTTAGGATTTCACTGAAAGTTAAGAATTGGCATATAGGTTGTGACCAAATAGGGAAAAAACTAAAAAGAAATTTCTGAAATATGGGTCAACAACAGCTTTTACTACTAATATTAGGTGTAATAATCGTAGGTTTAGCTATAGCGGTTGGCATTACAATGTTTGGTGCCAATAGTACGGAAGCTAATAAGGACGGCGTCACATCGAGTTTAGTAAATATTGCGGCTGATGCTCATCAATATAAAATGCGGCCCAAGATAATGGGTGGAGGAAGACCATCATATGAGAATTACACGATTCCTGTAAAATTACAATCGGATGAAAATGGTACTTATGAAATAGTTGGTACGCCTAGTGTTAATCAATTGACAATAAAAGGTATTTCTTCAATGAATAGCTCTTGGAGTGCGACTTGTAACATAGATAGTAATGGTTTTACAATGGTTAGTTATAATGGTTGGTAAAAAATTAATTCACTATTTAAATAATAACAATATAAAGGAATAAATTCATGGGTCAACAGCAACTTTTACTCATCATATTAGGCGTTATCATTGTTGGTATCGCTATCGCGGTTGGTATATCGCAGTTCGGTGCTCACAGTACTCAAGCAAATAAGGATGGTGTGACGTCGAGCTTGGTGAATATTGCCGCTAATGCATATCAGTATAAGATTCGTCCAACGACAATGGGTGGTGGCGGTGGATCATATGTTAATTACACCATACCAACGAAGATGGCGAGTGATGATAATGGTGTTTATACGATTCAAACTGCTGGTACTGCTACAACGATAGTATTTCGTGGTACGTCGTCTTTGAATGCAAGCTATACAGCTGATTGTACAGTCGATTCATTAGGCAAGACCACACTAACTTATAGTTCAGGCTGGTAAGTAAGTATATTATTCGAACGAGTATCGTTTGAATAAAAAAATGATTATGCTTTGCCGGAGATTGGGTGAAGAACCCTTAGAAATCCGGCAAAGCTTTTTTTAATAAATATAAAATGGAACA
>JBBIRP010000126.1:0-6197 GCA_037441745.1 Ignavibacteriales bacterium
AAAGGTGTTCCACAAGAACTTCCCCAGCGTGCAAAGAACGACATTGATTTTGCCATTTTCGAATCAAGTACTTTACCATCGATAGAACCTCCGGGATCGAATGGTGTACCACCGCTTGAGAATCTCGGGTCAAGTTCATTGTGTCCACATAAAGTTCGACTACTCGGATTGTACATTTTCAAGTATGAATCGTAATGGTCAGCTTCAAATGATTTCGCTAGCTCTACATCAATTTTACCGATATTTTCGTTCATCAATTGTTTCCAACGAACTCGTCGGGCAATGGACGAGAGTTTAATATTCGTCGGATCGCTATGAGTTTCAAATCTAAGTAACTTTAAATCTTCGGCAATGTTCGAACCGATGAAATAACCGTCTTTCTTTTTCTCAAAACTAATCTGTTTTAAACCAAGTTCAAGCCTGGCTATCTCATTTGAATTAACGTCACCAATTAACCAAGCATTTGCATAGCCACCATTATTCCCGTTTTTCATAATATCGCACCACTCATCAATATTGTTTGCATATTGTACGGCTTTACGCATTCGCGAGAATTCCGGAACGCCGCTTGTGTCAAAGGGAAAGAATCCATTTATTGTAGTTTCCGAACCAACTAACCCCGCTTCGGAAATGAAAAAATCTGTACCACTATGAATCCAACCTGTAAACGACTGCATGAGAATACGATGTCCTTTTTCCGGAAGAATATCAAGAATGACGTTACAGTCTGATTCAGGAAAATCAACCATCGAGTTATGTCCGAGCACAATCCCACCATCAGCTGTCATGCTACCTGTTGCGATGAATGAACTGCAGGATTGTTTTTCAGGTATGATTGCATTAGGACTAATTGAATCTTTAACCGTGGGCCACCAATACCATGTAAGTTCGAAGAAACCATTATGAGTTATCAATTCGTCACGCGAAAAATTCATGCCCGCCGCATTTAACCCTTCAACCATTCCATCAATTTCGGCTACTAACTCACTATCTACCTTTGGTGTGAACATTCGAGCAGCTTGTTTCACTAACCACGACCATTCAATAGCCGTTTCATACTTCCAGATTTCTTTTCTTGTATTAATTGCTTCACTGATTTCTTTAGCAAGCAAATATCCATGCTGAAAACCTCGTTCTCTCGGAGAACCCTCAAGATGTAAATATATCCAACCTGCTTTTTCAAGTCGATATCCTTTTGATAAAAGAACATGTTGTTCAGGGTTAAGTAAATCTTTTGTTTGTGCAGTAATTAAGATCGGTAAGAGAAAAACATAGATAATGAATATCTTTTTCATAATTCCCTCAAATATTCTATTTAATCCAGATAGTTTTTATGTTTACAAATTCTTTAATTCCAAATTCACTAAGTTCACGTCCATACCCTGAACATTTTATGCCGCCAAATGGCAATCTTGGATCAGAAACCACCATCCCATTTACGAAAACTGAACCTGATTCTATTTCATTTATAAAACGTTTCTTTTCGTTTTCGTCTGTTGTCCAAACACTTGCCCCTAAACCAAAAGTCGTATCATTGGCAAGCTGGATTGCTTCATCTATGTTCTGAACCTTAAATAATGAAGCAACAGGGCCAAATATTTCTTGAGTATATGCAGGTGAATTTTTTGGTATGTCTGCAATTACAGTTGGCTGATAAAAATTTCCAGGTCTATCAATGCGGTTTCCACCACAAAGAATATTCGCTCCCATTTTGACAGATGTTTTTACCTGATTATCGAGTTCTTCCAATATTACTTTTGTAGCAAGTGGACCAACTTCGCAATCATCAAGAAGAGGATCAGAAACTTTTAGATTAACCATTTTTTGAACAAATAGATCAGTAAATTTTTTATAAATCATTCCATGCACAATGAATCGTTTTGCAGCAATGCATGATTGTCCATTATTTATCGTTCTTGCTTTGACTGCAACTTTCACAGCTTCTTCGAGATTAGCACTTGGCATTACGATGAAAGGATCACTGCCTCCAAGTTCCAACACTGTTTTTTTAATAAATTTTCCTGCTATACTTGCAACAATCCTACCTGCTTGCTCACTTCCAGTGAGTGTTACAGCTTTCACTTGATTATCTTCGATTACCTTATGTACTTGTTCAGTATTTATTATGAGTGTTTGGAAAACACCATTAGGAAAACCTGCTTGATGGAAAATATTTTCTATCTCAATAGCACACTGCGGGACATTAGAGGCATGTTTAAGTAAACAAACATTCCCAGCCATCAAGGCAGGAGCTGTGAAACGAAATACCTGCCAAAATGGGAAATTCCATGGCATTATAGCAAGTATCGGCCCAAGTGGTTCATAATGAATAAAACTTTTACTCGCTGTGGTCTGAACAATTTCATCAGAAAGAAAACTTTCAGCATGCTCTGCATAGTAACGACATACCCAGGCACATTTCGCTGATTCTTCTGCGGCTGCCCAAAGTGGTTTACCCATCTCTGTTGTCATAATGCGACCAAGTCTTGTCTTCTCCCTCTCAAGTATATCAGCTACTCTGTTCAGTTTTTCTGCCCGCTCAGCGAATGTCGAATTCCGATAAGATTTAAAAGAAGAAACGGCATCCGCTATTTTATTTTCGATTTCGGAATCAGAAATTGGTTCGAATTTTTTTATCAATTCACCTGTTGCTGGATTTATAGATGCTATAGACATGTTGATTTTATATCCAATTTTACTTCGACGAAAGAACGAATTGATTACCTTCAGAATCTATAAATTGAGCATACGTCCCCCACGGTGCATGTGTTGGTTGAACTTTAAAAACAACACCCTTCACCATGAGTTCTTTATATGTACGATTAACATCCTCGCATGTGAATGTTATATTCATGAACGTGCCAATACGATCTTCTTGTCCTGACAGTGTGAATAACACAATTTTAGTTTCAGCATTTTCTATTTCTAATTCAATCCATCGTGAACCATCATTGAATTTTTGATCTGTCAATAACTTAAAACCTAATCTCTCGGTATAAAATTTCATCGCACGATCATAATTCGCAACTGGTATACTTACAAATTTAATATTGCTTATCATTTTATTCCCATAATTGTGAAAAAGATATGAAATACTCACTTTTGCTGTTTTAAAAATTCTTTATAATCGATTTTCTCTAATTCTTTAACACTTTGTTCAACTTTCTTCCTTAAACTTTTTTTAAAATCTTTTAGCTTAGCACTTACTTTTAAATCATAGGTTGCAATAATTTGAGCAGCAAGTATTGCAGCATTTTGTGCACCATTTATCGACATTGTCGCGACTGGTATACCAGATGGCATTTGGAGTATGGATAATATAGAATCCCATCCATCAAGTGAATTACTCGATTTAATTGGAACGCCGATTACAGGTAAAGTAGTCATCGATGCGATTACACCAGGTAAGTGAGCTGCACCACCAGCACCTGCTATTATGACTTTGATACCTCGCTTCTCCGAAGTTGTTGCATATTTTATTGCCCGCTCTGGTGTTCGGTGCGCAGAGGCGATCGTCAGTTCAAACGGTATACCAAACGATTCTAATATCTCCGCAGACTCGGCTATGATAGGTAAATCTGTTTTACTTCCCATTACGATTCCAACGAGTGGTTTTTTCATAGTTTCTCCTTTGAAAATAACAAATAAGTTACTTCTAATTTAGTAAGAATGTTTGAAAGTATCAACACATAACTTTAATTAGAAAAAAATTAGCCAAAATATTAAGTTTCATATGTTAAAAAAACTATCAAATCATAGCATCTATCATAAAAAATCCATATCTTCTCAATGTAAACTAAAAAAATCCCTGAAGGATATTAAAAACTATATCTTCTAAAAGTATTATGTGTAATTTTTATTACAAAATCTTTTTTTATTCAAATTACAAAATATTCACATGCAAAATTTTAGTTTAGACTTTTTACCTATTTCATGAATAATAACATAAAAAAGAAAATAATTATACGCGGTGCACGTGTTCATAATCTGAAAAATATATCGCTTGAACTCCCAAGGAATAAGCTTATCGTGATAACTGGTGTAAGTGGTTCTGGAAAATCAAGTTTGGCATTCGACACAATTTATGCTGAGGGTCAGCGTCGATTTGTCGAGAGTCTCTCTGCCTATGCACGCCAGTTTCTGGAGCGGATGGATAAACCTGATGTAGATTTTATCCAAGGTATCAGTCCCGCTATTGCAATTGAACAGAAGACAACCGTTAAGAATCCACGTTCTACAGTCGGTACTACAACGGAGATTTATGATTACCTCAGGCTACTTTTTTCACGCGTCGGCAAGACCTATTGTCCTAATTGCGGAAAATTGGTTCAAAAAGATTCAGCGGGTAGCATTGTAAACAAACTAAAAAAAATATATTCAAACAATGATGAATTGAAACTTTTCGTTCTTTTTCCAATACAACAGCACAAGTTTATACCACTGAAGAAAGAGATAGAAAACCTTAAACGGCAAGGTTTTTTTCGTTTCCTGATTAATGATGAAATTATCGACGTGAATGAAAAGTCGATACCATCAAAAACTAAGTTACAAAATATATTAGTACTTGTTGACCGTCTAATCTTTAGAAAAGTTAGTTCGCACACACGTTTGACAGACTCAATCGAAACTGCCTTTCGTCACAGCGATGGTTATGTTGTGATCAAAATTTTAGATGATGGAAATGAACATAAATTCAACCAGCATTTTGAGTGCTCAGACTGTGGTATCCGGTTCGAAGAACCTGATCCTCGCCTTTTCTCATTTAATAATCCATACGGTGCATGCCCAAAATGTCAGGGCTTTGGCCGTACAGTTGGTATAGATATGGATTTGGTTGTTCCAAATAAAGATTTATCGATCCGGGACGGTGCTATTCAACCTTGTACATCATCAAAATGGCGTGACTATTTAGAAAATCTCTTATTAATTGCAGATGAAGCAAACATCCGCCTTGATGTCCCTTTTAAATCTTTAACAAAGCAAGAACTCGATATTATTATAAATGGTTATGGTAATTATAAGGGAATTAACGGATTCTTCAATTACGTCGAGAAAAAATCTTATAAGATTTACTATCGAATTTTGCTGAACAGATATAGAGGGTACACGACTTGTGATGCTTGCCGAGGGTCTCGGTTAAGACCAGAAGCATTGAATATCAAAATCGATGGCAAGACAATTTTTGATATTGTACAAATGACAATCGAAGAAGTTAATAATTTCTTCTTGGATTTAAAATTGACTGACTTTGAGATGGTACTTGGTACTAGGATATTGGCCGAATTGAAGAAGCGACTCAATTATCTTGTGAATGTTGGCATTGGTTATCTGACATTGAACAGATTAGCAAGTACACTTTCTGGCGGGGAATCTCAGCGGATAAATCTGGCAACTGCACTTGGTTCTTCGCTTGTTGGTTCATTATATGTTTTGGATGAACCAAGTATCGGGCTCCATCCTCGCGATAATGAAAAGCTAATTCAGATATTAAAATCACTCAGGGATATTGGGAATACAGTCATCGTTGTCGAACATGATGCTGACATAATGAAAGCAGCGGATATCATTGTAGATATGGGACCAAGAGCAGGAGAGTATGGTGGAGAAGTTGTATTTGTGGGTGAATATAAAGACTTACAAAACCATAAAAATTCGATTACTGGGAAGTATTTATCGGGGGAGAAAATAATCAGAATTCCATCGGAACGGCGGATGCTTTCGGATGAATACATAATTGTCCGTGGTGCAGCTCAACATAATCTAAAATCCATCGATGTAACAATTCCATTAAACAAATTTGTGGCATTGACAGGTGTTAGTGGTTCTGGTAAAAGTACACTTGTACACGATATCCTTTATAAGGGCTTGAAACGACTGAAAGCAGAGTATACAGAAAAAGTAGGAACACATCAAAAAATCGAAGGTGCAGATTTAATTGATGATGTGGAATTAATCGATCAATCACCGATAGGTAAGACACCTCGTTCGAATCCAACAACATATATCAAAGGATTTGATTTAATTCGCGAACTATTTGCATCGACGCAAGCTGCAAAGGTACACGGTTACACTCCGGGTCATTTTTCTTTTAATGTTTCCGGTGGAAGGTGTGAAACTTGCGAGGGAAGTGGAATACAGACAATTGAGATGCAGTTCCTCGCTGATCTTGAATTGACTTGTGAAGTTTGTAAAGGTAA
>JBBIRP010000127.1:0-6180 GCA_037441745.1 Ignavibacteriales bacterium
TACCAACGATTTATCAAGTTGCGTTGTAGGCAAGCGGCCTATGAAGCCACCGAGAACCGCTGATTCTTTATCGTCGGAATAACGTTTTGCTAAATCTGAAAAGATTGCACCTTTTGAAATGCTGTCTTTTAATCCTTTTAAGAACGCAATTGTAGAATCTGTTTCAAGTATGTCAACTTTGAATTTAAATAAAATATGTCGTGGGTGAACTTGTTCTCCTCTTCGTTCAATTAATTGTATAATATGAAAACCGAGTGGTGTTTCTACGATATCAGAGATCTGGTTGGGTTGAAGTGAAAAAACTGCTTCTTCAAACTCTGTGAAAAACTCTCCACGTCGCACAAAACCTAAATCACCTCCGGAAAATTTTGTTGCTAAATCTTCTGAATATCGGCGTGCAATATCAGCAAAGTTGGCTCCTGCCCGCAGAGAATCTAAAATATGACTAGCAAATTGTTTTACAGAATTTTTTGTAGATTCGCTTATCTTCGGTACTTTAAAAATATGATAGAGTTCAACTTCTTCAGGAACTTTAGGCAAACTATCTTTATATTGTTCATAAAATTCTTCAACTTCCCGACGAGATACAGTAATATCTTGTTTTTTCAACTCCCACATCTTCGCAGTTAAAATTTGTTTTCTCATTGCATCGCGATATTCGCGTTTTAATCTGGCTATTGGCATACCAAATGCCTCCTCAACCTTCTTCTCCGAACCTAATTGTTCTATTCTCTGGGCGATCTGTGCATTCAATTCATTGTTCACCTCGTCATCCGTTACATTAACATTTGTGTCTTCTATTGCTTTTGAAAGTACAAGTTTCTCATTTATCATTGCATCGAGGACTTGAGCTTCTAAACCCGGTGTATTTGGATCGATGCGATTAGTTAATGTGTATAGTTCAACTTGTGCTTTTAGATCAGAAAGTAATATCGGCTCGTTGCCAACAACAGCAATAATTCGATCAACAACTTTAGGTTGGGAAAATGTTAAACCTGCTAATATAAAATGAAAAAGTATCGGAAATTTAAAATATAGTTTGCTCATGTTTACTTATAAGAGGTATCGGATGATGAGATTTGAGAAAAAAATATTTCGACCTTATTTTTATTGCGGAGATTGTTTAAGAGTTCTGTATAGCGTTTACGTCTATCTTCAATTATGATCCTTTGTACAACTTCGTCTCGGGCTATCTCGAAATCTGCCTTTTCACCTTTCATTTTTCTAGCCAGCAATTGCACAACGCTATAACCTTTTGCTGTTTTAATTGGAAAAGATATTTCATTAATCCCAAGTGCTGTCGCAATCTTCCAGGTTTCTTCAGGATAAATATTTTTCTGTGAAAAGAATTTTTCTGTTATTATTTCAATCAAATTTGAAGCAAGTGCTGAATCAGATTTTACTTTTTCAATCGCATCCTTCCAAGATAACCCTCTCGAAATTTGAGATACAAAAGATGCGGCTTGTTCTCTCGTAGTAAATGTAGCTGAATTTATTTTAATAATATCATCCTTTACGAAAAACTCCGTCTGGTTTTGGTTAAAATAATTTAAAGCAGTGCTGTCGCTTACCTTGGCCGAATCAATATAAATCTTTTGCTCAATTAGTTGTTGTATAGCTAGCTGTCTTTTCATTTCGTTCATTTGATTCTGAAATTGATTTGATTTATCAACTCCTTGCTTGAGTGCCTCCTGGTAAAGAAGTTCTCCATTGATCCAATTTAAAATATATTTTTGTAATTGTTCTCTGCTTGATATAAGAGATTTATCAAGTTGACTTTTTATTTCTTCTAATGTCAATTCAGAATCGCCAACTTTAGCTACCACCTTACCGTGTTGTTGCTTTTGGCATCCCAAAGTAATAAGTGTAAACAAAATTACGATTGTCCATATTTTCTTCATTTCTCTTGGGGAGGCGACGTGAAAGCTTTGACGAGTACGTCTTTATTTTGTTTTACTGGATGTTTAAGTTTTATTCGCTCAAGCCATTGCTTCTCTAAATTCTTTGAGATAAACTCTTGGTATGCATTTGATATCTCAGTCCCGGCTTCTTCATAGGTTTTTTGTCGCGATGGTTCTTTGGCGTTCAATTTAATAATTGCATACATACCGTCTTCTGTTGCGAATGGTTCTGATATTTCTCCAACATTCATTGCACTTGCATGTTTTGTGAGCTCGTCGGTTTCAACAGGTTGAAGTCCCCTTGAACCATCACTATTCTTTGGGGGTGGGTTTTCTTTGTAGCGTTGTACAAGTTCAACAAAATCAATTCCCTTCTGCAATGAATCGTAAACTATATACGCCAGTGTATCTGTTTCGAAAAGTAACGCTGTAATATTTACCCTATCCGGGAAAACAAATTTGCTTTTATTTTCTACATAATAATTTTTTAAAGCAGAGTCAGATACAGTTGTTTTGTTCCAGATCTCTAACTGTTCAGCTTTATAAAGAACGATACCGTCAGTATATTCCTTCATGAGTGCTGCAAATTCGGGATATCTATGTTCTAAACCTATTGCTTTTATTTTAAGAAGTAAAGCATCAGAAATCTTGTTTACTTTATTTCTCATTTCAGAATTTCTTAAAAGTGTATTCTGATACTCTGGTCGTTTTTCTAATATTATTATTACAGTATCTAACAAAATATTTTGACCATTTATTACCATTAAAGGTTTCATTCTCAACTCATTTGGTATTGTCTCTGCCCAGTCGCTATCATCTGTTGTTTTAGTTGAATCAAGACTTGCAATGAATTCATTGAAAACATTTTCATTAAATTGATACTGAAAATCTTTTTTTAATTTATTTAGGTATGCATTGTATTCGTCATTAAAACGCTGCTGTTGGAAAAGTTTTTTAAGATCTTCACTTAGTGTTTCGAAAGAGGCTAATGGTTTGGCGCTGTCACATTTAATTAGGTGATAACCATATGGTGTACGAATTATCGGAGATATTTCACCTACTTTTAGTTTGAATGCTGCTTCGTCAAACGGTTGGACAAAACGTCTTCGCTCGAACCAACCAAGATCGCCACCTTGAGGGGCACTTCCCACATCTTCAGAATATTTAATCGCAAGTTTATGAAAATCAAAACCCATTTTTAAGCTATCTTCCAATTTTCTAATTCTCATCAACGCTGCGGCGGTATCAGCTGAATCAGCCGCTGATTTCTGAAAGCGTGTCATGATATGACTAACACGTATTGAACCTCGAGCTGGTTGACGATCTAATATTTTTATGATATGATACCCAAATGTGGAACGTACTGGTAAACTCGAGATTTCACCTTTTTTCATTGAGTATGCAGCATCTTCAAAAGGTGTTACCATTTGTCCCGCTGTGAAATAGTAGATGTCGCCCGAGTTGAACTTTACTGATGGATCTTCTGAATTTCTGATTGCAAGCGAATCAAAGTTTTCACCCGATTTTGCTTTTTGAATTAGTTCCATTGCTTTATTATATGCTTTCAAAGTTTCTTCGGGAGATGCATTTGGGGCCACTTTTAATAAAATGTGCTGTGCGCGGATTTCTTCCTTGCGGCGTTCGTATAATTTTTTTATTCCTGGGTTTGTGATCTCTCTATCGGTAAGAAAAGAAGTTGCCAAACTCGTACGATATTCATTTAGTTCGCTAACGATATCAGAATCATTAATCATATTCCTGTCATATGCATCCTGAAGTTTAAGTTTATAATTTGTCAGAAGGTCAAGGAACCGCTGCCTTTCTTCTATTGTACTTTTTTTACCCATTTCCCAACCGCCACTGTTGCGGGTGTAGAAATTTTCATAATCTGCCAATGTGACCTTTTGCTGTCCAACTTCCAGAACTATAATATCGCTGGCTTTTGGTGAACAACCGATTAAAATTATTACAATAAGAGTAAGTATCACAATTGTTATTTTTCTGAAAATTTCCATGTTTACTTATCCTTTCATTTGCAAATATTTAGGATGGTTTTCGAGGTTTTTGAATTTTAAGTATAATCAAATTTTTTGAAATAATCAAAAAAATATTCTATACATTAATTTAAACCGGTTTTTGTTTAACATTCGTATTTTATCTATATTTTTTATTATAAAGAATAAGGATTTATCCTGCTTGAAAAAATTTTTCCGTTTTGTAAAATTCGAACATACATTATTTACACTTCCATTGATATACAGTGGTGTGGTATTGGGTTCTCAGGACATCCCTCCTATTCAAATATTAATTTTGGTACTTACAGCTGCGATTGGTGCAAGGACTGTGGCATTTTCCTTAAATCGGATAATTGACAAAGAAATTGATCTTCGAAATCCACGTACAATGGGTAGAGAACTTCCGAGCGGTTCGATGAAAATATCAGAAGCAATTATTGTCTTAGTTATAGGTGCAGTACTGTATTTTGGCTCGGCTGCACTTATTTCTAAATTTTGTTTGTTGCTATCTCCAATTCCACTAATAATTTTTATGCTTTATCCATATATGAAACGATTCACTGTATTTGCACACTTCGGTGTTGGTTTGGGTATGTCAATGGCACCACTTGGAGGTTGGTTTGCTGTTTCACCTTCGTTTAATAATATATTGCCTGCAGTATTATTATGCATTTTTACAATAATGTGGGGTGCCGGCTTTGATATCATTTATGCTACACTCGATGAGGAATTCGATAAGAAAGAAAATTTATACTCTTTTGTTTCGAGATTTGGTCGGAATAAAGCTCTTCAATATTCCGCAATGTTTCATTTAATTGGATTTTTTACTCTGGTCTTTCTATTCATCACTTCGATACAAACAGTCTATGCTCTTCCCTTTTTACTTACCACAGGTTTACTTTTATGGATTGAGCATCTAAAAGCCGTAAACGTCGATTTAGCATTTTTTAAAATTAATGCGGTTCTCGGTTTTATTGTTTTTGCGATGGTCATAACAGGAGCTATTTTAAGATGAAAATTATAGTCGGAATCACTGGTTCCTCAGGCGTTGCCTTTGCAGTAAATTTCCTGAAAAGATGTACTGCAGATAAATTTTTAATCATGAGCAAATGGGGTAAAGCTTTGATGAAGGATGAGATGAATTTGACAGAAAAAGATTTACAGCCATTCATCAAACAAAAATTTTCGAACGACGACCTTACAGCTCCTACCGCATCGGGTTCCAATAAGTTTGATGCCTTTGTCATCATACCATGTTCTACGTCTACAATTGGAAAGATAGCGTCAGGAATTGGAGACACACTAATTACCAGAACTGCACAAGTTGCACTCAAGGAAAGATATAAAATCATTTGCTGTGTCCGCGAGACACCCTTACCAACAATTACACTCGAACAATGTGCAAAGCTTTCTCGTGATGGAGCATTCATAATGCCAATTTCTCCACCAATGTACCGTTTACCAAATTCAGTAGATGAATATATAAACGCTTTCGTAGATAGATTGCTTGAAACTTTAGAATTGAAAGAAAGAAAAGGTTGGAGAGGCAAAGAGTTAGAGTAATAAAATGTTCATTTAATGAATAGTATTGCTATTGTAATTGTTGCAAAAATTAAGAAGATGATTTTAAATAAATTAAACTTTAAAAATGTCATTCCTTGATTTCCAGACTTATCTCAACGCTTTAGAAAGAGAAGGTGAGCTTCACCGAACACAAGTTGAAATCGATCCTGCACTTGAACTAACTGAAATAGTCCGACGAGCGATTCGCGAAAATAAACCGGCTCTACTCGTTGAAAATCCAAAACGATCATTGTATCCATTAGTTGTAAATCACTTTGCAAGCGAGAAACGTATTGAAATCGCCTTAGCTAGGCATCCAGAAAGCATCGGAGTAGAATTGATTCATTTTCTCGAAAAAGTATTTCCCCCTACACTAAAAAATTTAATAAAACAAAAGTCCACAGTAAAGCGTTTATTAAAAACCAAACCCAGAATTGTTTCTTCAGGTATCTCTCAGGAAATCACAGAAAAACCTAATCTCGACAAACTACCCATTCAAATTTGTTGGAAAAAAGACGGTGGTAGGTTCATTACATACCCACAAGTGATCACTTATCACCCTGTTACAGGAAGAAGAAATATCGGAATATATCGTATGCATGTTTTTGATAAACAAACGACGGGAATGCATTGGCAGATACAAAAAGGGGGTGGTTTCCATTATTACTATGCCGAGAAATTTGGAAAAGATTTTGAAATTG
>JBBIRP010000128.1:0-6150 GCA_037441745.1 Ignavibacteriales bacterium
CCCAAATCCGTCCCAATCATTATATGATTGTTATTTTTCTGGTCAAGTAATATTGTATTTACCGGGATGTCGGGCAAATTTCCACTCTTATTTATCCAAGAACCTCCTCTATTGCTTGATGAATAAATATGACCAGTCCCGTAACCCGAAAATGAGACATAAGCACTATCCCGATTACGTGGATTAATTGCTATTGATGTCACATACCTGTTTGGCAACGTTGAGGTAACGTTAGTCCAATTAGACCCACTATTTGTTGTTACCCATACCCTCGAAGCATTACTCTGACTTCCACTTGTTCCGATATATATCGTGCTAGACGAAGTTTTTGCAATAGCGATAGCTGTAATTGTTGAACCGCTACTGCCAGTACCATCACCAGTTAAGTCCGAACTGATCGAAACCCAAGATGATGCACCATTTGTCGTTCTATAAACTCTATACGTGCCTGCAACTAAAGACAAAGAGTTTGAAGGATCCATCACAAATGGTGAAATGAAGCTTGATCGTTCTTTGGCTATTCCATTTGTTGCACTAATCCAACTGATACCAGCATTTGTTGATTTACGAATATCCAAATAAACATATTCTGTGTAGATAGTATTAGGATTATTATAATCAACCCAAGTAGCACCTCCATCACCACCATAAACTTGCGACCATACAGGAGGTGAATTAGTTTTTAAAGTTCCATTATCCTGTGTACCACCATAATAAATTGTTTGCGTTGGATGAGCGGCCCCACTATAAAATTGCACGGTCCGAAAACCATTATTAATATCTATAAAGGAATTGCCACCATCTGTTGATTTAAAAATCCCGCCATCACATCCGAAATACATAATGGATGGGTTAACAGGATCGAAAACTATTGCATGTTGATCAACGTGAACGTATGGTGAACCATACCCATTACTAATTCTCGTCCACAACATTCCACTATTATTTGATTTAAAGAGATTAATTCCGCCTGTGTAAACAATATTCGTGTCGGTTGGATGGACAGCTATGACGTTATTATACCACCCTTGTCCGCCAAGATGTGTCCCTCCTACTGCGGGAGTATTATCATATGGAGTTGAAACAACAGTCCATGTTGAACCATCGCTTCGGATTTTCAGAATACTATGTGTATAATAATTAGAATCCGAAAGACATGCAAAAATTATTGCTGGAGAATTTTTTGATATTGCTAAACTAATACGTCCATATTTTGTTGATGTTGCCGGAAAACCATTTGTTAATTTTGACCACGTCGAGCCACCATCGGTAGTTTTATATACACCATCTGCGGAGAAAAGTCCGAAAGATGCATACATTATATTTGGATTATTCGAATCAAGAACAAGGTCCGTGCAGAATTTTGAAGTTGAACCTGGAGCAGTTATTTTAGACCAACTCGCACCTGCATTTGTAGATTTCCATAAACCTGCATCAGTTGCAGATAATGCTGCAAATATAACATTGGGATTATCTGGCCTTATAACAATTTTATTGATAAAGTAATAATAATTGGGTGAACTTGCACTAACAAAATTATTTAAAACATTCCAAGTTGTACCACCATCAGTTGATTTTAAAACACCTATACCTCTCAATGCATCTATGTTGTAATAACCTTCACCTGTTCCCGCATAAATAATATTCGAGTTTGTTGGATCGATTGTAATACAACCTATTACTAAATTCGGAGCAAAGTCTGATATTGGTATCCACGAATTTCCTCCATCGGTCGTTTTCCATATTCCACCGCTAACCGAACCACAATAAATAACATTAGTATTATTCGGGTCAATTGCAATAGAGCGTATACGCCCACCAATATTACTTGGGCCTATCGATGACCACGATATAGGAGGAGCTGTTTCACTCCTAAAGTTAAATTTATTTATATGAGATACAGCATTTTCTCTCCAATCATAGGGAATCTTACCGGTTGGATATGCTCTCTGGTCGTTGTACCACTTCATTGCTTCCATCGCGCCGGTAGCTTTAAGACTTCCAGGTATTTTTTCGATAATGCCACTGGATGAAATGTTAAGCTCTACCTTTGTTTGAAAATTCCAATACATCAAAAATGAAATATAAAAGATTCCTCCTATTAAAAATTGAATTCTAAAATGTTTCATCATTTTCACCTAAAAAATTACTTAATAATATTAGTTAACACCCATTTACCGCTCGGGTTTAATGAAATAATCCCTTTAAACTTTTCTCCATGTTTTAAATCTCTAACTTGCAATAATTTTACATTACGTTCGTTTCCCTTATCGATTTTATTATCTTCATTGATAAAATATTCAGGAGTCAAAACAATCTTATTACCGATATCGCTGATTGCTTCAACGTTTTCAAGTGAACTGACCGAGATAATATTCACAACTAACTGATAATTCACCTCATCTAATATTGTGAATGAATCAATTTCTGCCTCCACCTCAACCGCATTAGGTTTAATCACAACTCTTCTTTCTAATCTCGAAGAGTCTGCGATACTATCGGTTGAATTCTTTTGGAGGATCTCAGATGAACGAGAATTTTCCGATGAGCAGCATCCAACATGGAAAAAAACCAAAACGATTGTAAATATTAGCGCGATATCTTTCATTCATTTATAATATGCCTAGTATTTTAATAAAAATCAAGAAACCACATAAATGAATCACATTTATAAAATTAATGCGATCAATGAATAAAAATAGAAAAACAGATAATTTGGATAATGCTTTTGAAAATCGTATCATTACTAAAGTATAAAATATTTTCCTCACTTTTATTAATTACCGAAAGGATTATTTAATGAAATATTTAGTCATCGTTATCCTTACCATGGGATTCTTAGCTTGTCAAAGTAATACTCAAGACAAAATCCAACTCAAAACCCAGAGAGATAGTGTAAGTTACAGTATAGGTATGAATATTGGACAAAATCTTAAAATGCAGCAAGTAGATGTTGATCCGAGAATTCTTGCAAAGGGAATCCAGGATATACAAGACAGCACTAAAACTTTAATCACTGAACAAGAAGCCCAATCAGTGATGATGAATTTTCAAAATGAAATGATGGCAAAACAAGAAGAAAGAATGAAAGCACAAAGCCAAATCAATAAAACAGAAGGTGAAAACTTCTTGAATGAAAATAAGAAAAAAGCAGGTGTCGTTACATTACCGAGTGGATTACAATATAAGGTATTAAAAATGGGAAATGGTCTGAAACCTAAAGAAACTGATACAGTCAATATACACTACAAAGGTACATTAATTGATGGGACAGAATTTGATAGTTCTTTCAAACATGGTCAACCAGCTATATTTAAACTGAATACATTGAATAAAGGACTCATAGAAGGTATTCAATTAATGCCTATAGGCTCAAAATTTGAATTTGTTATTCCTTCAGAACTGGCATACGGTGAACGTGGAGTAGGACAATTGATTGGGCCAAATGCAACAATTATCTTCGAAGTCGAACTACTTTCTATCAACGGAAAATAATCTTTAAATGATTCTAACTAGACAATAATTTCCCATGTTTAGGCGAATCTTATTAATATTTTTCACAATAATAATTTTGACAACAATGGGACTTTCTCAGAAATATCTAAAAGATTCTCTGAAAAGTCCCTTCTCTTTTTCACAAGCCATTAATAGCCCCGAGTGGGTTAAAGATGCAATAATATACTGTGTTTATTTACGATCGTTCTCAAATGAAGGGACATTTGAGGGATTGGAAAGAAGAATCCCTGAACTTAAAGAACTCGGAGTAAACGTCATATGGTTAATGCCGATTCATCCAATTGGTATTAAATACCGTAAAGGTAAACTTGGAAGTCCCTATTCAGTACGAGATTATTATGATGTGAATCCAGAATATGGAACAATAATTGACTTTCAAAAATTGCTCGGTACAGTTCATAAGAATAAAATGAAATTGATAATTGATCTCGTTATCAATCATACATCTTGGGATAGCAAATTACTCCAACAACATCCTGAATGGTTCACTAAAGATTCTATAGGGAATATAATATCTCCAAATGATGATTGGACTGATGTAGCTGATCTTGATTACACGAAACGTGGATTACGACATTACATGCTTGAAATGATTGAATGGTGGATAAAAGATATTAACATTGATGGATTCCGTTGCGATGTATCAGAACTAATCCCACTTGACTTTTGGGATGAAGTCAGAGAACGGTTAAACCATATTAAACCTGTTATGTTATTATCAGAAGGTTCTCTACCTGAATATCATCTAAAAACATTCGACATCACGTATTCATGGAACATTTATGATGCACTTAAGCCCCTATTGGATGGGAAACGCACTGCAAGATATATCGATACTCTTTTAGAACAGGAATGGAAAATCTTCCCAAAAAATTCACTTCGCTTGCGATTTAATACAAATCACGATAAGAACTACTGGGATGCACCAGCCATCGAAAAATTTGGGGTCAGCGGCTTAAAACTTACTGCGGTATTAATTAACACAATCCCTGGTATTCCATTGATTTATAATGGTGAAGAAGTTGCAAATGATAAAAGGTTGAGCTTATTCGAAAAAATAGACATAGATTGGACAAAACCGCGGGAGATGGATTCTCTTTATAAAATTTTATTTAAATTGAGAAGAGAAAACAAAGCTATTTCGAGAGGTAACTTCTTAAAAATACCAACGACTGACGATAAAAATATTTATGCATTCTTACGAACTGAGAGTACCAATAAAGTATTAGTTGCTTTAAATTTTTCAAAAGAAAGTCAAGTTACAAAACTAAATGTTCCAATTGAAATGTTATATAATAAGAAACAAACAATTAAAGTTAAGGATATCTTCTCCGATGATGCATTAACGATCGACCATAATGGGAAGTGTGAAATAAAAATTGCACCACATGGTTTTAAGATATATGTATTAGAAAAATAAAATTAAAAATAAAAAAATATAAATATGAAACCTATAAACACTTTTAAAATATTTCTTTTAATATTTTTAATTCATTTTGCGATAAGTGGATGTAGCAAGAAAAGGGACATCGACATCGCTGCATATCAAAAAGAAATAGAACAGTGGCGAAACAAACGAGAAGAAGGACTAAAAAAAGAAAACGGATGGTTAACTCTCTGCGGGTTATTCTGGTTAAAAGATGGCGAAAACAAAATGGGGACCGATTCTTCGAATGCAATTATTTTTCCCCCAGGAAAAGCACCAAAATATGCAGGTTCGATATATTTAAGGAGAGGTGAACTCCTTTTAAAAACCAATAAAAAAAGAAATATAAGGTGGAAAGACTCACTCATTACATCGATGAAACTTAAATCTGATGAGATGGGCGCAGCCCAACCGACAATTTTATCATTAAGAACATTAACATTTTATGTGATCAAACGTGGAGACCAATTAGGTGTTCGAGTAAAGGATAACGAAAATCCAGCAAGGATGAATTTCAAAGGTTTAGAATACTACACCACAAATCCTGAATGGAGAGTTAATGCAAAATTTAAACCTTATATTCCACCTAAGATTTTGCCAATTGTTAACATATTGAATCAAGTGAGCAATGATACATGCCCAGGTGCGATCGTATTCAAGATTAAAGGAAAAGAATATCAACTTGATGCTCTACGTGAAACGGGATCAAATGAACTATTTATTATTTTTTCAGATGAAACCAGCGGTAAAGAAACTTACGGAATGGGTAGGTATCTCTATACAGCACTGCCAGACTCTAATGGTAATGTTATTATAGATTTCAATAAAGCATATAATCCACCGTGTGCATTTACAATATATGCGACTTGTCCAGTTCCACCGAAACAGAATCATTTACCATTTCGTGTTGAAGCGGGCGAAAAAAAGTATGCTGGAAGTGAACACTTAAATTAGAAAAATATAGGAGTAAATCCATGAAATCATATAAAATTCGAAATGTCTCACTAAGTTTAATTATATTACTTTTTGCTATCAATTTAAAATTGAAATCACAAGAATCTATTAAATTTGCTGTGATAGGAGATTTTGGTTGGGCAGGACAACCAGAACTCGACGTCTCAGACTTAGTCAAAAGCTGGAACCCAGATTTTATAATTACAACCGGCGATAACAATTATGACTACGGAGCTGATTCTACTATTGATTAA
>JBBIRP010000129.1:0-6112 GCA_037441745.1 Ignavibacteriales bacterium
TTAGAAATCATCACACCGAACGGAAGTAAGAAAATTGAGTTCAAAGCTTATTAAATAGGATTTGTATCAGATAATTTAAGTGTGATTTTATTTAAATATTTTAAATATAAAACTCATTGAAAGATAACTAATGAATAATTATATTACCCTTGCTGGATTAATATAAGAAGAAAGGAGGGGATAGAATAAGAGAATGCTATTATTTGGAATAGTAGTTGTGTGTACAATATTGGTAATTTTAACAACTGTTGTACAACCAGCATTCGCTAGACCACCGGGTGAAGGTGGTTGCGGTATATGTTGTTGTGAAAACCGTCCGCAGTGTTGTTGCAGTTGCATTGGTAAACCCAATAGATGTTACTGCGAAAATTGGACACCAATCTGTCAATGCGGTGAGCGGTAATTCTAAAAGGAAAAGTAAAGAAACGCCTTCAGGGGTAATTATGATTTTATCTTAATTGTGATTCATTGAAATCAAAAAAATGAAATATTTCATATTTATCATTTTGTTTGCGACTTCTGGGTGTTTTTATTTTGGTAAATACACGTATCATGATATAATAAAAAAGCAATCAGATGAATGGTCAATTCGTGACGCATTGATAGTTTTAGCATCACCTATAGCTCATAATTTATATGATAAAAGAACAAATATAAAAATTATGGCTACCCCATATTATCCTTCCGTTATTTTTGCGATACAGCGCATCGCCCAAAGGATTAATCATTGGACAGAAGAACAGTTCCGAATAAATACTGAACAACTATTGAAAGATAATATTGGTCTGTACATTGAATGGGAAACAAATCATTTGGTTGACTCAAGAGGTAACTATTTTCGCTCTATAGAACAAGTTGATTCATTAATGTTACTTATTACAATCGAAAATAATGCTTGGCCCTCTTATATTCCTGATATCACAAATTTAGAAGAAAGAATATTTTTAGTAAATGATAAAGGAGAATTTATCAAACCAAAGTATGTTTGGGGAAAAAGAAAAAATCAATTAGCAATAACTGAAAGAATGTTTGTAATGTTCCATTTTACCAAAAGGGATGGAAATGCAACAGAGGCAAACTACCACTTCCTCAGAGGCTCAGAGAATATGTATCTTATAATTCAAGGATTTGAGATGGATATTAAACTAACTCTCCCACTTTCAATGATGAAGTAACGGCTAAAAATTTTCATAGAGTGATAATGTAAACCCTGTAAATAATCTAAGATAAATATAATGTCCGCCTTTATACATTGCTAATATTTTTCGTCTACACAACGATACCATTTTCAGAGTTATTAGCACAGAAAGAAACAAGCACTATCATCACCGGGAATATAAATGATGCCGAGACTGGCAACCCACTTGAGAATGTAATCGTGTTTTTACCCTATACTCCTTTCGGGAGTTCATCGGGTAAGGATGGTAAATTTAGAATTGCCAACATACCTAATGGAGATTATGAAATGATTATATCCCGTGTTGGGTACGAACGGCAAATTATTACGCTTCAAATATCAAAGCCGGAATCCCTCTATTATGAAATCAAGCTTCGACCACTGCCAGTTCGGGCCGGGGAAGTTGAAGTGCTCGGTGAACGTCCCGATGCGATGAAACCGAGCCTGAATTTGTTTTTCCCCGAAACGAAAGACGATGCCTATTGCGTCTACGGTACTGGTAATTCTCTACCGATTGGAATACTTTTCACAGATAGCGCATTGTATATGTACTTGTTGGAGCCAAAAATTGTAGATAGTGCTAAATACATTTGCCTGTGGCTGCTCTATAAAAATTTATCAGGGATACCGTACAATTTTGATCCATTTACGAATATAAAGCTTCATCTGATAGGTCAGAAATCTTCTTACCGGGATATTTTTGCTGATCTTCCACAGGAGATACAAAAAATAATTAAAAATGAAGATGCCATAGCGACTTCAGAAGAAGTTATAGGGAGACAAATTCAACAAACAGCGGTACTGCATAGAATAGCATTAGATCTTTATAGGAGTTTTTTAAGAAGATATTTATCTCCTGAAGAATATGCGCATTATATTGCAAACGATATCATTCGTGGCCCACTATCGGGTATAGCATGGGAAAACATCCTTTCTATGAGCGCAAATGATGGCATTTTGAAGCGACATATTGTATATCCTGGAAACAGCGTACATGGGTATCTCTATTTTCCTTTCCCCGGTTTGAATTGGAAAGCAACAGGAGAGTGGTTCCATGAAGCGGCTCAATACGAATATGAATTAGAAATCATCACACCGAACGGAAGTAAGAAAATTGAGTTCAAAGCTTATTAAAATCAAGGGGAACGTTATGAAAAAGTTACCATTTATGATTATCGTATTCTTAATAAGCTCAATGAATATACAATTGTCAGCACAACAAGAAGTGAAGACTATTATTACTGGGCAGGTCGTTGATGCGGAAACTGGTGAACTTCTCGAGAATGTGAATGTTTTTCTCTCTTTTACAACTATCGGAACTTCTACTGCAAAAGATGGTAGTTTTAAACTTGCCAATATTCCAATTGGTGTATTTGATTTAGTTATTTCACGAGTCGGATACGAACGGCAGGTCATTACCTTACAAATCGTTCAAAATGACTCCTTTCATTACGAGATAAAACTGAAGCCACAGTTATTCCAGACCGATGAGGTTGAGGTAATTGCCGATATTCCTGAGGAATGGCAGAAGAATCTAAAAATATTCGTGAAAACATTCATCGGTGAAACCGATAATTCAAAGTATTGTAAAATATTGAATCCAGAAGTACTGATCCTTTACTTTGATGAAAAAACAGATACTCTGGTTGCATCGTCTGATAGTATCCTGCATATCGATAATTATGCCTTAGGTTATCGTATCCACTTTATACTTGATCAGTTTGTCTGGGATGTAAATAAAGATGCCGGTCATTATCTTATCTATCCACTTTTTGAAGAGCTTAAGCCACACAATCCGAAAGAACACTCTGAATGGAAGGAGAACCGGGAGAAGACATACAAAGGATCGCTAAAGCATTTTCTGTGTACATTGAATTCGGAGAACACTGACGCGGAGATGTTCAGAATCTTTTCCGGACCGCTGAAAAATTTATCCCGGGGATTTGGCCACCGCGTTAGTCCTGATGAGTTCCGACTCATACCGCAGCATAGTACACCCTTCAAGCTGTTACAATTCCCTGGTTATCTAAAGATCGAGTATGGAAGAAAAGGCAGTGAATATCCCGGAGGTGAAAAAGTCTGGGATAAATTTACGCAACGCTGGATTGACAATCCGAACATAGCACAGAACGGCACAATTAGTTTTATTACTTTAAAGGATACTTACGCACTTATCGACACACTAGGAAATTTGTTAAATCCATTATCAATTGAAGTCTCCGGTGCGTGGGCAAATAAACGTGTATCGGAGCTGCTGCCAACACATTAACCTACCAATTCCAGTATGTCCCTTATGTTTCTACTCGTATTTTCTAGAAATTGACAAGTCAACCAAGTATTTAAGAAAAGCATCAAATCTATAAAACTTATTCAAACCCTCTATCATCTAAGGAATAATCATGCCAGCATTAACAAAAAGAAATGCCATCTCAGCACTAAATCTCCGTTTAGCAGCGACTGCAATCGTTCTTCTAATTATAAATTCTTTTTGCCACACACAGGAATCATCGGATACACTTGCTATCAACCGGAAGGATGACCTTCGCATTTACATAGATTGTGGATATTACTGCGATTTTGATTACATCAGGAAAAATTTAACTTTTGCCAATTATGTTCGTAACCGTGTTGATGCGCAGGTTTTTATTCTTGTTACTACTAAGCTCTCGGGAAGCGGGGGTCAGGAATTCACACACACCTTCATCGGTAAAAAAGAATTTACTACAATAAACGATACTCTTACATTCATAACAAAAAGATATGAAACCGCTGAAAATACACGGATAGAGCTTGTTCGAATATTAAAACTTGGCTTAATCAGATATGTATCCAAAACACCTCTTAGCGAAAAAATAACGATTACTTATAAAGAACCATTAGCTCAAGCGGAAGTTAAAGATATTTTGGATTACTGGATATTTAGTATAAGCGGTCGGGGTTTCTTCAACGGCAATCAGGCAATAGATTATACTTCACTCTATGGCTCATTGAGTGCCAATCGAACAACGGAAAATCTGAGAGTAAGCATCTCGTTGAATGGGAGTTACAACGAGAATAAATATGATTATCAAGACTATAAATATCAAAGTATATCGCGGGGTAGGGGAATAAATTCTTCAGTGGTTTTCAGTATAACAGACTATTGGTCGTGGGATCTGTCAGCTTCATCATCGAGTTACACTCTTAGCAACACAAAACTTGGTTTGTACGCTGCACCTGGGATTGAATATAACATTTTTACATACTCCGAATCGACTCGAAGCTAGCTTCGCTTTCTCTATCGTGTAGGATATGAATACATTAGATATAATGAGGGAACCATCTACTATAAAATGATTGATCATCTACACAGTCATAATCTTTCGGTCTCATACTCTGTGAAAGAACAATGTGGCTCAACCGGTATTACTCTCCTTATAATATTCAAATATAATAGAATATTTTTTTGATAACGATCTTCTAATATATGCAATCAGAAAGCTGGTTGGTAACTTTTTCTCTATCTCATCAACCGCTCAATCTCTTCAATTTCCTTCAGGTAGAGTTTGGAAAGAAAATGGATAAGGATTATACGAAAATATCTAAGTATAGATATTAATCAGAGAGAATTGTCGGTGTAAACGATCGGAGCGCTCCAAGCATCATCTCTGTAATTAATCCCAATACAGCGATAGATTCCCTTGGAAACCTGTTTAATCCATTAGGGATTCAAGTCTCTGATAAAAGGGGAACAAATCGTGTCGCCGATTTATTACCGTTGTATTAATAAAAAGAATATAATGTAGAATGAACTCTCGTTCGCTACAATCTTTTTTTTAGCGAAATTAATTTCGCTCTACATCATTTATTATTTTCTAAAAGTGTCCTCGTCGATTTAGTTGAAACGGACATCGGGATTGTCATATTCTGTTGGCCCGTCACTGCTAACGTTTGTTCATTCTCAATAGATGATTCATCAAGAATAGTCAATCCTAATTTTAAATCAAAATACGTTGTACCACTCACCTTACCGCTGCCTTCAACAAACAATTCCATGCCACCCATCATCATCTTACCAGTGTCGGAAGTTGTACCAATATAATCAATCTTTACACAATCATGGCGTTGTTTATTTTCGTTACCAACTAAAGTGTATTCCATATCCGTCTTGTGAATTATCTTCCCGCCCATAGAGTTAATCGTATCGATATCCGACGAATTCCATTTATCTCCCAATTTAATCGACTTCTCGGGAAATTTAATTAAGCTCACTTTACGCTGTTGACCTATGCCGCCACCCATCTGCTCAAACTTGATTGTATCTATAATTTCCTGTTTTATGACATCACCTAACCTTGAGACAATATACTTTGTTCTTTTGCCAATCAGATCATCCAGGGTCATCGTTGAATCCATCATTCGACTTTTTATCGTGTTCTTTGCTGAATCGTATGAAATAACAATTGATGAAACCCCATCTTTCTCAACTTTTTCGATCTCAACACGGACAATCATATCGCTTATGTTTGTCATCTTCATCTCTTTTCCCATCATCTCTTGTGTGATGTTGCTTGTTGAAACATTTTTAAAACGGTGAATGTCACCTTTCTTGTATTTGTACTCAAGTTTAAAGCTTCCCTGGGCATAAAGTACCAAACTTGTACACAGAGTCGCAATTGTAAGAGCGGTAATGTGTAAATAATATTTTTTCATTAAGTCTCCTATGTTTTTGATGTATAATAAAATTTTTTATTCAATTTAAAATCAATTTAGGTTAGCTATAATAATTCTTAGAGCGAAATAAATTTCGCTTTACAATAAGTCATTTCTTAATTTTCAGGATATTTTCAAAAAGACGTCTTTGTGTTAACTATTCTATATTTCTTATCGTCATTCGCAACTCTCCTGAGAAAATAGATTATGAAAAGGCAGCTAAAGCGGCACAGCTTATATTCC
>JBBIRP010000130.1:0-6043 GCA_037441745.1 Ignavibacteriales bacterium
TAATTCCATAAGTTCCTCCTTTTCGCAGTCCATAAAAAAAGGGAATCGTCTGGTATAATGGATCGGTGTCTGCTCTATATGCGGGAATATCGTTGTTCCACATTGAATAAGATTTCCATTTTCTATCAATGGAACCCGATTTTTCACCCAAACCAAAGTAGTATTCATCCTTGGGCATTTTCTTCCATACTGATATTTCTTGCCCTGACCAACACATCCCTTTTATTGAATCATCTTGATTAATGACCTTACCGTCAATATCCAAGATTGATATTCTACAAGGTGATTTTTGAATTCTCAGTGTTAATTTCGAAGTTGTCAGAAAGATCTTTTCGGTGGTTTCATTCAATTCAAAATTATTTTCTCCTAACGAATCATTGATAACTGCCCAAGAATGATCTGATTTGAATAATCCATTTTTCGACATACAGATTCTTATTACATCGGGGGAGAGAAAATTTATTCTAACTTTTGCAGGAGGTGCATTCAAAATTATTCCATTCTTAATCTTGGTAAAAGAAGAAACGTCACCGATTGATGTAATCTGGGAGAGAGCTGATTGCCATGATAAAAATAATATCGTGATTGAGTGCTTCATGCAATTTTGTTGTTTCTTAAAGTGCTCTTACTGAATTTTTATCGAAGAAATGAAATTTTGAAGAATCAAAATACAATTCGAATATTTTTCCTGTAGGAGGTTGGATATCCGAAGGAATGCGGCTTACGAACTGATTTTCTTCGCCTGCAATAGTGAAATAAATAAAGATTTCATTACCAACAGGTTCTGTCACTTGGACGTGAACATGAATATTTTGGTAATCGTTGTGTTGTGGCTTAGCGATGATGTGTTCGGGGCGAATACCAAGTGTGATTTCGTTATTAGAATACTTTTGAAGTCGTTCTGACATTTCTCGATTCAGTATGAATGTTATTTGTTTTGATTTCGATTCGAATTGCAATTCATTATCGTAAATCAATCTTCCATCAATGAAATTCATTGTTGGACTACCGATAAAACTTGCAACAAATTTATTAACTGGTTTGTTGTAGATAGTCAATGGGGAATCAATTTGTTGGATTTTCCCTTTATTCATTACCACAATTCTGTCTCCCATCGACATTGCTTCGATTTGATCGTGCGTAACATAGATCATCGTCGTTTCGATTTGTTTATGCAGGCGTGATATTTCTGTTCGCATTTGTACTCTTAAATTTGCATCCAAATTGCTCAATGGTTCATCGAATAGAAAGACTTTTGGTTTCCGGACAATCGCACGACCCAGAGCAACACGTTGTCGTTGACCCCCAGAAAGTGCTTTCGGTTTTCTATTCATCAATTCTTTTATTCCTAAAATTTCTGCTGCTTGGTCAACACGTTGCCGGATTTCCTCCTTGGGATATTTCCTCATCTTTAGGCCAAATGCAAGATTTTCATAAATGCTCATATGCGGATAAAGTGCGTAATTTTGGAAGACCATAGCAATGTCGCGATCTTTTGGAGGTATGTCGTTAACTATTTTATCTTCTATGTAAATATTACCATCAGTTATTTCTTCTAATCCAGCTATCATTCTCAATGTAGTAGTCTTACCACAACCCGACGGACCAACCAGCACTATGAATTCTTTATCATTAACATTGAGGTTGAAATCGTCAACTACTGTGTTTGTGTCAAATTTTTTATAAACATGTTCTAAACGTACACTACCCATTTTAAATTCTTTCTTATTATTAAATGTTCGTTTTGGTAATATAAAAACTCTAAGTACGAAACACAAAATGTATTTAATGGCAACTTCTTGATTTTAGATAAAAAAATTATTAATATCTAAAAATATTTAATAACGAAAGGTAGTTTATATTGACTTCCATAACGATAATCGAATTGGAAGTTTTTTATGATAGGAAGAAAAATTTATCAATTTTGAATTTGTGATTTAATAAATGATAATAAGATTTGTCTTTATATTAATTCTCTGCTTATTTCAACTAACACGATCTCTTGCCGGTAATACGGGCAAAATTGCTGGTAAGATCGTAGATGCAAAAAACGAAGAACCATTGATAAATGTAAATGTGGTTATAGTTGGTACATCATATGGTGCGGTCACCAATATTGATGGTGAATATACAATTTTGAATTTACCTCCAAACACTTATTCAATTCGTGCGTCTCTTTTGGGCTATAACCCTGTAATAGTTAATAACGTTAAAGTATCAATTGATCTTACAACGCGACAAGATTTTAAATTAACCGAAACAGTAATTGAACAAAAGGAAGTCGTTATCACTGCAGAGAGAGAACTTGTACAAAAAGATTTAACTGCTTCAACAGCGATTATTGGTAAGGAATTAATATCTAACCTTGCAGTCATAGAAATTAACGATGTAATCCGCCTACAAGCTGGTATGACGGTTTCTTCCGATGGACAACTACACTTAAGAGGTGGACGGGCGGGACAAATTGCATATCAAATTGATGGTGTAACTGTTACCGATGCATATGATAACAGTAATACGATCGACGTTGGGGCAAATGTAATTCAAGAAGTACAGGTAATTAGTGGTGCATTCAATGCTGAATATGGGCAGGCAATGTCGGGTATTGTAAATATTGTAACTCGTGATGGCGGGGAGGCATTATCGGGTACATTCACTTCATATTCTGGTAGTTATATATCCAGAAAAGATAACATATTTTGGGGATTATCGAAGATTGATCCAATATCGATTCGAAGCTTCGAAGGTAATTTAAGTGGACCGATAATATCAGATAAACTAACTTTTTACGTCAATGGACGATATCTTTACAATACTGGTTACTTATATGGGAAGAGGTTATTTTTGACAGATGATTTATCGAGGGAAGAGCCCGGTTCGGCAGGTGCGAATTTTATAATTACTCAGCGCGGTGATAATAAACTGATATCAATGAATCCGAATGAGAGAATCTTTGCACAAGGTAAATTAACATATAAATTTTTACCAAACCTTAAACTCACATACAATTATATTCTTGATAAACAAAATTACCAAGATTATGACCACAGTATGAAATTAACTCCAGATAATAATTTACATAGATTTAGAAAGACTTATTCGAATATTTTAAGTATCAATCATGCTGTGTCTGCCTCAAGTTATTATAATTTAAATCTATCATATCTTTTCAAAGATTACCGACATTATCTGTTTGAGAATATTTATACAGGCAACCCGACACGACCAACTTTGTATGTTGATAATACACTTAAACAAAACCCACCGTACAGCTTCGATGTTGGTGGAACAAATACTAATCGTTTTACAAGGAATACTGGAACATACTCTGCAAAATTTGATTGGACTTCCCAATTGACAGAAAAAATTTCTATCCAATTAGGTGGAGAATTTAAAAGGCATCAAATATATTTTCAGAATATAAACCTTATCCCGATGTTAGATGAACAAGGACAAAAGATGTCTCCATTTAACGTTGCAATTCCACCACCCACATCTCAAGATTATGATGAATATCTTCGCAAACCAATCGAAGCTGCAATGTATGCTCAATCTAAATTCGAAGCTAATTACCTTATATTTAATTTTGGTCTTCGTCTTGATGCTTTCGATCCAGATGGTAGAATTTTAACAGATCCAACAGACCCGGATATTCGTTCTCCTTTGAAGCCAGAAAATCAATTCTTTGATTTCAATGGTAATGGTAAATATGAACCGGAATTTGGTGAGAGACTTAAAACTATTGATGATAGAGCAAAGTATTGGTACAAAAAGGCACTAGTTAAGTATCAACTTAGTCCGAGGTTGGGTTTAGCTTTTCCGGTAAGTGCAAATGGTGTTGTCCATTTTTCTTACGGACATTTCTTCCAATTACCGAGTTATGAATTAATTTATACAAATCCCGATTTTAAACTTGGAATTGGTTCTGGTAATCAGGGACTTTTTGGAAATGGAGATTTAAAACCTCAAAAGACTGTAAAAGGTGAAATTGGTTTGAAGCAGCAGCTCAGTGACGACATCGCTGCAGATGTGACTATGTTTTATGAAGACTTTAGAAATTTGACAGGAACACAAACAGACGATATTCTTGTTTTTACTAAAGATCGCTCGTACAGTATGTATGCCAATACAGATTTTGGCTCTTCAAAAGGTGTAGTTGTAAAATTTGAGAAGAGATTTATTGGTGGACTTGCAGCGAGCTTAGACTATACATTTTCCATCACGCAAGGTAATGCATCAAATCCAATAGATGCTCGTAATGCAAAATTAGGTGGTGCAACAGCGGAAACATATATTGCACCATTAGACTGGGACCAACGACATTCATTTAATTTAGTTGTAGCATATTCACGACCAAAAAATTATGGTATTTCATTAATAGCAAATTATTATTCAGGGCAACCTTACACACCCGAGGTGAACAAGAATAGTACTATTAAGAAAAATTCATATCCTCGTAACAGTGCGTATAGGCCATCCATATTTAATATCGACATGAAGGCGAATAAAGATTTTTCAATTGGTAATTCTAATTTATCGATTTTTATTAGAATATTTAATTTATTGGATTTAAATAATCCTCGTATCGTTTATGCTAATTCAGGTAATTCATTTTTTACATTTGATAAATTGGCTGCAGAAAATGCAAAAACAAAAACTTATTATAATACTCTCGATGAGTTTTTCACGAACCCAAGCTTTTTCTCTGAACCAAGAAGAATTGAGATTGGGACTTCAATAAGCTTTTAATGAAAATGCGTATTTATCTTAACATATTAATTTTATTTTTCATCAATTCGTTCATTCAAGCTCAACTATCTGATCCAACACTTCGAAGAACTGGATTCCATACAGGAAATCGAGTTGGTATTTCTTTTTATAATGACGGCCAAGTAGCAGGTTTTAATCTAGGTGTTGATATCAGAGGTGAGTGGCCACTAGGTTCAGGTTTCGACTATATCGGTGATTTAATACCAATGATTGGTGTTGAGTTTGTTAATTCAAATAATGATACTTTACATTCGGTCTGTATCTCAAGAGGTCCTAGAAACGGACAGGCGAATGAGCATCATCCATCAAAAGGATATTTTTGGGGATGGAATCCTAAACCGGGATACTTAAATCCCAATCAATCTTCTGTTGCTATGAGCCATATACCAAATTCCTGGCCCATTGGTGGCTGGGCAGATCATCCCGACTGGGTCGATAAAAATGGCAATACACAATGGAATGGATATTTTGGTCGTGGTATTATGAATGCAGATCAAGAGAGTTACTTCGTAGCGGATGACCAATGGGATGATGAGTTTAATGGTTATTTTAAACCAGACAGTACGGATTCATCTCGTCATGGCATGGGTTTAAAGATGGCAATTCGTGGTCTACAATGGTCAAGCTTTCTTGCTGAAGATGCGATATTTTGGTTATACGATGTAACCAATGAAGGTACAACAACATATCGTAAATCTGTTTTTGGTACGGTTGTGGGAACTTTAGCTGGTGGTGATGGTGATAGCCAGGATGATCTCGGTTTTTTTGATATAAACGATAACATCACATATTCATGGGATAGCGATAATAAAGGAAATAAAGGACAAAAAGTTGGATACGTTGCTTATGCTTTTCTTGAATCACCGGGGAATCCTTATGATGGTATAGATAATGATGGTGATTCACAAGATCCGAACTCACCAACATTTACAATTTCCGATTTCGATTCTGTTTTGTATAATGTTGGTTCGAAAATTGTTTTAATTGATCCTGTAACTTATGAAAGGTCAATTTATACAATCCACGGCCCGTTTGATACTGTTTATTCACTCGGTGTAAGATTTATAATCGTTGCAGGTATAACTAAATTCCGAGAAGGTCATATTTCGAGAATTGTTAATGGTGTCTCCGTCCCCGACATATCAGCTTACGATGGTATTGATAATGATCTTGACGGATTAATTGATGAGAATCAGGCAGTACATTACGAAACACGTCAAAGAAGAGGATTCCCGATCCTGAAATATAAAAGTTACATCACTGGTGCAGGTAT
>JBBIRP010000131.1:0-6036 GCA_037441745.1 Ignavibacteriales bacterium
TCTTTTGTCGGCTCAAATCCATATTTCTCTTTTAATAATTTTATTGGTGGATTGTCGAATGTCCACATACCTTCATCAGGTCTCGGTGGAGAAGCATAGAAAAATAATGTACTTGTACAAATAATTAGTATCATGGTAGAGATTTTTTTGATCATATATTACCTTTATTTATGTGAATAATTCATTGGATTTGTGAATGTCAATTCCATTGTAAGAAATTATTTTTATGTCTTCAAGATTATGTTAAATTTTTTGTTAGCTCTGATATTAATCAAAAACAAGAATCAATTCTAAAAATTTATTCCTTATAGATCTTAACTACCATTTTGCCATTCTTGTCGATGTATCCACGGTACATACCAGGAGTATTAAAAGGCATTGCTATGTTACCATTTTTATCTAACGCAATTACACCACCTGTGCCTCCAAGTTTTGTGAGCTTATCAATTGTTGCTTGGGATGCGTCCTGAACTGTCATACCTCTGTACTCCATCAAGTCGGAAATATCCTTACCAACATTTAAGCGTATGAAATATTCGCCATCTCCTGTGCCAGAGACGCCACATGTTTGATTATTTGCGTAATTGCCAGCACCAATAATTGGTGAGTCGCCAACGCGGCCAAATCTTTTATTTGTCATTCCACCAGTCGAAGTACCAGCTGCGATGTTGCCATATTTATCGATCGCAACACATCCAACCGTACCATGGCTTTCGTTCTCAACTCCTGATGGAGGATTCTTTTTTCTTTCTAACTTTAATGAATCATCTCGCTTTGAATCATGTTCTAAGATCTGCTGAAGTTGTTTTAATCTTCTTTCGGTTTTAAAATAATCTTCTGATACAAGCTTAAATCCTTGCTCTTGTGCAAATTTTTCAGCTCCTTCACCAACGAGTAAGACGTGCCAGGATTTTTCCATTACAACCCGAGCAAGACTGATCGGATTTTTGATATGTTTCACTGCAGCAACAGCTCCCGCATTGAGTGTTCTACCATCCATTATTGAAGCATCAAGTTCGTTTGTTCCTTCATGTGTAAATACTGCTCCTTTACCTGCATTGAATAATGGAGAATCTTCTAAAATTTTTATTGCGGTTTCAACTGCATCAGCTGCAGTTCCGCCATCTTTGAGTATGTCGTATCCATTATCGAGTGCCTCACTCAATTTGTCAGTGTATTCTTTTTCAAGTTCTGCTGTCATTGATGATTTAGTTATTGTACCAGCACCACCGTGGATTACAATTACGATATTATCTGTAGATTGTCCCGTTGCATTCTCAGATAAAAATGTTTGACTAATATGAAATAGTATTAAAATTGATAAATACGGAAATTTCATAATCATCCTCCTGTATTTTAATAATTATTTAATATGAGTGTAACAAATTTAAAAATAGTATCCAAAATTGAAGGAATTATAGATATTAGTTACTTAAAGAATGAGAACGCTTGACAAGTTAAGATATTTTTAATAAATTTACGATAGCTAATCAATAAAAGGTGGAGGACGACAATCTCCCAAGGTTAGTGAACTTCACCGAATAAGTTCCTAACCTGCCGTCCAGTTCAGGTTCGGTACGATAATTCACTGAATTGTTCCATTAACTAATTGGAGGTTCCAATGGATTCGTTATTTTCAAAAACGGTAAAAGCCGGAAAAACGACATACTTCGTCGATGTGAAAGAAGCAAAGAACAAAAATAAGTATATCTCCATCGCCGAAAGTACATTGTCTAAAGAAGGTGAAACTAAAAAGTTTAATCGAAAAAGCATCACCATCTTTGATAATGCCGCTGAACAGCTACGAGATGCCTTTGCCGAAGCAATGAAAGTTATGAGGAAATAATTTTCGGCAAATTAGCATAAAGACCAATTAAAAGATTGGACTCGCATGTAAATTTATCCTCATGATAAATTCTTACATGCGAGCTCTTTCATTTTTTACAATTTAGAATGGTTTATTAATGAAAAAGGTCTTCAGTCTCGCTTCATGGAATGTTGAGCATTTTAAAGACGATGCAAAACGAGTCAAATCCGTTGTTGAATTTCTTAAAAAACAAAACCCAGATGTTTTTGCTCTTTATGAAGTAGAAGGGAAAAGAGTAATTAATTAACTTTTTGAGCAAATGCCGAAGTATAATTTCCATATAACTGAAGGCGAACAAGTTCAGGAAATCTTGGTTGGTGTGAGGTCGAATATCACATCATTTTTTACACAACGAACCGAATTTAAAACAAGGAGTACCTATTTGCGTCCGGGAGCTTTGTTAACGATAAGAGTCTAGAAAGAAAACTTCACAATTTTATTCCTTCACACAAAAAGTGGTTCAGAACCAATTGGATTAGGAATAAAAGATGATATGTTTCAAAGAGCGCTCGAGTTTAAAAAACACTCGATAAGAAATCTCCTCAGAACACATCCTACATGTTCCTCGGTGATCTAAATGTGATGGGAATGCAGTATCCTTTTAATAAAAGTATTAGATCAGATATTGAACATAAAAAATTATCTATTGAAGCTCAGAAAATAGGAATGAAATGCCTTGTAAAAAATAATCCTACATGGTGGAAAGGACCTGAATATAGACTACCCCCCGCTGACTTAGATCAAGTTTTCGCTTCGAGTAACATTAAGTTTAGAAAATTTAGTAATGCAGAAGTTGATGTTAGAGGATGGGTAAATTTTGATACTGATTCTGACAAGGTCAAATGGATAAAATCATACTCCGATCATTCATTACTATATCTTGAAATATTAAAATAATTAAATTAAAAAAATATATATTTTTGTTTCTTCCCGAAGCCCTCATTATATTTGATTGTTCTAAAACAATCAGTTAATAAATTTTAGTTCTAATTTATAGGAGATGCATGATTGAATCTGAGTCCTCAAATTCTATGTTGAATAAAATAAAATCTATACAATTGGTACTCCGTGAGCAAAAAATTGATGGCTGGCTTTTTTACGATTTTTGGAAGCGGAATGAATACGCACAACGAATTTTAAAATTCCCAGAACACGTGATGAATACACGAAGATTCTTTTATCTAATTCCTGATCGAGGCGAACCTAAAAAGCTCGTTCATAGTATCGAACGCTGGAATCTCGATCACCTACCGGGTGATAAAACAATTTACTTGAGCTGGCAATCACTTGAAGAAGAGTTGGCAAAGATTCTCGCTGGACTTAAGGTAGTTGCAATGGAATATTCTCCTGGTAATGCTATCCCGTATATCTCGAAAGTTGATGCAGGAACAATAGAGATGGTGAGAAAAACAGGTGTCAATGTTGTCTCATCTATGAATTTAATCCAATATTTTGAGGCACGTTGGAGTGAAGAAGCATATAAAGATAATCTTGAAACTGCAAAAATAATGCGTTCCATTGTTGATATAACATTCGCTTATATGAAGGACAAGATACTTAATAAGGAAAGGATAACAGAGTACGATGTTCAGCAATTCATGTTAAAGAATTTTCATGATAATGATTTGATTACTAATGAAGCACCAAATTGTTCTGTAAATGCAAATAGTGGAAATCCGCACTACGAACCAACTAAAGATGTACATTCCGAGTTGCACGAAGGAGATTTTGTACTAATTGATTTGTGGGCAAGAAAGAATAAACCGGGCTCAACACAAAATGATATCACATGGGTTGGTTATCTCGGGAAGGAGGTCCCTGAAAAATACACAAAGATTTTCAATATTGTTAAAGGTGCACGTGATGCGGCAATTGATTTCTTGATAAAATCATTTGCAGAAAAAAAATCAGTCCGCGGATGCGATGTTGATGATGTTTGTAGGAATTATATCAAACAGCACGGCTATGGTGATTACTTCATTCACAGAACAGGACATTCTATAACAACGGACGTACATGGAAGTGGTGTGAATATTGATAATCTTGAAACGAAAGATGAAAGATTGATTATTCCCGAGATATCATTTTCGATTGAACCGGGAATCTATTTTATTGGTGACTTTGGGATTAGGTCAGAAATTGATGTTTACATTACAAAGAATTATAAGGTTATTGTAACTGGTGAACCACGTCAGCAAGAAATTATTTCAATATTAAAGTAATGAATTATGGGGAAAAAGTTATCATACTATCAGCGAAATCGAGAGAAAATACTTAAGAATTTAAAGAAGAAGTATGCAGAAGATCAGAATTTTAGGAATAGAGTAATGAAATATAATAGAGAGAGATATCACGAAAATCCTGAATATAAAGAGAAAACCATTAAGAACGCTTTAAAAAGATATTACAATCTTAAAAGAAGTAAAAGGGCATGAATTTTATTCAATCGTCCAAAAAGAAATATTTTCTAATTTCTTTTCTTGTTCTATTTTTTGGATGCTCTTCATCGGATGATGAACAAATCTTAGCTTCTGGGACAATAGAAACAACAGAAGTAACTATAAATGCGAAAGTGGGGGGTCAAGTATTAAAATTGTTTGTTGATGAAGGCTCGGATGTTAAAATGGGAGATACCTTGGCGATTATAGATCGATCAGATTTAGAAATTCAACTTGAACAAGCAAAAGCAAACCTCCATGCGGAAGAAGCCCAGTACAAACTTATAGTACAAGGAACCCGCGAAGAAGACGTTGCTCAAGCAGAAGCTACACTTAAAAACGCAGAGGATGATTTATATCGGTCAGAGAGGTTATTTAATGAAAAGTGTATTTCACAAAAACAACTCGAGGATGCCCGAACACGTTACATCCTTGCCAAACAGAATTACGATAAATTAAAACGAGGCTTTCGCCCCGAAGAAGTCGAAGTTGTACGTGCACGTCGTGATCAAGCAGCAGCTCAAGTTAAAGCAATTAAAAAAAAGATAGAAGATTCATTTGTTAAAGCACCGATTGTAGGAGTAGTTACGCTTAAAGTTATTGAAGAGGGTGAGGTAATAATGCCAAATGCATCTCTTTTTCGAATCTCGCAACTCGATATAGTTCACCTTATGATTTATATTTCTGAAGAAGAACTTGCGAGAGTGAAATTAGGTCAGCCAGCAAATGTATATATTGATGCTTTTCCTAAGAAGCCATTTTCTGGAAAGATCATCTACATCTCTTCTGTTGCTGAATTTACACCAAAGAATGTTCAGACAAAGGAAGACCGGACGAAACTTGTCTTTGGTGTTAAGATAGAAATACCAAATCCAGAACGAATTCTAAAACCCGGTATGCCCGCCGATGCGGTAATTAGTGTTGCACAGAATTGATGTATAAGATTATCTTCGGAAGTAGAACTTCCTCACACTCTATCATCAGGAACGGAACTCCCTTAAAACGCACTCTCGATATCATGAAAATATTTTGAATTAATTGCATGCCAGTTATTGAATTACATAACTTATCAAAACAGTTCGATAACATCATAGCTGTTGATAAACTAAATTTATTAATTAAGCAGGGTGAGATATTCGGAATCGTTGGGCCTGATGGAGCCGGAAAGACTACAACCTTTAGGATGTTGTGTGGTATCATTGCTCCAACTTCAGGGAGAGCAACAATTCTTGGTTTTGATCTTCAAAAAGAATCAAAAAAAATTAATAAACAAATTGGTTATCTTTCTCAACGCTTTAGTCTTTATCGTGATCTAACTGTAGATGAAAATCTTGAATTCTTTGCAGAGATTAATGAGGTGTTTAATTTTAAAACAAGAAGAGAAGAATTGTTGGAGTTTACACATCTTACTCCGTTCCGTAAACGCTTGGCTGATCAGCTTTCGGGTGGGATGAAGCAAAAACTTGCACTTGCTTGTACATTAATCCATCAGCCAAAGATAATTTTTCTCGATGAACCAACAACAGGTGTCGATCCTGTCTCTCGTCGAGATTTCTGGAAAATTTTAACAAATCTTTTAAAAATGAATATCACAATTGTGATGAGTACACCATATCTTGATGAAGCAGAGAGATGCAATCGTGTTGCATTGATGAATAATGGCAAAGCGATGGTCGTTGATTCACCTCAAAATATAAAAGATTTATTGGATGGGGAAGTCGCTGAAATTGT
>JBBIRP010000132.1:0-6012 GCA_037441745.1 Ignavibacteriales bacterium
TAAACGTTGCAGCTTGATCGGGAGTTAAAGAGATATATCGATCTGGGATATTCGTGCTTCCCTTATCAAAAAATATATAATTTCTCATAGGAAAAGTTTCTTGAACTTTTCTTTCTTTAGGAATAATTTTTGGTGAACGGATAGAAAATTGAACGTCTCTCATTACCTTAGTTTTTATTTCTTTGGAATTACCAAATTTGATTGCTACACCGATACGCAAAGTTGTCAAAGACCAATCAACATCAGATCGAGGTCCTTGCCCAAAATTGAAAGATAAAAATGGTGAGGCATTTATCTGCCATTCATTTTCAGGATTCGTTAGAGCAAACTCATAACCAACACCAATTTGTCCACCAATAGCTGTTCCCCTCGAATTTATAAAATCACTTTCAAGATCCAATTGAGAGGTTCTCTTCAGCTTAAATGATTTCGCAACATTGAAACTTAAACGTGGACCTGCGAAGAAATAAAGTGCAAATTCAAAAGGTGCGATGCGTACACTCGGTTCAAGACTTAAATAATTCATAGAAGTTGAAAGTGAGTGTGTAGTATCATTCGATTTTTCATCGTTAAAGGAACCACCTCTACCATCGAAACCAAAAGCTAAGATTCCACCCCAAACTGGATGCGGACGATATTCAATTAGTGGAGCGAAATAAAATCCAACACCTGAACCATTTTTGAAAGAGACGAGCAATTTATCATTTGAATTGAGCGTGTTAAAATCACTGCTGTAAAAATTGAAATTTGCTCCACTAGCTCCACCAAACCACCATTCAGGCTGAATGCGTTTAATATCTTGCGACATCGAGAAAGAAATTAGTAAGAACAATAGTATTGAAATTGAATATAGATATCTTTTTTTCATATTATTAGATTACTCCTTTTTTAGAATAAAGTTAAAAGTTATTCTCCCGTTCTGAGGTTTTTGTTCAAATTGAGGCGGCAATGGATCGAACCGCCAAGTCTGCAATGCTGATACTGCTTCCCGCTCTAACAATTCATCACTTCTATACAGCGGAATAATATTCGTAACTGACCCATCAGGTAAAACTGAAAATTGAAGTGTCACTGGTAATTCCTTATCAGTGCCTTCAGGGTAACGGGGGATCCTTCCACTCAATAATCTCCTAGAACCAGTACCTAACCAATCAATTGAATACCCTGTTGATTTACCAGCACCACCAGCCAAACCTTCTTTTACCCGCCGGTGGCGAGCAACTGAAGAACCTTCGGTTTTAGCACGCTCTCGAGCATTCCCAACAGCTATTTTAGGTTTTTCTTTTATAGTAGTGGGAACGACTTCTTCAGAAGGATTTTTAACTTTTGGCACATCAATCTTCGACTTTTCTGCAGCCCCGTCGCTTTCTTCGGATTCGCTAGAACGATTCGGCTGATTTTCTGATTGAGTGATATTCTGATTTGGTGCACCTGAACTTCCTCCCCAATCAAGTTCAATAAGCTCAGGAGGTTTTGGATGCCATACAATCGTCAAAGAGATTATTACCGCAAGGATAATATGCAGAATTAAACTACTCAAAGCTGCCGCGACACGAATTCTTTTTTCATCTGTATAGCTTGCTACGGATATCACTTTAGCTCTTTTTCCGCTTCTGTTGCAATAAAAAGTTTTGTTGCCCCAATCCCTTTTGCAATGTCTAGAATCTCGACCACATCCTGGAGCGTTAAGTCTTTGTCGGCTCTCACTACTATTTGTTGATCAGTATCAGATTTGAATAATTCAGACAACTTTGATGCAAGTTGTTCTTTTTTTACTGCTTCACTATTTACGAAAAGTACCTGATCTTTTTGTATTGAAACGGTTATTGTTCTCCTTTGAGGTGGTTGTCCGACTGCTGTTTTCGGAAGAGTAACATTCATACCACGAGTATTTGCAAAGGAGAATGTAAGTAAAAAGAATATAAGAAGCTGCATTACAACATCTGTCAAAGAAGAGAAATTAAATGATTCAAGATACCTTGACCTGTGAGTAGGACGAAAATTCATTACTTACTCTCCTCCCTTCTTAATCTAATCGTGTCATCTTTATTGAGTTGTTGAGTCCCCCCATAAATGATTTCTTCAATTGCGTCTAAAGTATCTCTTGCTATCCGTTCAGATGCTGATGCAACAATCTGAACACGATTAACAAGATAATTATACGCCATTGATACCGGTATTCCAACACCAAGTCCGAATACTGTAGTTATTAGAGCTTCCCATATTCCATCAGCAAGATCTGCAGGTGATGGTTGACCAGCTGCAGATGCAACGGATTGAAACGCTAACACAAGGCCTGTCACCGTACCAAGAAATCCCAACATTGGTGCAATGCCAGCAATAGTTGCCAGTATTCCCAGATGACGTTCGAGAAGTGTTATTTCTTCACGACCTTGGTCTTCCATAGCTTGGCGTACTCGCATTGACCCATGGTGTATTTTTTCCAAACCAGCCCCAACTATTCTACCGATAGGAGATTTTTCTTGAATACACATTTCTTGCGCTAGCTGGAGATTTTTCCCTTCGAGGAGCTTACGTAGTTTAATCTGGAAAGCAGAAGCAGGTGGTGTTGCTTTTTTTATTAATAACCATCTTTCGATTATAATATAAACCCCAGCAAGCGAGCATAGTAGAATGGGGTACATTACAATACCCCCGCGTGAAAACCAAGTAAATATTTCCATGTATTATTTTAAAAATTTTATATAGAAATTATTTTGTTCTTTGTTCATAAATTTTAATTCATTAACTATACATCAAAGTGTAAATGTAATTGATTTGTCTAATCAATCCCACATTAATTTTAATAATTTTGTAATGACATCCTTCATATCTTTACGATGGATCACAACATCGACAAATCCGTGTTCTTGTTGAAACTCCGCACGCTGAAACCCTTGAGGTAGATCTTTCCCGATAGTTTGTTTGATAACGCGGGGACCAGCAAAACCAATAAGAGCTCCTGGTTCTGCAATATTGATATCTCCCAACATTGCGTAACTGGCAGTTACACCGCCTGTAGTTGGGTCTGTCAATACTGATATATAAGGGATTCCAGCATCGGAGAGTTGAGCTAATTTAGCACTCGTTTTAGCTAACTGCATAAGAGAGTATGCTGCTTCCATCATTCTTGCTCCACCACTTGCAGAAACAATCACGAGAGGTAGTCTTGATTTTCTTGCTTTATCTATTGCTCGAGCAACTTTTTCTCCAACAACAGAACCCATACTTCCACCAATGAAGCTAAAATCCATCACACCAATCACGATCTCCATGCCATTTATCTTACCTGTACCCGTTCGAATCGCATCGTTTAAACCGGTCTTTTTTATTGATTCCTTTATTCTCTCCTTGTAGCTTTTTGTATCTTTAAAGCCAAGTGGATCCTTTGAGCGCATTTTTCGATCCATTTCTTTGAACGAACCTTCGTCTAAAAGAACTTTTAAATATTCATTACTCCCAATTCGAAAATGGTAATTGCATTTTGTACAAGTATAATACTGTTGCTCAAGTTGCTTGCGATGAATAATTTCACCACAACCACCACACTTTGTCCACATACCGTCCGGAATTTCTTTCCGTTGCGCATCCGTAGTTATACTTGCCTTCGATCTTCTGAACCAAGCCATTATATTTTAACCTTCTGGTGTTGTGTCTTCACAAGAGTATAAAAATCCTTAACATAAAGTGGTTCAAGTGTTTCTATGTTACTAATTTCGTTCTTTTCAATTTTCCGTTTTCCACAAATTGCAACTGATACAGCACTACAAAGTTGTAACGCTGATGGTGGAATAATATACCGAGATGATTGTTTCAAATCAACTTTTTTCAAATAATCTTTGAATTTTTCACTCCCATCGCCAACAATTATGATAGTATTATCTGGTTCGATAAGATTTACACATTCAGAGAGAGTTATTGAACGAGGTGGAATTATTTCTTCTAAATCATCATTTTTTACTGAGTATAATGCTGTATATACTTCATCTCTTCGAGCATCAATCATCGGAAAAACTATCTGACCTACTGAAACAATTTTATTTCGACGGGCATTTTCGGCTAATGCCTCCAGTGTTGATACGGCTATTAATTTCTTTGAATTCGAAAATGCGAGACCCTTTGCAACACTTAAACCTATTCTCAAACCTGTGAATGATCCTGGACCGATGGATATTGCAATTGCATCAATTGTATTAATCGAATCCTGTGTTGCCTTAAGACATTCATCTATTATAGAGAGCAACCGTTCAGAATGTGAATGAGGTGTACTTATTGTACGTTCGATTAAAACATCAGAATTATGAATAATAGCTGATGCACAAATATCAGTTGCCGTTTCAATTCCAAGAATAATCATTCAGCAACTTCTTCTATTGTAATTTCTCTTAAATTTTCTGATGAACCTAATTTCATATTGATATTAAATCTCTTTGGTGGAAGAAGTTCTTTAACACGATCTGCCCATTCGATTAAGCATACACCATCGTCGTATATGTATTCATCAAAACCAATTTCTCGTAGTTCAGGTATAGTTTTTATTCTATAAAAATCAAAATGAAAAATTTTTATCCCAACTCCTTGATATTCGTTCATGATTGTAAAGGATGGACTCGCCACATGCTCATGGACTCCCAAACCTTTACAGATACCTTTGATAAAACACGTTTTACCCGCACCAAGCTCACCAAAGAATGCAACTACATCGCGATGCGATAATCGCATCGAGAATCTTTCTCCTGCTTTGATTGTTTCAAACTCTGAGTTTGTGGTAAATGATTGAATCATACTTTGGGAATAAGCTTTATAACCGGCAATATCATCTCTTCCATCGAAATTCCGCCATGTTGAAAACTATCTTTATACTTATTCAAATATTGATGATAATCTGTTGGATAGACAAAGAAATAATCTTCCTTTGCTACGATATAATTTATAGTTGAACCACGTCTTGGCAATTTAAAATCGTATGGATCTTTAACGAAGATCGCATACCGTTCATCAATTTTAAGGTTTCTTCCGAATTTATATCTCAGGTTGGTTGATGCTTCCCTATCACCTATAACTTTAGCCCCCCTCAAACTTCTAATGCTTCCATGGTCGGTTGTCAATACTACTATCAAATGTTTTTGGCGTGATAGGGTTTGAAGCATTGATAGTAATGATGAATGTCGAAACCATGTTGCTGTTAGAGAGCGATAAGCAGATTCGTCCGGTGCAATTTCTTTGAGAAGCTGGGAATCGGATCTACCGTGTGCAAGCATATCAACGAAATTTACTACAATAGCGGTCAGTCGATTTTTTGTATACGAGTTTATATTTTGCTCGATATTACGTCCGAATTCTGCATCTAATATCTTTACATACTTTGATTCAGGTTTTAATTGTAGTTTCCTTCGTTCCAATAAATTATTTAAAAATTGATGTTCGTACCTGTTTCGACTATTGTCATCATCTTCCCATTGTTCCCAAATTTCTGGGAAACGCATCTCGAGCTCATACGGCCAAGTCCCACTGAAGATTGCATTCCGAGAGTATGGTGTAGCCGTTGGAAGAATGGAATAATAAAATTCTTTGTTGATTTCATAATATTCTCTGAGTACACTTTCCATTTTCAGCCATTGGTCTAATCGTAGACAATCAATCACAAAAAAGAAAACAGATCTATTTGTTTCTCTCAGTTCAGGTATCAGATACCTTTCGACCACATCAATTGAGAGCGTGGGTCTCTTTTGCTGTTCAAGCCAATTTCTGTAATTCCTCTCAATATACTTAGAAAATTCAACATTACATTCCCTTGTTTGATCGATCAATGTTTGTTTTAATCCAAGTTCAGGATGTTGATCTAATTCCATTGACCAATCGACGAGCTTAGTATATATTTCAATCCAATCATTCCAGCTGAGAGATTTTTGAAGAGCAAGTGAAATTTCATTGAACTCTTTTATATAATCTTTTGATACTTGCGCTCCTGTAATCTTTTTACTCTCTAAAAACTTTTTACATGCAAGCAGT
>JBBIRP010000133.1:0-5936 GCA_037441745.1 Ignavibacteriales bacterium
ATGTAAACAAATACACCGCCAACAATCAGAAATACAATGATAACTGCCGCTGCTATTTTCCTTCCTAATGAAGGAAATAATTTTTCTAAAATAGATTTCATCGAGTTATAATGATCATTATAATAATTAAGATACAAAATTATTAAATAATATGCTGGGTCAAATCACACATACCTAGAAAATAGATGTTTTCAATAGATATTTATGATAACTTAAATATTAATACTTTTTTTTAAATAATGATTGGTAATCTTTAGGTGAGTTGATGTTTTGTAAAATTTCTGATAAGGAATCTATTTGTGTTAAATTTAATTGAATGATATTTGTGTGGATTGTGTTTAAGAACTCTAAAACTGAATATCTTTTTTGTTTTAACTGATTTTCGATCTTCATAAGACATCTTCGATTGTACAAACCAAAAAGTGGTTGAACTTGATTATCAATATAATATAAAATAGCATCGGCATCACATTTTTGGTTAAGGATATATTGAATTGCCGAAACATTTATTAAAGGTAAATCGACAGAAGTGATGAAAACGCCATCCGATTGGGTATTAACAAAAGCTGAATGAATTCCAGCTAGCGGTCCACAATTTTTATATAAATCCGAATAAATTGGTAAATTAAGGAATTCATACTTTTCATTTTGATCTGAAACCACAATGACCCGTTCGAAAATGGAGAGCAGAACTTCAGAAATATGTTGAATGAAAGGTTTTCCATTAAATATAAGTAACGCCTTATCAGTTCCCATTCTAGAACTTTTACCGCCGGCAAGAATAGCGCCAACAATATCTTCCTTCATTTATTCTACCCCGATCTGTACAAATTGTTCCGTTTTGACTACTCTAGCTTCGTCTCCGACTTTAATGATACCACCTTTAACAACTTTAGCGAAAATTCCTTCCCGCGGCATAACACAATCACCCGCTCGATAATAGATTGCACACTTGGAATGACATTCTTTGCCAATCTGAGTGATTTCTAATTGTACTTCTCCGATAATTATTTTATCTCCAACATTTAATTTGGGAAGATTCAGAAATTCAGTCGTAATGTTTTCTGCAAACGCTCCTGGGCGAACATTCAACCCTTTGTTACGCATTTTTTCTATGCTTTCAATTGCAAGCAAACTGATTTGCCTATGCCAATTGCCGGCATGGACATCACCCTCTATTCCCCAGTTTTCAATTAACTTCACACTATTAACATTTGTTTTTGGGATACCCTTTTTCTTGCTTATGTTTAACGAAAGGATTTTGCCAATATTATTTCTATTTGTCATTTGTTATTTGTACTTTAACATCGTTCTTTGTACTTTACTTATTGTTAATCATTCACCGCTGTTTATTCTCTCTATGCTAATCATTTCAATCATATATATTTACCATCTCAATAACTCTACTTTAACTATCGAACCTTTTAGAACTATTGTTCCTTCTTTCGGAAAATGAATTAAGCAATTTGCTCTTGCCAATCCACCGAGCATATGCGAATCTTGTCCTTTTGTGGGGGTTACAAATAATTCATCATTCTCATCAGTTGATAATATTCCACGCACAAATTCTAATCGTCCAGATTTCTTTTTTATGTCTTTGGTTAACACAGCTTGTAGTTCCAGGGCTGACGAATTATTCATACCCATAAGTTTATTAATCGCAGGAGTCACCAGCTTATAAAATGAAAGCAACGCAGCGACAGGATTACCAGGCAGACCAAAGATAAGTTTTTTCCCTAACACTCCAAAGAAATTCGGTTTACCCGGTTTAATTGCTACTTTCCAATAAATTTCTTTTACGCCAAGATTTATTAAGATTTCCTTTACAAAATCATATTCACCGACCGACACACCACCAACTGATATAATTATATCGGAAAGCTTGATCGCATTAGATATTGCTTTCCTTATTGATTGCTTCTCATCTTTAACTAAATTTACAATTGTTGGATAAATTCCTCTTGATTGAAGTGCTGCCATAAGCCCATAAGAATTAGAGTCATAAATTTTCCCAATTTCTAAAATCTTACCCGGTGATTGGAGCTCGTTGCCGGTTATGGTAAGCGAAATTTTAGGTTTCCTGAAAACACGTATTTTAGTATACCCCAACGATGCCAGCAAACCTACTGTTGCAGGGGTAATGAGTTCACCCTTCGCAAGGACAACTTCACCTTTTTTAAATTCTTCACCTGTACGTCGAATATTTTCTCCTTTCTTTGGTTTTCTAAAAACCAAAACGGTTTTATTTTCTATTCTCGTATTCTCTTGCATTACAATAGCATTTGTGTTTTCGGGAACAACAGCACCAGTGAATATCTTTATTGCATAATTTTTCTTAAGAATAGGTATAACAGTGTTGCCAGCTTTAACTTCTCCGATTATCTTTAATTTAACAGGCTTATTATCAGATGCGTCTTTTAAATCGTCAACTCTAACTGCAAAACCGTCAACTGCAGATGAGTCAAATCTCGGAATTGGCTCTCTTGCTATAACATTTTCCGCTAGCACATATCCAAGTGAATCAATTAGTTTAACAAAAACTGACGACAAACGATGTGTATTTTTCAGAATTTTATTTCTTGCTTCTTCAAATTCGATCATTTTGTTTCACTTCTATTATTGATTCAATGTCCTCCTCCCCAAATCATTTTGAATGAATGAAGAATCCCAGGGAAAAGAGCATTAAGCGAATCGGCAACTCCTTTTCTTGAACCGGGGAGATTAATAATCAATGTTTTGCCGCGTATACCAGCTTTTGCACGTGAAAGCATCGAGTAAGGAGTTCGTTCTTGTCCGAATTCCCTAACTGCCTCGGGGATCCCTGGTATTTCTCGCTCGATTACATTTTCCATTGCTTCTGGTGTACAATCTCTTGGACTGAAACCAGTACCTCCCGTTGTCATGACCAAGTCTAATCTATCTACATCAGCATATTTAATTAGTATTTGAGTAATTTTCTCTTTATCATCAGGAATAATATTATATTCTAAAACATCAATACCTTCCTTTTTCAACCGTTTGACTATCATTTGACCGGAAGTATCGGACTTTTTTCCGGATGAAATCGAATCCGAAAGCACAAGGACAGCTGCACGTAATGGTTTATCGTACTTTGTTTTGAAATCGGATTTACCACCTGTTTTATCTAATAATTTCACACCTAGAATTTCCATATTAGTGTCCAACATTTTCATCATATCATAAAGCGTCAACACAGCTATTGATGCTGCAGCTAAAGCCTCCATCTCAACACCTGTTTTATAAATCGCCTTTACAGTTGTTTGTACGATTATTTGTTCCTTATCATAATCGAATTCTACCCCAACATAATCAATAGGCAATGGATGACAGTAAGGAATGATGCTACTTGTATTCTTCGCCGCTTGGATTGCTGCGACTTTTGCAACTTCGATTGGATTACCCTTTGGAATTTTATTTTGATGGATAAGTTCGATCGTTTCGGGTTTTAGTTTGAGCCTTGCCTCTGCAACAGCAGTTCTTAATGTTTTTATTTTGTTTGAAATATCAATCATAAATGTTTGCTCTTAGCTATTGGTACTTTGTCAATATTTATTTGTCTTTAATTTATTTTTTACTTTTGTGTTTTGTATTTATTTCATCCACCTATTTGTATCATACTTCTATTTTCCAAACTTACTAATTCTTCCATCGCGTGATGTTCGTATTGCTTTTGTAGAATAGCTGAACGAATTAGTTTTTCAATAACCTCATCAGACTCTCCACCACGAAGTGCTGAACGCAAATTAACTTCTGCAGGATGGAAAAGACAAGATTTAATTGAACCATCGGCTGTCAGTCTGATCCTGTTACATGTTCCACAAAAATGATTTGACATCGGCGTTATGAAACTGACTGTTCCCATTATACCATATATCCAAAAATCTTTCGATACAGAATTTTTATCTGATGTTTCGATTGGTTTCAATTCATATTTCTCATCAATTGTTTCGAACATTTGTTGGTATGAAACGAACTTGGCATGATTCCACTGGTTCAATTTGAAGGGCATATATTCGATAAAACGGACATTGATTGGCTTATCTCTTACAAATTCCACGAAATCGAGAAGCTCATCATCATTAACACCGCTCATCACTACAGTATTTAGTTTCAATGATTGAAATCCTGCATCAAGTGAGTTATTAATACCATCTATTACATCGTTAAAATGCTCACGACCTGAAATTAATTTAAACCGAGATGTACGTAAAGTATCTAAGCTGATATTTAGGTTTGTAACTCCGGACATTTTCAATTTAAATACAAATGATTTTAGCAAAACTCCGTTTGTTGTAATACCGATGGTTTGAATTCCGTGAATGATTGCCAATCTCTGAATAAGTTTTGGTAAATCTTTTCTAACTAATGGTTCACCACCGGTGATACGGATTTTATTTATTCCCATATTGGCAAATATTTTCACCAATCTTTCAATTTCATCAAAAGTAAGAATCTCACTTCGTTCTTTTAGATGGATACCGTTGGGCGGCATACAATAGCCGCACCGAAGATTACATCTATCAGTCACAGAAATGCGAAGGTAAGTATGTTCTCTTCTAAAAGAGTCAATTAGTGGTTTCATTAATTTACCAACTTTCTTTCATTCTTTAATTTGGCATCTTGTATTTAAAATAAAAATCCCCATCACTTGTGGAAAGGATGGGGAGTAATAAGTTTAAACATTCTATCATTGAGTCATTGAAATACTGGATAAATTCATCAATGAAACAATGATTAAATATTTTTCTCCTTTCCACGTCCCAAATATCATTTGGGACAAGCCGGGTGGCTTCACCGTTTCCGGCAAAACCGTTTTCCAATTTGTATAAAACAAATAGGAAAAGTCCTAAGACTTATCGTTTCAGATACCATATTCATTAAGTGAATTTAGGTAACTGAAATCGGAGTTTTTTAAATTTAATAAATAACGCGATAATATCAAAATAAGAATATAATTTATACCTTCATCAACTTCACCTTCGTATCGTAGAACGACACACTTCCGCCGACGGGATCGAGCAAGCATGTGTTCTTCAAGTAATCATCCAGACGCATGGCGGCGTTGGCATGAACGCCTGTGGCGCGGCGCGGGTCGCCTTTGATTCTCTTCCCATCAACAACAACATCAGACGAGCCGTTTGCCCAATGACCATGTCCGAGTGAAAAGCCGATGATGCCGGGGCGAATTCCCTCGATGACTTTCACCTCTCCGACCATTGGTTTCTTCCTGCCATTTTTGAGGTCATACACTCCCTCGGCGTTGGTCTTGGAAACAAACTTCACCTTCTCCCCATCACTCAAACCAAGCCGGCTTGCATCGGCAGAGTTGACGAGCACGAGGTTCTGCGGCCGAATCGCACTCAGCCAGTAGTTGGTGATGGTGCGGCTCTTCGTCTGCGTAACGTCGCGGAAGGTGATCATGTGCAGATCGAAGCCTTCGCGCTCGTCGTGCACTTCATTGCCCATCACGTCGGCAACCGGAACGTATGTCGCAATGCCTGGGTAGTGCTTGCCTGTAATTGCCGACTTGCCGTGCGCGTGTTTCTCGAGATACAGGTTGATGAGCTGTCCGTACTTGTTTCTGAACTTCTCACCATCGTACGCCTTCTCGTAATCCTGAAAACGACCGCCGCGATTCAGCACGTACACCACTTTCTTCCACCACTGCTCGCCGACGATTCTCTTCCATCGTTCGACGTCGAACACCGTCTTCGGCAGGTGGCGGCGTGCCCGTTCGAATTGCTGCAGCTCCCACTCGTCCGCATCGGGCACTTCGTCGCCCGGTTTGTCTCCGGCGGCGAGATTCGCCACCATCCGCAGGTAGAAATCTTCCTGCCGCACAATGTCCATTCCTTCACCCAGACCATTCTTGCCGAAACCGGGTAGCCCCAACTTCTCCGCAATGCCGAGAATCA
>JBBIRP010000134.1:0-2184 GCA_037441745.1 Ignavibacteriales bacterium
TTTTCATTTATCAACAATCATAGGAGAAGCTCTTGTGAGAAGCTGGTTTTTTAATTTTACGCGTTGTGATGGGCATTGTTGTGCTCTTAATACTTTCATTTGTCTTAATCCCTTCATATGCTATGATATACGCCCAGTGGTCAACTGTCCTGAACGTGAAGAATCCCATCCCGACGGCGGTGAACAATCAATATAACACCGCCATTATGAGCGGTGGCTCGGGCGCGGCGATCCTCATGTGGGAAAATTACCAGAATTGCACAGACTATCACATCTCCACCCAGCGAATTCAGATAGATGGAAATCTGGGTGTTATCACATGCACAGTCACGACATGTGCAGTAGCAAACGGATCAATCTCGTCATCAGGAGCGGTCAATTATGGGGCCAACCTGTCTTTCCTGTTCATGCCAACCAGGATACCACGTTGATAGTGTTCTTGTTGATGGTTTACTTGTAGATTCGTTAATCAGCTATACGTTTTATGATGTAACTTCAATTGCGGACAGAAGACACAATTGCAGTGGCAGCAGGATGGAACATGATAGGCTTGATTTTCTCTTTTTTGGATGTCAACACTATAACATCCACTCCGCCCTGGATAATAACAACGAATTTCTATGGTTATGCAGGAGGATACAGCGTTACTGACACCATCGAACCGGGCAAGTTATATTGGGTGAGAATGAATCAGGCAGGAACGCTGATACTTTCATCAAGGGTGATGAATGGTTCGAATCGCATCAGGATTGCGCCGACATCGGAACTGCCACCACAGCCGCCAGAGTCTGTAAACAGTAACCTGAAACCTTTGCTTACAAAATTATCCCAATCCGTTCAATCCGTAAACAATTTTCAATTATCAATTGCCGATTGACAGTTGGGTAACGCTGAAGGTGTACAATGTGCTTGAAGAAGAGGTAGCAACACTTGTGGATGGAATGCATGTTGCAGGATACAAGTCGGTGGAATGGGATGCGAGTAAAATGCCAACGGGAGTGTATATGTATCGGCTTGATAAAGGAACGTTTATCGAGACGGAGAAACTTACCATCTTGCGATAGAATATACATAGAAGGCAACCTTATACTTTTCCAGAGCGGAGTGGAAGGTTACCTCTGATTTTTTTAATTAGAGTAAATTATTAAACTTCACACAATCTTGAAACTTATTGAACAATTTATTAGATTATTCATATTAGATAATCAAATGAAAGAATGTAACATGCTTTTGAGATATTTAGTTAATTTAATTTTCATATGTTTAATTATTCACATGTTTTTATATGGAAAAGGGAATAACACATTTGATTTCCTTCGATTAGACGTTGGAGCAAGGGCAGCAGCGCTTGGAAGTAGTTTCGTTACATCTACAAATGATCCAAATCTTATTTTTTATAATCCTGCGGGTCTTACATCGTTGAATTGTCAACAATTATCTATGGGATTTTTCAAACATCTACTTGATGTGAACGCAGGTTATATAAGTTATGGGAGAGAATTATCGAATTTTGGATTTGTAGGTGGTGGGATTATTTACATCAATTACGGTGAATTCAAACGAACGGGTGAAGAGGGTCAACAGTTAGGTACGTACAGTGCAGGAGAATTTGTAATTCTTGTTGGTTATGGCAGTAATATTATTGAAGATTTAAGTTATGGTATCAATGCAAAATTTATTTATTCATCGATAGCTGATGTTCACTCCACAGCCGCAGCTGTAGATTTTGGTGCTAAATATGTGGTGATTCCGGATAGATTTGTTATTGGTGCAAGTATATTGAATCTCGGAACCCAAATTGACCCATATATGAATACAAGAGAAAAACTCCCACTTAATTTTACGATTGGTTCAGCAATTTATCCTGAACATTTGCCGGCGGTAATTTTTATCGATTTACATCGACTGAACGATTACCAGGACAATTTCATCAAACGGCTCAAGCAATTTTCCATCGGAGTTGAACTAACTGCAAGTCCAAACGTGATATTGCGTGTGGGTTATAATAATGAAAAAAGGCAAGAATTAAAATTGGGACAATCTTCCGGTTTCGCGGGCTTATCAATAGGTGGGGGCTTTGTGACAGAAAGGTACACCATAGATTATGGATATAATTCTTTAGGGAGAGTTGGTTCCATGCATAGGATTAGTGTCGGTTTTAGACTTGAATAGTGATTAAAAATT
>JBBIRP010000134.1:2212-4186 GCA_037441745.1 Ignavibacteriales bacterium
TACTAAAATAAAAAAGAATCATACCTGCAAAAACTATTAAAGGACTAATGCGGTTTTCCGAGCGATTAATTTCGGGGATTAAATCACTAGCACCTACGTATGTTGCTGCACCTGCTGAAAAGGCAAATGCGATACCAACAGCACTACCGGAGAAACTTTTAATAAAATATACACTCAGAATCCCAAGCATAGTTGCAATACCAACAGCAAAAGAAGAAATAAGAGCGTTTCTCTTTGTTTGATTCGCTGCTAACAAAATAGATGCTACGGTTAATCCTTCTGGAATTTTATGTAATAAAACTGCGATAAAAATTAACATACCAATTGAAAAATTAAATTCTATACCAGCTGAAATGGAAAGTCCGTCGAAAAAAGCATGTATTAACAATCCCGTAAATGCTGATATACTGGCAATCTTTGATACCATAACTTCGCGATGAGTTTCTTCCCCGAAGTGCAAATGACCAACAAGGGTATGCTCAAAAAAATGTAACATACTAAATCCTATTATAATATAAAGAGAGGCAATTTTACCCAGCAATGTTAGGCTTTCCGGTATTAATTCAAAAAGTACGAGCGATAATATAAAACCGGCACTTAATGCTAAAAGGTATTCTTGGATTCTTTGAAACCATTTGTTTTTTAGGACGATTAATATTCCACCTAGAATTTCCGCAGAAGCAGTAATTAATCCTAAAATAATAGTGGTAATCATATCTCAATAATTTTTATACGGTGTTTTAATATAACTTTCAGCTTGCTTACGTGAATCTTGATAATTTTTCATGTTTAGTACTTTTCTGTATTGCATTATAGCTAAATCGCGGTTACCTTGTAAATCGTAAATCATTCCAATTTTCAAATTTGTATAAACCATATAACCGGATATCTCATTGGTATCAAGAATTCTGCAAAGTTCATCTGTACGATAAAGATATTGCAAAGCATTTTCGTACGTACCTAAATTCATTTCAGCTTGTCCGATATAATAATTTGCTTCACGTTCGGCGATCAAGTCGTAGCCGATTTTTTTTGACTTTACGTTATCAAGAATTTTTGAAAATATGCGATGTGCCTCATTCCATTTAGCTAATGTCACGTAGCATCTTCCAACATATTTATGAAAAATAACATTATTTGGAAACATATTATGAAGCTTCAATGCGAGCTGAAGTGCTTCTTGATGTGAATTTTCAAAATTCTGGTAAACTTGTAGTAGAAAGTATGTTGCTTCTATGTTTGCGTAGCGAGCATTATTAGACGCAATCTTTAATTGTCTCAGGCCCTCGATCTTATTGCCTTTAGGAAACAACAACATTATAGGTTTAACCCATGGATACAATTCTGGGATAACAGCTGCATAATAATTATATATTCCCATTCCGAGAAGGATATCATTATTATTCGGTGCTAATTTATAAGCTTTTAAAACGATTGGTAAAGCTTCTCGTCCGCAGTTTGCAGCTCTCAGCCAATCCTCACGATTGCCATATAGCCTACCCTGGAATCCAAGTGAACCGCCTTTAAAAAATAGTGCAGTTATATCATTCTCATCTTCATCGAGTCGCTTCTCACACAAAGAAATTACATGATCGAGCATGCGGATAAATTTTTTATCACGAGATCTGTCCTCAAAGTCGGTGATGATTTGCCACCATTCAACCATTGCAATAAAAAAATGACCTGCTGGATGATTTGGATATGTATTTGCTACAATTTGAAATTCTACTCTAGCGCTATCGAATGAAAGATTGTAGACGAAATTGATCCCCTTCCGGATATGTGAATCTGCTGACGAATCTTCTAGCCATTGTGCATGGCAAATAGAAGTTTGCCATGCGTATACAATGGTAAGAGAGATGATTATGCGAATATACAAAATAGTTATTTTAATGATTTTCCGATATCTTCGAGCACAAGAATACGAACACCACTGCGAATGTAAACTTGACCTTTAACAAATGATTTCAATCC
>JBBIRP010000134.1:4214-5864 GCA_037441745.1 Ignavibacteriales bacterium
AGTTTGAATAAAAGTCGTATCTGTTGTGCTCGGGACGAGTAAATAAAGTTTGTTCGCTTTATCAACAATACCCAACATCCCACCTTTTTTTAAATTATCAATCACCATTTCCTTTTTTGAAGGGCTTGTTGGTTTTAAACCTTCTTTAACAAATGAAGTTATTTCAATTATGTCACCATGTACGGTTATTTTCTTCTGCCCAAAAGAAAAAACACTAGTTATGAGTGTTATTATTATAATTATAAATGATACCTGAAAAATTTTTTTTAACATTTGTGACTCCTTCTTAAGAATTTATTGGTTTCGTTTTGAATACGGGTTATAGGGAACGGTTTGGTATGAAACCTTCAGATTCAGATACTGTTCGGGAGACGTACCCCAGATTAAAGTACCATTCGGTGCGCGTTGCACTAATATTCGGCCGAAATTTCCATTATCACCTTTGAAGTAATAGATGCGTGATGTTGTAACAGAATTAGTCGAATCAAATTGTATTGATGTCAGTGTATATGTGGATGAGTCTGGTGGGGCAAATTGTGCATTGTCAAGAGAATTTGCATCTCGCGAAACAGTTGAAAATCTTGTTAATCTCCAACTCGGTTTATATAAAGAAGCGCTTTTCAATTCAACAGATCCAGACGTACTTGGATGAGTTTGTAGATATAAATCTATGTAAGAACTGTCAGTGCGCGGATTTGAGATTGATACGACCTTTGGTTTTTGTGAAGTTGGATGATAAAGAACAAGTCCGCTACCAAAGCTACTTGAACTTGATGTTTCATACACTTTGATATCTAATCCACTGTCATCAGTATCTAATCTACGTGCAGGGGACCATTTGACTGAGACTGGGTTGCTATTTTTATAATTAGTTGCACCATCTATCGCTGTTGTTACAACCTCGAAAGTGTAAATAACCCCTTCAGTTAAATTTATCACTATGAATGCTGTATCTCCTCTATCGGCACTTGTCGTTTGAAGAATATCACCATTCGGTTTTTTTATTGTGATTGCATATTCTCCAAATTCTGAAATATTTTCACTTGTAGAAGGCGTCCATGTGAGCCCTACAGATGTTTCATTAACTGAATATGCTTTAAGATTTGTTATTGGAGCGAGAGCTGTTTTTTCTGTACTTGTAGAATTTTTTTCGCAACCGATAAATGAAACAATTGACGTCAAAAATAAAATGTTCATCAATAAAAATATTATTTGTTTTAAATTCATTTATGTCTCCTCATTTTTATTATTTTAAAAGTTATTTGTTGATTTTTTTATTAAGATATAAAAGTAGTTTATCAAAAGCAACTCGTTCTTGCACCATTGAATCTCTTTCCCGTACTGTAGCTGTCTGATCTTGAAGTGATTGCGAATCAATTGTAATACAGAATGGTGTACCAATCTCGTCCTGTCTGCGGTAACGCCTACCAACTGCACCACTGTCATCATAAAATACCCGAAGATGAGGACGTAAATTCTCTTCAATATTCTTTGCAATCTCAGGCATTTCATCCCGATTTACAAGAGGGAATATAGCCGCTTTAATTGGAGCAAGTTTTGGATGCAATTTCAAAACAACACGCATTTCCATCTTTCCCTCTGCTGTGGGGGCTTCTTCTTCATGATATGCATTTACAAGAAATGCCATTA
>JBBIRP010000135.1:0-4852 GCA_037441745.1 Ignavibacteriales bacterium
ATTTTGGGGCGTGAACTTGTGATTCGTAGGGCAAGAGGATACGCACCCCTGCCAATTCAGTCAATGAAAAAAACTGATAAGCCAATCCTTGCTGTTGGTGCTCATCTTAAAAATACTATTGCAATTAACTCATCCGAAAACGTTTTTATAAGTCAACACATTGGGGACTTGGAGACGAAAGAATCTTATGAAGCATTTGAAAATGTAATCGAGAGTTTTAAAAAATTGTATGACAAAATACCAGAAAAAATAATTGCTGATTTGCACCCTGCGTATCTATCTACTTACTACGCAAAAAGTTTTGGTGAAAAGTGTGTGCAAATCCAGCATCACTATGCTCATATTACATCCTGTATGGCTGAAAATCAAATTGATGGAAGAGTATTGGGTGTTTCATGGGATGGTACAGGTTTTGGACTTGATGGAACGATTTGGGGTGGCGAGTTTTTATTGACAGATGATGTATCGTTTGAGCGTGTAGCATCTTTTAGACAATTTCGATTAGTTGGTGGCGAACAAGCAATTAAGGAACCTCGAAGAACTGCTTTTAGCATATTGTTCGAATTATTTGGTGATGAATTAATTAAGTATGATTTTCTCCCCACGTTAAAAACTTGTTCCAATACTGAAATAAACTCATTTACCCGAATGTTGAAGAAAAAAATAAACTCGCCACTAACGTCAAGCGTGGGGCGACTTTTTGATGCAGTTGCTTCGATCATTGGTTTAAGGCAAAAAGTTTCGTTCGAAGGGCAAGCAGCAATGGAGTTGGAGTGGGCAATTAAGGATTTACAAACTGACGAATATTATGAATGGTCGATTACTGATGATTATTCATCTATTGCCAATAACGATGTCGATCGGAATAATAAAATTCGTAATCACAAAAATTCACACCATCAACCAAAGCTTTTAATTGATTGGTCTCCTATATTTCAGCAAATAATTGATGATATGAAAATTAAAACAGATGTTTCAATTATTGCCGTGAAATTTCATAATGCTCTTTGTGAAATTGTAATTGATATAGCAAAACGTATGAACGAAAAGCGTATAGTGCTTTCGGGTGGTTGTTTTCAAAATAAATATTTAACAGAGCGTGTGGTTCAACGTCTTGAAAATGAGGGTTTTAATCCATACTGGCATCAGCGTGTACCGCCAAACGATGGTGGTATTTCGTTGGGGCAGATTTTCGCTTTTTTAAGTAATAAAAATATTTCATTGTAAATGAATGAGTATTTCAGTAGATTTAGTTCCAAAGTTAGAGATTAATAAGCAAACAGAGGATTTGGTATGAAATATAATATCATGATTGTAGTAACAATTATTTTTCTTTTTGTAAGTTGTGGTAAAAGAGAGGAAGCCAGATCTATAAAAACGATTGGAGTGACATTACTAACTCGCGCGCATGTTTTTTATAGAGATTTGGAAGAAGGTTTGAGAAATGAAGCAGAAAAAAAGGGTTATAAGCTGATTGTTACTGCCGGCGATTTTGATCTTGGTAAGCAAAGTAATCAAATTGAAGATTTCATCACACAGAAAGTTGATGCTATTATTGTGTGTCCCGTAGATTCCCGAGGTGTCGGTCCGGCAATCAGGAAGGCGAATGATGCAAAAATTCCAGTATTCACAGCAGATATTGCTTCACAAGAGGGCGAGGTAATTAGTCACATCGCATCGGATAATGTTGCGGGTGGGAGACTTGCAGGAGAGTATCTAGCAAAGGTTTTGAATGGAAAAGGTAAGATTGCAATAATAGGTCAGCCAACAGTAACATCAGTGCTGGATAGAACGCAAGGATTCAAAGACGCCATTGCAAAATATCCCGAGATCAAAATTGTTGCCGACTTAAATGCAGAGGGTGTTCGAGATAAAGCGATGCAGATTACCTCGGATGTTTTACAGGCGCATCCAGACCTCAATGGTATTTTTGGTATTAATGATGATTCAGCGCTCGGTGCGTTGGAGGCAGTTCAACAATATGATCGAAAGAATGTAAAAATTGTTGGCTATGATGCAACACCGCCTGCACGAGATGCCATTCTCAAGGGTACGCAATTGAAGGCAGACGTAATCCAAAATCCCAAAAAGATTGGTGAAACAACCATTCAGAAAATCCATGATTACTTCTCTGGCGCCTCGGTTCCCAAAATTGTTCCTGTCGAAGTCGGAATTATTGACAAGGAAACTTTAACAAAAATTACCGTCCACTAATGTTATTCACTTCATATTATCTATAGCAATATGCCGCTACTCCTGCAAATGAAAAATATATGCAAGCAATATCCAGGCGTACAGGCATTATCGAATGTAAATTTTGAATTACTAGCTGGAGAAGTCCATTGCCTTGTCGGTGAAAACGGTGCGGGCAAGTCAACTTTAATGAAAGTTCTCTCGGGGGCAATAAAAAAGGATAGTGGCTCAATAATAATAGAGGGTAGAGAGATGAATTTTCTCTCACCAGCCGATTCTCAACGAGCTGGCATTGGGATGATTTATCAAGATTTTAAATTAGTTCCGGAGCTTACGGTTGCTGAGAATATATTACTTGGGAATGAACCCACAAAAGGTAAAACTCCTTTCATTGATTACCAAAAGATGCACAATGTTGCCCGATCGATACTCACCCAGCTTGGAGAAGAAATCCAAACTGATATTGCGGTTGGGAAACTCAGTGTAGCTCAACGGCAGATTGTTGAGATAGCTAAAGCAATTTCTAAGAAAATTAAAATACTTGCGATGGATGAACCTTCAGCGGCTTTAACCGAAAATGAGTTAAGAAATCTTTTTGCTGTCATCAAAAAGTTAAAATCTGAAAATGTAGGAATCATCTATATTTCTCATAGACTTGAAGAGGTTTTTGAGATAGGAGATCGGCTAACTGTTTTGCGGGATGGGAAGTTTATTCATAGCTGTAGTGTTTGTAACTCAAGTAGGAAAGATCTTGTGCGTTGGATGGTTGGTCGGGAACTGGAACAGGAGTATCCAAAAATTGAATTGCAACGCGGAAAAGAAATTCTACGTGTAGAAAATCTTTATGCTGGTATCTTAAAAAATGTTAACTTCTCTGTCAATCAGGGTGAAATATTAGGCTTTGCTGGACTTGTTGGTGCAGGTCGGAGTGAACTTGCTCGGGTTATCTTTGGCGCTGATCCAAAACAGGGTGGTAAGATATTTCTTGATGGTAAAGAAATCGCGCCGCATTCTCCACGCGAAGCTATTGATCTTGGAATCGGCGTACTTACGGAAGATAGAAATAAATATGGTTTAATCATGCAAATGAATATTCGAGAAAATATATCGCTATCGAATCTGCGTGGTGTTATGAGAGGATTTTTCATTCAAAGGTCAAAGGAAAATTCTGTCGCAGAAAAATTCACGAACGAGCTGAGGATTAAAACACCTTCGATTGAACAAGAAGTGGAAAATTTAAGCGGTGGAAATCGTCAAAAGGTGATTCTTGCACGTTGGTTGTTTACAAAATCAAAACTTTTAATTTTTGATGAGCCAACTGTTGGGATTGATGTTGGTGTTAAGTATGAAATTTATAATCTCATTAATCAATTAGCAAAAAATGGGATCGGTGTGATTGTAATTTCTTCAGAACTGCCAGAGCTGCTTGGCATTTGTGACCGGATTGCTGTAATGTGGGAAGGTAAGATCGTAGATATTCTCATGCATTCGGAAGCATCGCAAGAAAAAATTATGACTTTAGCCACAGGAGGCAAATTCGAGGCTTATAATGTCTGAAATGTTCCATAAATCAGATAAATTAAAATCCATCATTAGCGAGTTTGGAATTACCATCGCATTACTTTTAGAAATTATTTTATTCTCTTTGCTCTCACCCTATTTTTTAACAGCCGATAATATACTGAACGTCACACTCCAAACTTCTATAACAGCAATTATTGCCGCTGGAATGACATTTGTCATTCTGACGGCTGGAATAGACTTGTCAGTTGGCGCAATGGTTGCATTGAGTGGTGTAGTCGCGACTTCGATACTAAAACTTAATCTCCCGTTTGTAATTTCATTTCCACTAGCATTATTCGCTGGATTATCAATCGGAATATGTTCGGGAACAGTAGCGGGTATTTTTATAACCCGATTTAATATAACACCTTTTATTGTTACACTTTCGTTAATGACAATCTGGCGTGGTGCATCATATATGTACACTGATGGTAGACCAGTTTGGGGATTGCCAGATGATTTCGGTCTTTTGGGAAGTGGCAGAGTGTTGAGCATCCCACTTCCAACAATTATAATGATTTGTGTTTATGTTGTAACTTACATTTTATTGAAGTATACTAAATTTGGTAGATATGTTTATGCAGTTGGTGGAAATAAAGAAGCAGCTCGATTAGCGGGGATAAATGTCAACCAAACAATTTTTGTAGTTTACATTATAAGTGGAATTCTATCCGCTATTAGCGGCATTTTGCTTGCTTCACGTATGAACTCGGGACAGCCAAATGCAGGATTGATGTACGAAATGGATGTCATAGCGGCTGTTGTTGTGGGTGGAACAAGTTTGTTTGGCGGAAGAGGTTCGATTTTTGGTACATTCTTAGGTGCGATGCTCATTGGAATCTTACGAAATGGTTTAAATCTATTAAATGTAGGCTCGTACGTACAAATGGTTGTTCTCGGTGTTGTTATATTGCTTGCTGTTCTTCTCGATAAATTGAGGATTAAATGAAACGAAATAAATACTTCTTAATTATTTTGATTGTTTTCTTTTCACATAAATCTTTTTCTCAATCTCAAGAGTTTGTTTTTACTTTATATGGGGGGTTGTTCTTTCCATCGATTGTCGATTTCAAGGAACTTTATCACGTAAATTCAG
>JBBIRP010000135.1:4862-5822 GCA_037441745.1 Ignavibacteriales bacterium
TTTGGGGTGCAGGTTTTTCTTTACCAGTACAATCAACACTTTTTATCAACAGTGATATATCGTACTTCCATGCAAAAGGATTGGTCGATGTTGCTACAGATAGTTCACTTAAATTGAATGAGCGATTTATTCATGTTGGTATTTTGAATAAACAGCCTTTAGTAAAGAAATTTTCAATCCGACTTTCAGCTGGGTTAAGTTATGTAACAATCAAACAAACAACATCAAGTTCAAGGTCAGCTACGATTGAAAACAATGGAGATAAAAATAGTTTATTATGGTGGAATCGGAATCGAGCAGCCATTAGAAGAAGAGGGACATATTTCAGCGTTCATAGATGCAATTTATGATTATCGCCATTCAGAGCGAAAAGAGTTGTTCGGTGATTTTGGTGGAATAAGAATTATTTTAGGAATCAATCTTTTTCTGTTTTAATATTTCTTTAAATAGTTATTTTAAATTTTTAAAAGGAGTATAGTATGAAAACTTCGTTATGTTTTTTGATTTCATTTTTATTTCAATTGATGATTTTTGCCCAATCCAATGTTGACAGAGTAGTCAAAACTCTGGATTCGTTACGCACTATATCTTTTGACGATTGGAAAGTAAGTCCCGACCTTAAACAACCAATATCAGGTGACCCAACAAATTTTGGATTTGATGATTCAAAGTGGTTTACATTAAAACTTAATGAACAACTTATTCTGGATTCATGTTGGATAAGGAAAGAAATTATTTTACCTAAACAAATACTTGGTCGGCCGATCAGTGGAAAAGTAAAACTTTTAATTTCAGTGGATGATTATGGCTATCTTTGGGTGAACGGAGAAAGCAAAGGCTATTTCCCATGGGATGGAGAATTTGAATTAACAAAAGATGCAAAACCGGGTGAAAAGTTTCTGATTGTGATCAAAGCGATTAACACAGGTGGCCCCTTACGATTAATCCGTGCAGCAATTG
>JBBIRP010000136.1:0-5776 GCA_037441745.1 Ignavibacteriales bacterium
ATATGTATATGCTCAACGTTTTCCCAATAATAATTATTAGAAGTCGATTTATTATCTGGAGGATTATACGGAGCCGCATAGGAGTTTTAGATGGTTTCCACAAGGTGCTGATCAGGTAACTTAAAGCTTCAAAATTATTTTTTAGAATTTTCTCATCTTTCATAAAGCTTACTGTTTCACTTATAGTTCCACTAAATGATAAATATAAAGACTTTGCAGTTCTCATTTTTAGGGGGGACGTAACCATTAATACAGGATGTGACTGCACTTTTAGTCCATAATCTCGTGGTGTACCTCCACTATCTACCATAAGATTGAATTCTTCTCTCAATTCTAAAGAGGCATCTGCAATATGTTCAAACCATTCAACTAATTCAGAAGGAGTATAAAGTCGACAGAGATCAAGATATCCTCCACGATACCCAAACCATCTTCCCATTTGCATTAATGTGTCATACATTCTAGATGCACGTAAAAAATAACTAACACATAATCCCTCCAGAGTTAGACCACGTGCTAACTTATCACCACCAATAGCAATGACTTTTAATCCCTCTGCACTATCTGCATAATCAAGAGCATCTTTTGCTGTTCCATTGATCATCCGTACATTTATTTGTTCGATCACCTCTGGCAGAATCTGTTCTATTGTCTCCCAAGTGGGCAAAGATTCAGAACACAAATCAGGTACTTCTTCATTCATTGTTATATTGGTAGGAATGAAATCACTTTCCCAAAGTTCTTTAAACCTAGATAATATCTCCTGATTCTCAATTTTTCTAATTAGTCTCTGACTTATTTTTTTTACATATTCATCTACTTTCTCAAATACTTCTTTTTGAACGGCATTAAAACGAGTTACATGAATTAGCATTGATGTATGCTCATCGCCTTGTTTACGTACTTGCCGAACTACGCAAGCAATGACAAATGTATCTATTGCTTTTACAAGAGATAAAGGAATACCAAATTCTGATTCATGATAAGGTTTATGATCACTTTTATGCTTTATTGGCATCCATCCAGTTAATCCATCATCAGAATTATGATCATCTACCTCATGAATTATTGGTAGCTGATCTTTTCTTATATCGGTGCCTTCATTAATCCCAAATACTCTAGAAGGGCCAATATAGTTTGAGGGGGCAGCCAGATTCAAAATAAATGATTCTGGAAAGAGATCTTTTCCTTCAAGCTTTGTTTCCGCGTGTTCATGAATATAGATATTAGCAAATGGTGTAGCTGTATATCCCACATATGCTTTTCGTGTGAATAAATGAAGTATTTGTCTTATGAGACTATTAATCGCTTTTGGCTGATAATCTTCATCAGGAATACCAGAATCATTAAATATCTGTTCGCCTGTATCAACCGAAGCATGGTCAGCTTCGTCATCAATGATAAGAAGGGGAAGATTTGTGACAATTTTTCGTTTTGTTTCTTGATCAGTTGTATTTGCGACATGATCATGAATCCATTTATGCAGTCGCTTTAAGACTGTTTTATTTTTTTTAACAACAAATAACCATGGGCGTTGCTCTGGGCTAATACCAGTACCATTTGCCAGTTTATTATTAAAATCCCCTTTTTCAGTTCTATTCGTCACATAATTAGGTCTTGCAACTCCAGAATCAATATTTCCAACTCCAATAATTCTAATTTTATCTGGATCAGGATGTGTTTCATAACCCAAGAAACCTTCATCTAAACGCATTTGGGTTTGAGCCCGCAGGTTATTATGCATTCCAGCTAAGACAATAATAATCTTATAACCTGCATCAGCTGCTTTACATATTAATCCAGTAAAATTCCCCGTCTTACCTGATTGCACATGACCAACCACTAATCCTCGTCTATCCCAAGGATCAGTTCTTTCAGGGTCCTCAAGTAAACCTAAAATAGTATCTGTAGAATCATCCAGAGCTTTTAACGCGATCCATGGCAATTTCTTATCTTGCCATTCTTTATACCGTTGCCAATATTTCCATTCTTTCTTTCTTTCATTCGTCAACCAAGGAATATGCCCATTATCATTAACTAATATATTATTTTTCCCAATCCATACACTATAACGCCTTATAAGCTCTTCTATAATGTAATCTCTATCCAGATTTTCTTTGTATTTAGTATCTAATGAAACAGCTAAATTTATTTTTTCATTTAAAATTTGTGTGGTAATCAAAGATTTGTCTTGTACATTAAGTAAAAGAGTTTGAACAATCTGAATAACCTGCTGTTCATTTTCTTTAGATATTTTTGACATAAAATATTTCTCTAAAAATATTACTCTTATAAAGTTGAAATTAGATTTGGATATTTATTAAATGGTTCGGTTGTTCGGAGGCTAATTTTTGCTTCTTCCGGGGATATTCCTTTAATTTCCACCATGTTTTGGTATAAGGTTTTTAGAATATCTAAAATTGCTTCTGATGATTCTCCAGAAAATCCTGTTAATGGTGCTTCTTTATTTTCTGCAGTATCTAACCAAATTCTTTGAACTGGTACAGTCTCCTCGATAACTCTTAACATAAGTTTTAATTCTGGAAGTAAATTCTCAGATTTATTTAATACGGAATTAATAACCGGATGATCCAAATCTATTTTATATCTCATCCCATTTTTTGAATGTTCGGCCTTCCATGCTTGCTTGACTTCGGTCTTATCAATCGTAGTTTGAGTAATTTGTCCACGGTTAATAAAAACCTTGCGCGCCCTATTTCTTGTATTTTCAGCATGACTGGCCAACCATTTCCGTAAATATACTGGTGGTCGTGCAACAGCTTTTCGAATATCAATTTCCCACTCTTTATCCATTGTATTTGGGATATCAAGCCTTATTCTTGCAAGTTTATGGATTTCATCCTTGACCCATGCTTTTCTTTGGGAATCAGAAGATTTAAGACCTAACCAGCTACCTGCCACTATTAATCGTTCATTACGATAAACATAGAAACCCTGTTGAGCTATCCACCCATTTGGTCCTTCAGCTATTTTCAACTCTTGTGCAGTTAGACGATCCTTATGGGGTAATACATGACATTCAATTTCAATCTGCGTATTTTTAAAAGGCTGAACTGGTGAATTCCATGGTTTTGATGGATGTCCTGAAAAAAAAGGGTCCCAAGGTTTAATTGCTTTTCCATTTATCCGGATAGTAAGTTTTTCTTTTATTTCCAGATAGCGGTGAAAGACCATAGATAAATGAGATTCGATCTGATCTATAAGATTCAACCAGTCATCAACGGTAAATTTTGAAGATACAATTCTATCTAGCTCCTCCCAAATTACCATTGTTCCGTGACCAGCATGATTTAGATCTTTAGTTAAATCCTCAAGCTCTGGAAACGGGCCTTCCAATAAATGCCACACCCCATCCTGTTGACGGGCTAAGACATCTAAATCCCATCTGAGACTATGGGTTCCATCCTTGCCACAAGATATTACAGTCAATTTTCTACATTGAGAAAATGAAGCAGTCTTAAGCCCCAAACCAAAACGACCCAGATCCTTGGCATCCCTTTGTTCTAATGGACTTCTCCCCCCTAATCTCATTGCTTTATCAATTTCTTCAGCACTCATGCCATTACCATTGTCCCAAACAATGACTCGACTCTTTTGACCATCCCAGTTAAAAAGTAAATCAATATGATTTGCATCAGCACTAATACTGTTATCAATAATGTCAGCCAATGCAGTCGCTGTGTTATAGCCCAACCCTCTTAAAGCTTCGATCATTGCACTTGCTTGTGGGGGGGCATTACGAGATTTAATATGGCTATGCATTACTTCCTTCCTTCGTACTCTCTTCTTCTTTCAAGTCTTCTTTTATAAACGTAATAAAAGGTTCCAAATATTCAGAACGTGAAATATGTCTTAATTTTTTTAAAGCTTTTGCTTCAATTTGTCTGATACGCTCTCGGGTAACATTAAATTGGCTACCCACCTCTTCGAGAGTAAGATCATTATCATCTTTAAGACCAAATCTGAGTTCCAAAATTTTTGCTGGCCGCTCATCTAATTCAGCCAACTGTCTATAAATTGCTCTTCTTAAGTCAGCTGCCAAGATCACCTCTTCAGGACCCGAAAATGGGCTAATTATTTCATTCTCTAAATATGAGACATCATCAAAAAATACTACTGAATTATTAGCACTTATTGCCTTTCTAACATTCAGCTCTGAGCATCCGGCTTTATGTGCCAGTGATGAAATAGTAACTGGTATACCTTCGTCTTCCAGAGACTTCCTTGCGATTTCAATAGAACTAACTAATTCATACATATGTACAGGTAATCGAATCAAGCGATTAGTATTAGCTATCGCTCTAGTAATTGATTGTTTTATCCACCAAGTTGCATAAGTTGAAAATTTATAACCAAATTGATAATCATAACGATCAACTGCTGTTAATAGCCCTATATTACCTTCCTGAATAAGGTCCTCTAATGGCACACCTGATAACACATATTTTTTTGCAAAATAGTTTACTAACCTGAAATTTGCCTTAATTAGTTTTTCACGAGCTTTTTTATACTTGGTAATAGGATGAATAATTTCTTTAGCATCGATATCAATAAAATCTTTTTCTGCAATTTTTAATAATTTGTCTAAATCTTTAATTTTAGGACGTGGAATATATTGATTACTTTCATAAAATTTATTATTAATTCTTAGCTGAATTACAATATCCCAGAAGTTTAAATTCTCATTATTTTCTCTTATTTCTAAACTATTTCCGTTATCAATTTCACATATTTCATTATTTTTAATTTCATCACTAACACTTGTTTCCTCATCAACTTCACTTTCTTCAACAAACAGTTGATTTTCTCCTTTAGTAGAGTAATTCTCAAATATATCAACTACTATTGACCAATAATGAGTAGGTAAATTAGCAATATTTTTGGCAAGGACCAACAAAGCAATATTCATTTGCAAGCCAATTCTTTCCTCCTCATCTCGATCAATTAATTCAAATTTTTGGATTTGTGAAAAATAAATATTTAATGAGAAAAGATCGCCTTCCAGTTCATAATTCAAGTTAATTAAACTATCTTCAATAAGGCTTTCTGATGGATTAATACCATCATCTTCATAATTAGCTTCGAACGGCTTAAAGTCTTCTATCAAAACACCCAAATCACCAAACAAATTTAGAATGACAGGCAGTACTGTATCTATATATGTCTCACCAATATCAATCTTAATAGCTTGTAATACTTGGCTATATGAAACCATTCCTTTAATGGTACTTTGAATTAACAAATAATATAAATGAGAAAATTCGTCTTTTATATTTATTATTCTTTGTTGACTAACAGGTAGATCAATTTCAATATCTGACCAATCAATCGTATCTATATCAAGAATTTGATGATTAACTATTTTATTATAAATTGTTTCAGCTTCCACCAAGCAAGCTAAGTCATTCTCAGGAACCTCGATTTCTTCATCACTACACCAGTGATCAGACGTATCTAAAGCCCATCCCGCATCAAAAGATAAATCTTCATCTAATTCAAAATCAAAATCTACTAAGTGACTATCAACCTCCTGTATTAAATTTTGTTCCTTTTCTATTTCTTTACTATCTTCGAACTCAATAATTGTCGTCTTAAAACTAACTATTTCTTGCTCAATCTTAGATTCAGTAGATTGATTTATAATTTGATCAGAGATTGCTTCTCTAAGAAGATTCGGGTCACTAGTAGTATTTATTGTCTTATTTTGTACCTCTCGTATAATTTCCTTTATTTTTTCAACACCACTTGCTTCTGC
>JBBIRP010000137.1:0-214 GCA_037441745.1 Ignavibacteriales bacterium
AATATATCTTACAGAAATTAAGAATGAATAAAGGTAAGGTTATGAAAATGTTAAGATTTTAATATGAAGCTGAATTTGCTCCCCTTTCCAACCTCACTCTGTACTTCCACTCTATTCCCATGTGCTTCGATGATATGTTTTACTATGGCTAGTCCGAGTCCGGCCCCACCGGCTTTACGAGAACGTTCTCTATCTACCCGGGAGAATCGTTCGA
>JBBIRP010000137.1:237-5735 GCA_037441745.1 Ignavibacteriales bacterium
AATGTACATCTGAGATACCGATACCTGAATCTTCTATCGTGATTTTTACTTTTTGCTTCTCTAAACCTGTAACCTACACCTTTAATTGTTTCGATACAGTTTGCATATTTGCCAAGTTTTTCGCGTATTTTTCTGATGTGAACATCAATTGTTCGATTAACAACAATAATATCGGTGGCCCAAATGGAATTTATTAAATTCTCGCATGTTACTACTTGATCTAGATATGATATTAAATAATACAATAATTCGAATTTTTTTGGAAAAAATATTTTTGTTTGTTCACGTATACCATGTGCTGGGATAAGGAAATTTATAATGCTCCGATTTTAAGAATACCTGTTAGAGTAATTTTGTTGTCCCTTTTCGGGAAAATATTTCGAACACGCGCCAGTAGTTTTGGAATACTAATGGGTTTTATTATGTAATCTACTGCACCTAATTCTAATCCAAGAATTTCATCTCCTTCTGTTCCTTTTGCGGTTAAAAATATTGTCGGGATGTTAGCAGTTCTATCATCCTTTTTCATTTGTTTAATGACTTAATGTCCATCCAATTCCGGCATTATAATGTTATTAAATTACTTTTTCGCGTTAATTTTTATCAAATTTTCCTGTAAATCCAATTATTAAAATTTTTTATCGTTGTGAGACATTTCTCACACTTTAATTGCTTATCTGCAATGATTTTGATATTTTGTTCATGAAAAAATCAAATTGTGATTTTATGGGCGATCCTAGAAAATATGTAATTGGCATTGATGGTGGTGGTACTAAAACACACTCTTTGCTCGTGGGAATCGATGGAACAGTTTTAGCAGAATCTTTTGGTGGTCCGTCTCAACTACAAACAATTGGACCAAAACATTGTGCGATATTACTATTCGATTTAATAAAAGAATGCTGCCAAAAGGTAAAATGCAGTGCCGATTCTCTTCAAAGTGTTGTCTTAGGAATTGCTGGTGCAGGTAGAGCATCTGATAGAACTGAATTAGCAGATGCATTGATTGCCCAAGGTGTGAAGAAAAAATTTACAATTAAAAATATTACTATTGAATCGGATGCAAGGATTGCTCTTGAAGCGGCATTTGCAGGTGGGCCAGGAATAGTATTGATTGCTGGAACAGGTTCTATAGCTGTTTATCGCACTGAAGATGGGGAAATAATACGAGCTGGTGGATGGGGAAAGCTTATCGGTGATGAGGGTGGTGGATATGCTATTGCTCGAGATGCGCTCAGCGCTATTATGAAACAGTTTGATGGAAGAAGCGAAAAGACGGAGTTGACAAAAAAAGCTTTCTCGTTATTTAATCTTTCCTCTCATGATGAATTGATACAAAAGCTTTATCACGAACAGCTTGATATTCCTTCTTTTGCACCAAAAGTTTTCGAAGCAGCAGTAGAGCGCGACCGAGTTGCCAATCAGATACTTATTAAGAATGCAAATGAGCTTGCGGAATTAGTTCGTGTTCTTGTAATGCATGTACGGCCCAAAATGAAACTTCCGGTATCACTGATGGGAGGGCTTCTTGAATCAGAAAATATTTATTCGAAGATTTTGAAAGTAAAAATAATCAGTTCATTGCCAAATGTAGTTGTTCAAAAGCCCAAATTCCCACCAGCATTTGGCGCAGCAATAATTGGTTTAAACGCATTCCGTTAATTTCTTAACCCGTCGTTGTAAGAACATCAGATAATTTCTCGGGGAAAAGTTCTTTTTTGCTTTACATACCTTTTTTCATTAAAATTGGATGAAATTTCTATAAATCCATGGCAAAATCATTCAACATCCTAGTTTTCATCTTTTTAATTTCTTTTTTACTTTGGCTCAATCAGGGATGTGCTCCTTCTAAAAAAATCATATCAGCTGAAGAATCTCCAATACCTTTGGATTCGTCGACAGTTGAGAAGATTGTTGAAACACCAACCAGTTGGGTCGAGAATCTAATGGAGGATATGACACTCGAAGAAAAAGTTGCACAGTTGATTAGCGTCCGTGCTTATGGTTACTTTATGAATGATGAAAGTGATCAATTCCAGAATTTAGTGAAACAAGTAAAAGATTTGAAAGTTGGAGGAGTTTGTATTTTTCAGGGGGATGTTCATACAACAGCTGTTCTGTTAAATCGACTTCAGAAATTTGCAAAGGTACCTCTTTTGGTGTCTTCTGATTTTGAATGGGGTACTGCGATGAGATTGCGAAGAACCACTCGTTTCCCCGAAGCGATGGCGTTAGGTGCAGCACGTGATACTGTGCTCGCATTTAAGATGGGAAAGGCAACCGCTGATGAAGCACGTGCAATTGGTATTCATCAAGTCTTTGCACCTGTAGTGGATTTAAATAATAACCCCGAGAATCCAGTCATAAATATCCGATCATTTGGTGAAAGGCCGAAACTTGTTTCAGATATGGCGTCAGCATTTTTACATGGACTGCAGTCTGGCAAAGTTATCGCAACCGCTAAGCACTTTCCAGGGCACGGTGATACAAAGATTGACTCACATTATGATTTACCCGTTATTAATGCTCCTCTTACTCGATTAGATAGTGTCGAGCTTTTTCCGTTTCAAAGGGTAATTCAAAACGGTGTACTATCAATAATGACAGCACACCTTGATATCCCGGCGATCGAAAGTAAACGTGGTCTACCTTCATCATTGTCAAAAAATGTTCAAACAAAATTACTTCAAGAAGAACTTGGCTTCAATGGATTAATAATTACAGATGCCTTAGAGATGGGAGCAATAACGAAGAATTACCCTACAGACTCTGTTGCTGTTCTTGCAATTGAAGCCGGTGCTGATATGCTTTTACTTCCGATAGATATTAAAGCATCAATTAATGCGATCGTTAGTGCAGTTCACTCGGGACGAATTTCAGAAGAGCGAATCAATCACTCTGTTAAGAAAATATTGAGTTTGAAACAATGGGCTGGTCTCGATGAGAATAAATTTGTTGATATTGAAGCCATATCGAGAATCGTTGCTTCGCCAGATAATCTTCGACTAGCAAAAGAAATTTCTCGTGCCTCTGTCACACTTTTGAAAAATGATAACGTATTACCACTTTCTAAAGGGAGTAGAAAAAAAATTCTGAATCTAATTGTTAGCGATGTTGAAGGATATCGTACTGAAGTACATCGTCCCTCAACCACACTTTTAAATGAAAGGGTCGGTGACTACTTTACTTATCAACTTCAGCAAAGAATTAAAAACATTATGACGTTAAGGATTGATCCATCCACAAATGCAGCGGCTCTAGATTCAATATTTAAGAAGGCAAATGAAAGCGATATCATCATAATATCAATTTATTCGAAAGTGCGTTCGGGAATAGCTGGTTTTTCTGATAAAATCATAAAAACACTTAATCTCCTGATAAGTTCAAACAAGAAAACAGTAATAATTGCGTTTGGGAGTCCTTATGTGTTGACCACATTCCCAAATGCGAACTCGTTACTCTGTACATTCTCTGATTCAGAGCCATCGGTTGAAGCATCGGCAGAAGTTTTGTTTGGTGAAATTCCAACGCGTGGATGTTTGCCGGTTTCTATCCCGGGATTGTTTGAAAATGGAGCGGGTATTGTGATACCGCAAACTGTCTTGCGATACGATCTGCCTAAATATGTTGGATTCAATCTCGATGCTCTTGCATTACTTGATTCGATTATTATTAATTCGATAAGTGACTCTGCTTTCCCCGGTGCCCAATTATCTATTGTAAAAGATGGTTCAATAGTTATTAATAAATCATATGGGAGACAAACATACGACCCGAACAGTCCATCGATCGTCAATGAAACTATGTTTGATTTAGCATCTCTCACAAAAGTAATTGCTACCACCTCAGCAATAATGAGGTTATACGAAGAAGAAAAAGTACATCTCGATGATTTGGTCGTAAATTTTATACCAGAATTCAAAAATCATGGAAAGGAAAAAATTACTATAAGGAATCTTCTATTACACAATGGTGGTTTGCCTCCTTTTAAAAGACTGTATCTTACATGTAAATCACCGAAAGAAGTGTTAGATTCTGTATACCAGACTGAGATAATCTATAAACCAGGTGATTCGTCAATTTACAGCGATTTTGATTTTATTGTACTCGGGAAAATTGTTGAGAGGGTTACGGGTATTACACTCGATAAATATGTTGATTCAGTCTTTTTTAAACCGCTTGGTATGACGTCTACTACATTTAATCCTTCGACCACTATTATGAGCAAGATCGCACCAACTGAATACGATTCTATTTTTCGTAAACGTTTGATTCAGGGAGAAGTGCATGATGAGAATGCTTATGCACTTGGTGGAGTTTCGGGGCATGCGGGATTATTTTCAACAGCATCTGATCTTGCCATCTTTATGCAGATGATAATGAATGGTGGAAGCTATGGTGGTACGCGATATTTAAAATCTGAAACTATTAAACTATTCACAACTCGTCAAACAAAAAAAAGCACACGTGCGCTTGGGTGGGATACGAAAACTGTAAATGGTTACAGTTCGGCGGGATCGCTATTTGGAGAAAATTCCTTCGGACATACGGGTTTCACGGGAACATCAATCTGGGTCGAGCCAGATAAGAAAATTTTTGTTATATTATTAACCAATCGTGTTTATCCGACACGAGATAATCAAAAAATCATAAAAATTCGGCCAATAGTACATGATGCAGTGATGCAAGCAATTATAAAGTGACCGATTAAAGAAAAACAAAACAAATAAGATCATGTAAATTCAATTCAAATTTCTTAAAATGGAAAAAATTTTGTAAGGAGCAAATTATGCCAATCCCAAAATTTAGAAATGAACCATACACCGATTGGTCAAAGATAGCTAATCGAAAAAAACAAGATGAAGCCATTGCTAAACTTGAATCCCAGTTTGGTAAAGAGTACCCAAACATCATAGGTGGTGAGAGGGTATATTCAAGCGAAAAATTTAGTTCACTTAATCCATCTAATCCGAGCGAAGTTGTTGGGGTATTTCAGAAAGGGACGACGGATGATGCGAACAATGCAATGGAGGTTGCATTGAAAAAATTCGAGGAATGGAGATGGGTGGCGCCTGTAAAACGCGCCGCGTATCTTTTCAAGGCTGCAAAGATAATGAGAAAGCGACGCTTCGAATTGAACGCTGCTATGATTTTAGAAGTTGGAAAAACTTGGCCCGAGGCTGATGGCGATACCGCCGAAGCAATTGACTTCCTTGAATTTTATGCGAGAGAAATGTTGCGATACGCAAATGCGAAACCCGCAATTCAACTTCCGGGGGAGAAAAATGAACTTGAGTACATTCCACTTGGAGTTGGAGTCGTTATACCGCCATGGAATTTCCCAATGGCGATTTTAGCTGGAATGACAACTGCGGCAGTAGTTTCTGGAAACACGGTTGTGCTTAAACCGTCGAGCGATTCACCGCTTATTGGTTACAAGTTTATGGAAGTAATGGAGGAAGCTAAACTTCCAGCGGGTGTTATTAATTTCGTTACTG
>JBBIRP010000138.1:0-4588 GCA_037441745.1 Ignavibacteriales bacterium
GACCATGCAGGATATGAATTTAAAGAGAAGATAAAAGAACTCTTAAAATCTTTATGTTTTGATTTCAAGGATTATGGGACAAACTCGAACGAAGCAACGGATTATCCAGATTACGCACACAAAGTTGCTGAGAGTGTGGGTTCGGGTGAAGCTGAATACGGCATTCTTATTTGTGGAACTGGAATAGGAATGTCGATGGCTGCAAATAAACACAAAGGTATACGCGCAAGCAATGTAGAATCTGTTGAAGCCGCACGACTTGCCAGAGCACATAATAATGCGAATATACTCACGATTGGCTCAAGATTAATTAGTTGGGGTACAGCAGTAGAAATTATTAAGGTTTTTCTAAGTACCAAATTCGAAGGCGGTAGACACGAACAGCGAGTACAAAAAATCAATTCAGTGTAGAATTTATAATTAACAAATTACAGAACACCCAGAGTTTTAAATTTTATGAGCAACTTGAATGAACGAGATCCTGAAATTTTTAACGCAATCAGAAATGAAATTAAACGTCAAAATGATAAATTAGAACTAATTGCATCAGAGAACTTTGTGAGCATCGCAGTACTCGAAGCATTGGGGTCTGTGATGACTAACAAATATGCAGAAGGATATCCTGGAAAAAGATATTACGGTGGATGTGAGTTTGTTGATGTAGCTGAAAATTTAGCGCGTGAACGAGTTAAGAAATTATTTAGTGCCGAATATGCAAACGTCCAACCTCACTCTGGTTCACAGGCAAACATGGCTATCTATTTCACATTTATAAAACCGGGCGATAAAGTTATGGGGATGAATCTATCTCATGGAGGGCATCTTACACATGGTTCACCCGTAAATTTTTCGGGACAGCTTTATAACTTTGTCGCATACGGGGTTAATAAAGAAACCGGGTACATTGATTTGGACGAAGTAGAAACCATCGCAACACGTGAAAGACCAAAGATGATTACCGTCGGAGCAAGTGCATATTCCCGAAACATCGATTATAAAGCATTCCGCCAAATTGCTGATAAAGTTGGGGCATTCCTCTTCGCCGATATTGCACATCCGGCTGGACTTATAGCAAAGAAATTATTAAACGACCCACTCCCCTATTGTCATGTTGTAACTTCAACGACGCACAAAACTCTTAGAGGGCCTCGTGGCGGTTTAATTTTAATGGGCAAAGATTTTGAAAATCCTTTTGGGATTGTTGCTCCAAAATCTGGTAGAAAGAAGATGATGTCGGAATTAATTGACTCAATGGTAATCCCAGGCGTTCAGGGGGGACCCTTGATGCACGTGATCGCTGCAAAGGCAGTTGGATTTCTTGAAAATTTACAGCCAGAATTTGAAACTTATGCAAAGCAAATCATCAAAAATGCCAAAGCACTTGCAAAAATATTAATGAATCTGGGTTATTACATCATATCAGGCGGAACGGATAACCATTTAATGCTCATCGACCTGCGAAATAAAAACTTAACAGGTAAGGAGGCACAAGAAGCACTCGACTTAGCGGGAATAACGGTTAATAAAAATTCTGTCCCCTTCGATGAGAAAAGTCCTTTAATTACAAGTGGTATACGAATTGGTACACCAGCACTAACCACCCGCGGGATGAAAGAACAAGAAATGGAAATTGTGGGAGAATTGATTGATGAAGTTCTTAAAAACATCGGGAAAACAAATATATATAAAGATGTTGAGAATAAAGTTAGACATTTATGTTCAAAGTTTCCCCTATATCCTGAATTAAGAAATTGACAACATATTACATCATAAAAATTATCGAGTGTTAAGAAAACTAAAAAATAATTAGAAAATGAACGATGAAACCACGACAAATGAAAAAGAGATGACTTTCCTCGATCACCTCGAGGAACTTCGCTGGCGGCTTGTTAAAGCAATCATCGGCCTACTGATTGCAACCATAATTTGCGGATTCTTCTCTGATTTTATCGTCAACGACTTAATTATTCGTCCAAGTAGATCAACAAATCCACCATTGATGCTAATAAATACTGTCCCTTACGGTCAAATTACGTTTTATATGGTCATAATTTTAATGTCAGGTTTGATTGTCAGTTCTCCTTGGATTTTATTTCAAATATGGAAATTTATTGAGCCCGGCCTTTTACCAAAAGAAAGAAGATACATATCAGGTATTGTAACTTTTACATCATTTTGCTTTCTATCGGGTGTCGCGTATTTCATAATGCTTCCATATATGCTTCAATTCTTTGCAACATTCGGAACATCAGGGATACAGAACATGATTTCCATTGGTGAATATATCAGCTTTGTACTTCAATTGATTTTGATTTCTGGTTTAATCTTTGAACTGCCGATGGTATCATATTTTTTATCAAGATTTGGAATACTGACACCAACATTTATGAGAAAATACCGAAGGCACGCGGTAGTTTCGATCCTAATAATCGCTGCAATTGTTACACCAACAACCGATCCGTTCACGATGGGAGTTTTTTCAATTCCAATGTTGTTGTTATATGAAGTCAGTATTGCAATTTCTTCAATCGCAAAGAAAAAACGTGATGAAATGAATTTAGCTGGTTAGAAAATATGAACCTAAAAGAGATATTAATCCCGATACGTGAAGAATTAGATGCATTCGATGAACATTTTAAAAATGCAATGCGTTCAAATATTGCATTTGTCGATATGATTGCACGTTACATTGTCAAACAAAAAGGAAAAAGAATTCGTCCCGCACTCGTACTGCTGAGTGCTAAAGCTTGCAACGAGGTAAACAATAGCACTTTGAGAGGTGCTTCTTTAGTGGAAATTCTTCATACTGCAAGTCTTATCCACGATGATGTTGTTGATGAAGCCGACACACGGCGTGGTTTTCCATCCATCAACTCAATTTGGAAAAACAAAATTGCAGTCCTCATGGGTGATTATATGCTTGCAAAAGGATTATTATTATCTTTAAATAACGACGATTTCAACTTCTTAAAAATTACTTCTGATGCAGTTAAAAGAATGAGTGAGGCCGAGATACTCCAAATTACAAAAAGCAGAGACTTAGATATGGACGAACAAACTTACTTAAAAATAATATCCGATAAGACCGCCTCTTTATTTGCAACTTGCTGCGAAATTGGTGCAACAAGCGCGGTAAAAGATATTGAATACCACAAACGAATGAGATCGTATGGAGAAAATCTTGGTATGGTGTTTCAAATTCGCGACGATTTGTTAGATTACGTTGGAAGAAGAAGTATTACTGGCAAACCTTCGGGCTTGGATATGAAAGGGAAAAAACTCACCTTGCCTCTCATATATGCACTTAAGAATGCACCGAAGACTCGAACAAAAGAAATTCTAAAGATTATTAAGGATGGAGGCAGGAAAAAAGGTCTTCAAAGTGTAATCGAGTTTGCATACGAATTTAATGGTATAGATTATACTTTTAAAAAAGCAAAACAATTTTCCGAACAGGCACTTGAAGATCTACAAATACTTCCAAGCTCACCAGCAAAAGATTCCCTCTCACGTTTTGTAGATTTCGTTATGGAAAGAAGTAAATAAGTCTAACTTTAGACTCTCAAACTTCTATCGTGGAATCAACTAAACAATTTGATTTTCTAAAAGACCCAGCTATGTTTCCACTGGTCTAACAATAAGAACTGGGCATGGTGCTTTTCTCACCACCTTTTCTGCTGTTCCACCAAATAATATATGTTCAACACCCGTATGCCCGTGTGTAGCAATGATTATCAAATCAACTTCCATATCCAAAGCTGTATTAATTATCTCAAGAAATGGTTTCCCAGTTAAAACAAACGTTTTTGATTGAAGTTCATCCCCTATATGATTTATTGCAAGCTGTTCTAATTCTATCCTTCCACGCTCTCGTAGTTCATTCTCAATATTTGGTACTGCAACTTGACCAAAACTAAAATCGGCAGGGTATATCGTTGGCTCTACTACGTACAAAAGCAACAACTCTGACTTAAAATGTTTAGCAAAAGAAACAGCGAATTTCAACGCGTTCTTAGAATGCTCTGAGAAGTCTATAGGGACAAGTATTTTTTTTATCTCAAGTGGTCCATTGAATATTAGATTTTTCTTTGAAACCTGCTCAAGTTTTTTCTTTCTTTTTTTCAGTCTCATATAAACCTCTGTTACTTTTATTAATGCATTAATACATATAGATTTGAGACAAAAATTCTACATTGCCCTTACATTTTTAATTCATAAATTCTATAAGTTTTATAACGTTCAGCGTTGAGAAACTCAGCAGCTCGATTCATCATCACATTATCTTCCAATACCCAACTCGCTTCACCGTCATTATAACCTAACTCAACACACCTTCTTGCGGTTTCGTAGAACAAAACGCTTGCAGCACCAGTTTTCAGTCGTTCCCAAATAACACCAAGCACAAGGATGCGTACCCATTTAATTTTCTTTTTATGCCACAATAATCTGAATATTCCTGGCAAGAGATACCCGTTTTTATTATACTTGAGTGCAATATTCAAGTCGGGGATTGATAAAGAAAAACCGATTGGTTCATCCTTATATTCAGCAAGGATCACAAGTTCAGGAACAATAATTTGTTTCAGAT
>JBBIRP010000138.1:4618-5702 GCA_037441745.1 Ignavibacteriales bacterium
GTAATTAAATTCTTCGTCAGTCATTGGTACGGCCCCCCAATTGTACTGCCAAGCTCTATTATATAGTTGCTTTATTGCTTCAACTTCTCTTTCGAAGTTTTTCATATCGATTGTTCGAAATTTCAATCCTTCACGCTGAACAACTCGTTTTGCTATATCAGTTAGTCTCGGGTTAAGAGATCGTTCTTTGGAAACGTGATATGCATAAAGGTCTTTTCTTTTTGAAAAACCAGCACTTTCTATCAAAGAATTATAATATGGTGGATTATAGGGCATAAGTATTACAGGTGGTCTTTCAAAACCTTCGATGAGTAAACCGTATTCATCGTTTACAGATGGATTAGCGGGTCCACGAATTGCAGAGACATTGAAAGGTTTTAACCATTCCACTACTTTTTGAAAAAGGGCAATTGAAACATTATTATCATTGACAGATTCAAAGAAACCAAAAAAGCCTATATTTTCATTATGTTCTTTATTGTGATTGTAATTAATAATTGCAGCTATTCTTCCAACCACATCTCCATTTCGATATGCGAGGAAAAATTCCGCCTCAGCATGTTTATAAAATGGATTTTTCTCTTTATCTATGAGTTTCCGCCGATCCATCAATAACGGTGGTACCCAATTAGGATAATTTTTATATATAAACCATGGAAATTTTATAAACTTATTAAATTCAGATTTACAGCTGATCGGTTTTACTTCGATGGAATTCATATTAATTAAATTAGCCCAAGTTTCTTGCCAGTAAATTCAAATACTTCTAAGATGCGATTTAAATGCTTTTCCTCATGAGTAGCCATATAACTTGTACGCATCATTTGAAGACCGGGAGGAACACCAGGACTAATAAACGCATTTACAAAAACTCCGTTATCAAACAACTCCCGCCAGAATTTAAAAGCAATTAAATCATCTCCAACAATAACTGGGACAACAGCAGATTCTCCGTCTATTATGTTAAACCCAATTTCTTTAAAACCTTTTCTCATTTTATCTGCATTTTTTCTTAACCGTTCGATACGTTCAGGTTCAGCTTCTAATATATCGAGAGCAGCAAGAGCTGAAGCAACCGATGCCG
>JBBIRP010000139.1:0-5694 GCA_037441745.1 Ignavibacteriales bacterium
CTATCATAGTATTATCCTTCTTTATTCTTGTTCTGGACGCTCAAACCATAACTCGCTTCCGCTAAGAGTGAATATGATTCGAATAATATTATCTTTCTGCAATCGATTTTTTGTAGTTCCTCTGATGATATATTCTAACCCTGTATTCAAACGAACATCTCCAAAAATTGGTGTCCCGATGCCGCCCGTAAAACCAATTTCATTGATAGGTTCTTTGTCAATTCTTAGGTACAATGAATTATAAAAAATTCCTAATCGATATGCAGTACGCTGCCAATAAGAGGCAGATTGATCTTTTATTGGCATCAGTTCATAACCAATCCCTAATCTATAATTATTTCGGTACTCAACCATTTGTACTTCACGGTCAGAGAAATTTTTCCAGTTTTGATATAAGAAATCTGAGTTTATCAACGAGCGATCCGAAGAATAAGAAATTCCAAAGCCTAGAGTGAAAGGGATTCCAATATCTTGATTTGGAGAAACACTGGTATCGCTGGTTGTGTACGAAGGTAATTTGTATGTATAATATTTTTCTTCCTGAGTTTTTAGATATGATGATGTTGAAAAAATTATACCCAAATTGAGCGATTTTGCTTCACCGAGATTGATTAATTTTTTTAATCCGCTATACAAAAAACCCGTAGTCATTCCAAAACCGTCGGCACTCAGTGTCCGTGTAACTTCAGATGTTGTATAGTTCGATCCTTCAAACATTTGCTTCGTTGAATAATTTAAGGTCCCGTTATAATAATCAAGCCTTACTCCAATGTGAAAGTTGTCTCCAATTTTACCAGACATACCAATTTGTCCTAATGAAATACCACCATCGCCAATATACTGAATGTTATAATTTAGTAAATCAAATGAGCTTGGCGTTATAACATTGTAATTTACTCGGCTGTAAGGCTGGATCCCGAAAGCAATGGTAATACCATTTTTAGGTTTTATTGGAATCGCTATCATTAAACCATTAAAAAACATTCTGCTAAAGTATGCAGATTTATTCCCATCTGTAGTCTTGAAACCCTCGTACATTGTGTTAATTGCGTATCGAGTATGATTGATTTCTGACCATGCCGCAGGGTTTAAATTATTTATAGATAAAGGCGATAATAAACCTAATTCGGTCCCACCTATACTTACCGTACGACTTGACGCCGAGTAATATAAATCTCCTATGCCATATCTTGAATATCCCGAACCACCATTGCCTGCAATCAGTAAATCATGATTATTATAAAGTAATAGAGACGCTATAAATATTACTAAAACATTTTTATAAATTCTATTCATACTTATATTAAGGTAAAATTGTGTATACAATGGAGATTTTGGGACGCAATAGATTATCTGCGGAAATACCGTATATACTAAAAAGGTCGAACGTTGTGTATTCACTATAAGATTTAATGACAATGCCATTGTTTGGCTCGCGAATATTCCAAAGTTGGACAATTGATCTGATATCAGCTCGATAGACTTTATGTGAACCATCAATAACGGGTGAACAGATTGTCCCGAGAATCAGAGAGTCGTAAGGAGGTACATTTTTCCTCGAGAGATATATAATCAATGAATCATTGCCATATTCATTAATAAACGGAGTATTGGAAGTTGCAGTTAATTCAAGCACTGCTTGAGTAATCGAGGCTTGTTTCGGTATTAATAATGAATCAAAACGTATCAACGACCTTATACCAACACCACCTTGAATATACACGGCATCAGATGATGTTGGAATTTCTCCTTTTGCAATGTATGTGTTTTGGACTGATCTTGTTTCATACTTTATAGTATCGTTATACAAGATCGTTAGATACGATCTGATATCCGAAAAAGAGCTATATCTTGTTCCAAGGATTATGTCAGAAGCATTCAAGTCGGGAATTAGTATAATACCATTCGGCGCATCTATTTTATTTTTAACCCAATATTTTACCAGTGAATCAACATAGAGTGTTAAAACTGTATCATCGGTAATGGTTTGATCGAGAATTCCACTTGCTATTGGATTATATGAGGAGATTGAAAGGCTATCCCATTTAAAATTAGTTTCGTCCCAGGTGGTTTTCATTTCATGGATTGAGAAACGAATTTTTCCAGACATTTCTTTGTACTTATAATTTATTTTTATGTTGATATATGCAGAATCAATGACTGCACTATCAGGAATATTTGTAAAACCTTTAAATTGCAATAAGGCATATGCAATTGCTGATGTGTTTGTCGTTGGATCGTGGTATTTACCAACGAGTGTACTTAATGAACCACTAATTGGTGTGATAATAGATATTGCAGAATCAGCTTTAATTTCTATTTGTTTCAATTTAATGGTGTCTTGTGGTGGTATTAACCCAATACCGATTGAAGATGGGACATCGCTGCAACCATTTGTTAAAGTTAATGCTAGTATAATAATTAGAAAAATGCTTAATAGATATTTCATGATTGAATATAATAAAAATTATAGCTTTAATTTTTGTATAACAAGTTTTTTAATAATTTGTATAGCTTCAAGAAGATTTTTAGCAACATGATTAATATGAATCTTTTGTTCTTTGCAAATTTTTATTTCCTCTTGTCCATAACCTGTAAGGACTAAAATTGTTGTCATTCCTGCGTTGATGCCAGTTTGGATATCAATACTTTTATCTCCAATCATAAATGAATCGGGCAGCGAAATTTTAAATTCATTGGCGGCGGTTTTGAGCATTCCAATTTTTGGCTTACGACAATCACAATCGATCTGATATATCCTACCACCAAACTCTGGGTGGTGGGGGCAATAGTAAATTGCGTCAATAAATGCCCCTTCCGATTTTAACTTTTCAATCAGAACATTATGAATTTTTTGAAGCTGCCTTTCAGAAAATAATCCGCGTGCAATACCAGATTGATTAGTAACAATAAAAACTTTCCATCCCATCTTATTGGCTTCCCTGATTGCTTCTGCGGAACCGTCGATAAGCTTTAATTCTTTAGGCGAGTCGAGAAAATCAACTTCGTGATTTATAGTACCATCACGATCGAGGAAAATACCAATATCGTTCATCCGTTGTTCTTTGCAAGGTGACGATAAATTTCCAGAAGTTGTAAAGCGAGTGATTCCTTCCCTATGGTGGTATCTTGAGTGATTTGAACAATTCTTGAAACGCGTTTTTGTAGGACTTTTTCTAAGCCATCATTACATGATTTTAACCTGACTTGGTCAACTTTATTGCCGTACGTTGTTATTACATCAGCATAAGTTAATCCAATCTTAAGAAAATTAAGTTCTTTATCCGATTCACCATTATAGTTTAGGATGTTTGATGGTAATCCTGTTTTTTCAAGAGAACTCATCGGGAAAGCGCAAGATGGTGTAAGGTTATATATGGTAAAAATGGTTCTTATGTTTTTAAAATAAGGATCATTCCGATAAATTGTTTTTAAATAAGCGGGAATTAATGCTGATTGCCAATCATTACAATGGATAATGTCGGGCTGCCAGTGTAGGCGTTTTAATGATTCGAGGATCCCTCTGCAAAAGAAAGTAAAGCGTTCATCATTATCGGGAAAATATTTCTTTGTCCCGGGATGATAGTACAAACCCTCACGATTGAAATAACGTTCATTAGAAAGAAAGTAGATTAAAATTTTATTTGTCTCTGTGCAGAGATAAGAAGACCTAACATCAGCAAGTTCTGATGTAGATGCTATTGGAACTTCGATATTCTTCATACGAAGAAGATTATGAATCTGGAATTTCCGTGGGCTAATAGAACTATAACCGGGGATAATAACTCGAATATCGTGACCTAAAGTTTTAATTGCCTTCGGGAGATTGCCTGCAATACTCCCAATCGTTCCGGTTTTTATGAAAGGTTCTGCTTCGCTTGCAACGAAGAGAATACCTATATTTTTTGGCATGATACTCAATAATTATGAGAAAATCACAAGATTTGTGTATTAAAATACGAATTTATTAGTAAAAAATCAAAAATTTGCTTGACATTGATTTAAACTTTCTGTATATTAACAAAAACTATATGTCAATTTATTAACCGGAGTCTGGTATTTTTTATTGTTAAAGGTTTGCTTAACCGCCAAAGTTTTTGTTGGTTAGTGATAAAAATTAATTAATCTTAACTACTTTTTTAACCTTAACAAGCGTGATTACAAAAGACAACCGGTTCAATTACCGAATGTCAAATTATTTCCGATGTTCGGTTTTTTATTTGTATGGTCTAAAAATACTATTCAATCAATGGAATAGTAATTTGATCTCACTGCTGATCACGATATTAAACATTTCTGTTGTTCCTACTCATCAAGCATTTTGTCAAGATCAAGACATTCATATTATTCATTCTGACTTAAATAGCTTGACTGTTGAATTTAGACCACGTTATGATGAACCACAAACGCAAATTATTAACGGTACAAAATTTACTCGTTTTACGTTCAATGGTTATTTTACTGACCCAACCCGCAAACCCGGCTCGCCAGAAGTTTTGATGAGATCATTCACTATTAGATTACCAGGTCTGCAGGAAAACATGATAGAAATACTAAATGTTGATTATGAAGAAATTCGAAACGTGATACTAATCCCACATCCGCTGTATCGAGATAGTGATATCGGACTGTCACCAGAATATTTTGTGGACGAAGATTCTTATAACATACTCGGATATTATCCCGAAGGAATTGTATCATTAGAGCATATCGGTGAAACAAGGGGAATTTTCCTTGGGTCATTGCTATTCGCACCGTTGCAATATGATGCTCAGAATAAAATTCTTAAAAAATATAATCGCATTGTAGCCCGGGTTTCTTTTGGAGGTGTAGATTCTCCGACTCGATCAGTACCGAAAGTTAAATCGATAGCTATTAATGAAAAAACTTTTCAGGAGTTTCAATCTATCCCACAACCTCTACGTAAGGAAGGGTTGCGGAACAGCGTTTTGAGTAATGGCAACTGGTATCGTTTCAATATTACAGAAGATGGAATGTACAAAATTACTGGACAAGTACTTTTTAACGCGGGCGTTCCTTCTTCCGTAAATCCAAAGACGATAAAAATTTATAGTAATGGTGGAATTGAACCACCGATGGATCCATTATTACCATATGTCGATGATCTTATCCAAAATAGTGTTTTCATTTTTGACGGTGGAACAAGTGGGCAATTAGATGCAAGCGATTATATTATTTTTTATGGTAAAAGTCTTCGAGGTTGGAACTACAATCCTGCCAGCAAATCATTTACTCATTACACAGGTCACTTTAGCAATCAATCGCCATATTGGTTAACGTATGGTGGAGATGAATCTAAATTTATGAGAGAGGTACCCTCGCTCAATAATCCAACTCCTAATCAGCCAACGGTTGTCGATGCAAAATTATTTCGTGAAGATGATAAAACGAATCTTTTTTCATCTGGAATTGAATGGCTTGGAGAATCTTTTATTTCTGGGGGTCAGATTGTTTATCGTGAATATTTGCCCGGACTCGATTTCTTACAACCTCTGCATTATAAAATAAATGTTGGAGCTATTTCTGATCAACCATCTTATTTTATGATTTATGAGCATGACTCATTATTGGCAAGTACATCCGTAAGAATCACGGGTTACGAATATCCCAATTATTACAACACTACGATAAACACGTCGTTGATACCGGATAAACTTTCAAATTTTTCTGAAG
>JBBIRP010000140.1:0-4736 GCA_037441745.1 Ignavibacteriales bacterium
TTTTCCGTAAACGAAATGCTTGCAAAAGAATCGGTCAAGACTCGAATTGAGAAGGAACAGGGTATATCTTTTACCGAATTCAGTTATTCACTTCTGCAATCGTATGATTTCCTGATGCTTTATGATCTTTATAAATGCACACTTCAAATGGGAGGTAGCGACCAATGGGGGAATATTACATCGGGAATAGACCTTATAAGGCGTCTGCGATTCGTTGAAGCTTACGGACTTGTATTTCCACTCATCACAACTGCATCTGGTGTAAAATTTGGAAAAACAGAAAGTGGAACAATCTGGCTCGATCCAAAATTGACCTCACCTTATAAATTTTATCAATATTGGTTTAATACAGACGATCGAGATGTTGTTCAGTATTTAAAATTTTTTACACTTCTATCATCGAAAGAGATTGAAGAAATAGAAATTGCAACAAAAGAAACTCCTGAAAAACGTTCAGCTCAAACAATACTTGCAAAAGAAGTTACAAAAATGCTCCATGGTGAAACAGCACTCAATCAAGCAATCAAAGCATCAAATATATTTTTTGGGGGCACAATTGGTGACGTAAGTGAGGAAGAATTGTTGGATATTTTCAGTGATGTTCCATCGGTAGAAATACCAAAAGATAAAATTAGTGGTGATGGAATGTCATTAATCGAGCTGATGGTTGCATCTGGTATGTCCAAATCAAAAGGAGAAGCTCGTAGAGCAATTCAGGGCGGTGGAATTTATATCGAAAATATACGTGTTAATGATGTTGATAAAAAAGTAACCATAGAAAATACGATCCATGGTAAGTTTATTATCCTTAGAAAAGGTGCACGCAATTATTGGATGGTGAAGATATTATCATGATTATTAAAATTCGATATGGTAAAGGAAATATAGAATTAGATGCCGATCCATCATTGGCTAATTGGCATATTATTCAACCAAAGCAGGAAGAACCAATTAAAGATTTGGATGTAGCATTTCATCAATCATTTACAGCTCCGATTGGTTGTCCATCTATTTCGGAATTGATTAAACCAACCGATCGTTTGATTATAGTTACTTCTGATGGTACAAGATCGGTCCCTCATCAAGTATTATTAAAACAATTAATAAGATTTTTAAATATTCCTATTGAAAATATTGCAATCTTAATTGGTAATGGGACACATAGGAGAAACACACCAAGAGAGATCGAGGAAATGTTTGGTTATGAGTTAGCAAACTCGTTAAGAATTTTAAATCATGATTCATATAATAACGATCAGAATATACTGGTGGGAAAGACGGAAAGTCGGGGAAATGTTTATATTAACAAGCATTACTTGAAAGCTGATAAACGAATTGTACTCGGTTCTATCGAACCTCACTTCTTTGCTGGCTTCTCGGGTGGTGCTAAAGGGATTGTGCCGGCAATAGCTGGACTCGAAACGATTTTTCATCTTCATTGTGCTGAATTGATCTCAAACCCAAAAAGTACATGGTGTGAACTTGATGCTAATCCAATTCATAAAGAAATTTTAGAAATGGTGTCTCTATGTCCGCCTGATTTTTTAATAAATGTTTCTTTGAATACAGAGAAACAGATTACTGGAATTTTTTCGGGTCATTACATTGAAGCACACAAATTAGGTTGTGAAAAGGTCAAAGAAAATTCCTTTATTAAAGTATCAAAAAAATTTCCAATTGTTATTACCTCAAACAGTGGTTATCCACTAGATCAAAATCTTTATCAAACCGTGAAAGGTATCTCTGCTGCCGCTCAAATTGTTGAAGAAGGTGGAACAATATTTATCGCAAGCGAATGTAGCGATGGGATTTCAAATGAAGGCAATTTTGCTAAATTATTGCAAGGTGGTGTTTCTATTGATCATGTACTTCAATCAATTCTTCTTGGGCAGCATTGCATTGTTGACCAATGGCAAGTTCAAGTACTTGTGAACATTCTAAAAAAAGCAAATGTTTACTTGTACTCAACGCTGGCACCCGAAACTGTCGAAGCTTGTAAAATGAAACCAATTTTAGATTTCCAATCAACAATATTAGAACATATTCACAGATTAAAACCAACCATAGACATAGCTATTCTTCCTAATGGACCTTTAACCGTGCCTTATATTGTTTAAAGATTAATGTAGAAATTCGACAAATTTTATTATCTTTAATAAAAAATATTGGATAATTTGCCTAATTAATTAAGAAATTTATGATAGTAATAATGACAAAAAGTGCATCAGATGAAGATGTTAGCCGAGTAATAAATCGAATAGATGAATTTGGATTGAAAGCAAGTTTGTTGAAAGATACAGAACAAATGATAATAAGTGTCCATGGTGATGATAGGGTGGTAATACGCGAACAGATTTCATTACTACCGAATGTTGAGAAAGTAATTCCAATTCAGGAACCTTATAAACTTGCGAGCCGTAAGTTCAAGAGCGATAACACAATTGTAAAGGTTCGTGATGTTGTTTTTGGGAGTTCTAAGGTTGTTGTAATTGCCGGTCCATGCTCTGTTGAAAGTGAAGAACAAATAATGCAAACTGCGCAAGTGGTTAAAGCTTATGGTGCATCGCTGCTCCGTGGTGGAGCTTATAAACCGAGAACAAGTCCATACTCGTTTCAGGGGCTTGGCAAGGAAGGATTAACTCTTCTTGCAAAGGCTCGAGAAGCAACTGGTCTGGGAATTGTCACCGAAGTTATAGATACATCGGAATTAGACAATGTGCTTGAGTACGCCGATTTACTCCAAATTGGTTCAAGAAATATGTATAATACAAATTTACTTCGTGCATTATCGAAAGTAAAGAAGCCGATAATATTAAAGAGGAATTTTTCAGCTACACTAAACGAATTTTTAATGAGTGCGGAATATCTTCTTAGCGGTGGTAACGATCAAGTGATACTGTGTGAAAGAGGAATCAGGAGTTTTGTTGAATATTCGAGAAATACGCTTGACCTAAACATAATTCCTGCGATTAAATCCGTATCACATCTTCCAATAATTGTTGATCCGAGCCATGGGACTGGCCGAAGTGATTTAATAATACCAATGAGTCGTGCTGCGGTTGCTGCAGGTGCAGATGGTTTACTGGTTGAAGTACATCCTAATCCACAAGCAGCTTTTTCAGATGGTGAGCAATCTCTTACTCCAGATATGTTTACTCGACTTATGAGAGAAGTTAGATCAATATCACAAGCGATTGGGAGAAGCCTGTAGAGAAAGATATGTATAAAATCTATTCGAGTAGTTGTGCAATTCTTAATCGAACATTGTTGATGAAATTAGTAAAACCTCCTTGATTGATACTTCACGAGTCTGAAGATAATATGAAAAGATATTATATTACTCGACGAGAAAGGTTTTACTTATTTTAAATTTGGCTTACAATATAGGAGAACGATAAAGAGAATGAAGAAAGTTAAACCATTAAGAAATAACAACGAACTTGATTTCGTTGTTACACTAGTTAGCCGAAATGCCGTTTCTTTTGAGATGGTAATTGAGGGTGATTTGATATTTAAGGAATTTTGTATATAATGTAAACGGCTCAACTAAAAATTTCTGTGAAGTTTGTTGATGTAATGTGAGTTAGTTCTAATTTTTGAAAATTAAATTTTTATATAAAAAGTAATAATCAAAACATAATTAACTAAATACGCAACTGCATTTTTGTTGCGGACGTTAACTGCAATTGCCTTTTACAATTTAACAGAAAGGAGGACTACTTATGAATTCTATTCGACAATTTTTCTTGCTGGTCTTGTTGATAGCTTCCAGCATACATCCATTGTTTGCTCAATGGGTTCAAACCAACGGACCCTATGGTGGCAGCGTCCGTGCTTTTGCCGTCAGCGGCACGAATCTCTTTGCAGGGACTGATGGCGGCGTGTGGAGGCGACCGCTATAGGAGATGACCTCAGTGAGGCTATCCTCAAATGAACTCCCTCTATATTTTGAGTTATCGCAGAATTATCCCAATCCGTTTAATCCGACGACAACGATCACATTTAGCCTTCCCGTAACAGGGTTTGTCTCGCTTAAAGTATTCGATCCTTTGGGAAAAGAAGTAGCTGTTGTTGTGTCCGAAGAGTTGCCTGCTGGAACGTACTCACAGAAATGGGATGCTGCAGCTTTGGCGAGTGGGGTGTATTTCTATCAGTTTCAAGTTGGTTCATTCACTGAGACCAAGAAACTCGTTTTACTCAGATAACGAGCATTTGCAACTAATAAGTGGGTTTACACCGCTCACTTTAAATGTATAATGTGGCTCGGTATCAAAACAACCGATCGGGCTGCACAGCACAGAACAGAACCTATATTGATATACGAAATGTAGGCGAAGCGTCTCGCACAACTTAGTTTTAAAAGCTGCTCGACGCTTTGCACAAAATAAAAGTGGAAAACCTCCTCGTCGTAATTATATTGCATACATAACAGAAAAGATTTTTTCATGTAGTTTCCAGATTTTTTTTGGAACTAGTACTTATTGATTTGACTAATTCGTTTGAGAATACGCATCAAACCTAGAAATCTATCTGAATTATAAAGAATATTTTCATATGAAAAAATGAGAAATATAAATGTTTGACTTTTCCTTTTTTATTTTATATGTTTATTTTATTAAAATAATTCGGGAAAAATAAATATGAAACAATCTATAAATTTAAAATATTTCATAATCCTGTTTATACTACTTGGTTGCCAAAGAGATGACATAATTACTAATATCGAAAAATCAAGT
>JBBIRP010000140.1:4771-5675 GCA_037441745.1 Ignavibacteriales bacterium
CTCAAGATCAGATCGATCGAATCTCGATACTTTTTTTATATCTGGAACTACAACTGTCAACGGACAGACAGTATATATGGTTGATGAGTTCGGTTTCTTTTATGACCATTGTACACTTTACGCAATATTCGATGATAACTCATCAACTAAAGTTCAAGCAGTGATTCCGAAGAATCCAGTTGTTAGTCAAACCTGGACAACGTTTGATAATAAATGGAAACTTAATGAAAAAGATGTTCCAATTACAGTTCCTGCAGTTAACTTCTCTTGCTATAAATTTCATATCAAAGGGGGTTCAGAATACGTTATTTATCTTGCTGACGGAAAAGGAATAATTGAGATAGATGATATTTCAGATAATATACAATACAAGCTTTTATCAATGACAATTTATTGATGAAGCGCTCGATTATCTTATTTATTGAAATAGAAGAATGCAAGAACCAACTGCCCAAGTAGATTAAAATTAGCAACAACTTATGAATGATTTCTTTTTTAAATAAATTAAGAATTCAAATAATATGTCAATAACCAAAGCCCCGTGATTTTTCACAAGGCTTTTTTTTATAAAATCTGATTTTTATAAAGGTAAATCGAATTTTACCATTTTTTCTTTCAGTGAAATATAGATTATCGCTTTGAAAAATATTTTATAATTTGTATCTTAAATAAACAATTATAGGTGGTTAAAATGTTGGAAGATAATTTTGATGCAATAAGTACAGAAAAGAAAAAATGGTTAGATAAAGTAAATAAATTAAAATCATTACCACTGAAATTTACCACAATTTCTGGTGAACCGATCGAAATTCTTTACACACCCGATGATATTGCCAACATAAATTATTTATCAGATATAGGATTCCCAGGTGAGTTCCCTTTCACAAGGGGAATACATTATAAT
>JBBIRP010000141.1:0-5666 GCA_037441745.1 Ignavibacteriales bacterium
ATTAAGTTCCATTTCGGGATTGGTGTGGTGGTAACGTCTGCCCAATCATTCGTTTTGTAGAGATGTTTAGGCTTTCCTTCTCTCAAATCTTTTAAAAATATTGGCAATGTGACTTCGGCTTCGTTGCAAATAATATGGTCGACCTCTGGAAAGTTTTCATATTCCGAAGTAAAAAGTGGCCCGCCCGCGACAATTTTGGTAACATTCGATTTGCATTGTCTAATTATGGATTTAACAGATTCCTTTTGAACAGACATCGCACTTATAATGACAAAATCAGCCCATTTTACATCATCATCACTCAGATTCGAAATATTCAAATCAACCAAACGTAGTTTCCACTCGTTCGGCAACATCGCTGCGACAGTTAACAAACCCAATGGTGGTAAGCTTGCTTTTTTTGATACGAACTTTAATGCGTGTTTAAAACTCCAGAATGTATCTGGATATTTTGGGTAAACTAATAAAACTTTCATGAGTAAGTATATAATAAGTTTTGAAAAATTAAATTATTGTTTCTTGATTCATAAATAACCAGTAAAATGTATCTTCCTCACGACTATAAAATAAAGTCAAACATAATTTTAATACAATCTAAACTTAATTTAAATGAAATACAATTATTTGATTTATTTTCTGTATTTAGAAATAAATTCTTCAACTTCAGGAATTCCACCTTGGAAAATTAGATAACCGTTACTTGGTTCACGCTCTGTAATTTCACCGGCAATCGGAGTTAGCATAATTTCTCTAACTTGTTCTAAATCGTCAGTCTGGCCTAGTGCCCAACCTAATTTTACATAAGCAACTTCGGGTAACATGTTTGCAGCTGGAATAACGCCAAGTTCCATCATATCCCTTCCTGTATCATAAACGTACATCTGAACATAACCCCAAAGTGTTTGTACAGTCATATATACTGCAATTCCTTTTTGATTTGCTCTCTTCAATGATGGATAGAGTGGTTTATTTACATGACCAAGTCCGGTTCCTGCAATTATTATCCCTTTATAATCATTATCAATTAACGAATCGATAATGTCTGCTTTCATATTCGGATAATAATAAACGATGCTAACTTTTTCTTCGAATGCAGTATTTATGATTATATTTTTATCTGATCTTCGTTTTTTATAATCTTTTCTTAATGGGGTAATTTTTTCACGATCAACCATTGCAATTGGGATATCACCAATTGTCCTAAAGGTCGAACGATAACTCGAGTGCATCTTGCGAACTCGAGTCCCACGATGAAGTAAGCCGTACATATCTGATGTTGGTCCAAACATGCACACCATGATTTCTGCAATATCACTTTCTGCAGCAGTTTTTACACTATGTTGTAAGTTTAATGCTGCATCCGAAGATGGTCGGTCGCTTGAACGTTGTGAACCGACCATTACTATGGGCACAGGAGAATTTTGAATCATAAAAGATAATATTGCAGCTGTATGGTGCATCGTATCTGTTCCATGTCCGATTACAATACCTTGAACACCTTTTTCAATCTCACGACCTATTGCTTGAGCCGTACCAATCCATTGTTCAGGTCCCATATTTTCACTGAATACACCATAAAGCTTTTCAGTTTCAAGATTACATATATCAGCGAGTTCTGGTACAGATCCATACAATTCACCAGGAGTGAATGCAGGGATAACTGCTCCTGTTCGGTAATCTAATCTACTTGCAATCGTTCCTCCTGTGCCGAGGAGTTTTACTTTTGGTTTCCGTGGATCGTACGGGAATTCCTTTTCAGGGATTTTATAATGTGCTTCCTTCCTACCAGCTACTTTTATGTTTCTAATTTTTTTTGAAGCAATTCCTATATTATATCCCGATCTTAACTTGAGTACAATATGATATTGATCCGCAGTTTCGGATCGTGGGAGAATAATACCGGTAAATGTTCCTGTACTTGTTTCAACTTCGACATCACTCCATACCATAGCATTAAAGTTTTTGAGTGTCGATAATGCCTCTCCTCTATAACCTTTATAATCATTATTTAACATTATTCATTTTCTCCTTTTCTGTTCCAATTATTTTCATTACCTCAGAACCGTCAATACGACCTCTTAACCTGTTCATCACCATCCCCATTAGAATATGATTCACTTTATCTGAATTTCTAATTGGTATTTTTGATATTTTCATCTGAGATTCTTTGATTGCTACTATAACATCATTTCTTGTACATTTTTCAAGGAATTCTATTTGGCCATTCTTGATTGAATTTACAAGTGTAACAACAACACCTTCCCTTGTTATTTTCCCATCGTGGTATGCATTAAATATTTTTTCGAATGTCACATGATTTAATTTATTCGTGTCTAATCCCATTTTTTTTAAACGCTTTGGGTATTGAATCAATGCTATTGCTGCGAACGTTGGGTTAATTTTGTAATTTTTAACTAACTTTTCGAATAATTTTGAGTATGGTGAACTTGCTAAAGGTATGATAACATCATCGGGAATTCTCAATGTTTTATACCATTCCTCATTTTCCCAAATCGATTTTGGCAATAGAGAACGGATACGATTAAGTTGTTCTTCCGTTATCTTTTTAGGGGGCAGATCAGTATCGGGATACATTCTATTTGGTCCAGGTAGAATTCTTTCAAATCCATTGGTTCCATCCCGCAACGCTTGACGTGTTTCAGAAGGAACACCAATTGTCGCCTCTTTTGCGCGTATTACAATTTCTTGTGAACCAGTCACGGCATCTGCATTATTACCCCACACGATTACAATTGTATCATCATCAGTTCCACCAAGCTGCTTTTTGATCTCCTGCCACTCTGAAGCTGAGATTGATTCGCTTGCACTATCTGAGTGTATTATGTTTGGTAGTGTTGTTAAGCAAGCGATTACACGAACTCGATCAGATATTTCACGTGAGAAGTAAGTCCCGGTTTGAGTTTGCCACCTCAACAATCCTTTAAATCCTTTTAATAGTACTCCATAGACTATCATTTCATTATTAATTGCATTTTGAATTGGTTGGAAATGGGTTCTCCGAAGAATTTTTGTTATGTTTTCAATTTTTGATTTAAATGTTTCAGCAGTAATCCCTCTGTTGTGCAGCTCTTTACGTAATTTAAGAAGATTATATTGACGCATCGCCTCATTATAGGTGAGGATCGGTATGTTGACTATCTTGGGAACTCCTTTAATTTCGATACGAGTTCCACCATCTACACTAACATTTACGTCTTCTCTTGCTGCACCAATACCAGTACGAACCTTTCCTGTACTTCTGACTAAACGTCTACAAATTTGCGCAACATCCGCGACTTCTTGTGGTGTACGCATATCTGGTGCTGTCACGGTTTCAATTAAAGGCATACCTAATCTATCTGTCAAGTATGTACGTAGGTGGCCAATGTCGCTAACTTCACGACAGGCATCTTCTTCTATCGACAATTGAATTATTTTAATTTTTCTATTCTTATATGGGATCCAGCCATCAACTCCAACAATTGCTGTTCGTTGAAACCCGGTTGGAATACTACCATCTAGATATTGTTTTCGTGCTATGTGGACTTCGTCGACAATATTGAGATTATACATCAAACTAATTTCGATAGCGATTTCTAAGGCTTCTTGATTAATCTCAAATGGCGGTGTATCGTCCATCTCATACGTACATACTGTGTCTCTATTTATACGATAAATTATATCTTTTTTAGTTTTAAATTCCATTAATGCAGTCCCATCATATTCACCGAGTTCCGATAAAGTTGGACGCATATGCCGAAGTATCTCTGCATCAAATTTTTCACTATATTGTCCTGAGGGACAACGACAAAATAATTTTTTTGATGTTAATAATTGCTGATGTATCTCCAACCCTGATTTGAAACCAATAGATTCATAATCGGTCTCGGTCATTTCGTTGAAACTTTTGAACTTAAAATCAAGCATAGTTTTATTTTCACGAAATAAGATTATTTGAATTTGAAGTTTGATGAGATTATTGCATAACCAGATTACATGTAAATGCTTAAATTAACCAAGTGATCCAACTACTTTCTCAACTTCCTCCAATATCTCGCATGACTTTACGATGTCTTTCATTTTTGTGTGATCTTTATATAAAGGCCTATCTACATCGAGGTGGGGTATGTGTTTCCTGATTACTTCTTTTGCTATTCTGACGCCTATGCCAGGTGTGAAATCACGAAAGTCAAGCGCTTGTGCTGCTGCCATGAATTCAATTCCTAATATTCCATAAGCATTATCTAAGATTTGTCCATTCTTAATTGCAGTATTCATACCCATCGAAACAAAGTCTTCTTGATCTGCTGCTGCCGGTATTGATTGTATAGAAGCGGGATTTGAAAGTATTCTTTGTTCTACAATCAGTGTGTCAGCAGTATATTGACTTAACATAAATCCTGAGAACATTCCCGCCCCTTTTGTTAGAAATGCAGGTAAACCAACATTTAATGCAGGATGAAGAAGCCGATTTAAACGTCGTTCTGATAAAACGGATACCATTGTAACAGCTGCACCAACCATGTCCATTGGGAGTGCAACCGGAGATCCTTGAAAGTTTGCACCTGTTAAAGTTAATTTGTAGTCTGGAAGAAAAATTGGATTGTCGCCTACTCCGTTCAATTCTGTTTCAACTTGTCTCTTCGCCCAAGCTACTCCATCATGTGCAGCTCCAATAACTTGCGGTGACGAACGCATTGAATAAGCATCTTGAACTTTCGTTTTTATTTTTCCAGTTTGTAGATCACTTCCATTTATGCAAGCCATAATCGCTTTTGAGCTTCGGATAGCACCTGTAAAACCCCGAAGTTCGTGTACCCGTACGTCGTATGGTTTTAAATTTGCATACAATGCTTCTAACGACATTGCACATGCGATTTCTGCTTGCTTCAACCAACGATCTATGTCATATAAATGAATCGCACTCATCGCTGTCAATAGATTCGAGCCATTAATTGTTGCCAAACCATCTCGAGCTTGGAGACCTGGAATTTGAATACCTGCTTTCTCAAATGCAACTTTTCCAGGTAATCTTTCGCCTTTATAAAATGCTTCACCCTCGCCCATCATCGACAAAGCAATCTGAGACATAGGGGCTAAATCACCGCAAGCACCTACTGAACCTTTTTGACAGACAACAGGTGTTACACCTTTATTCAGCATTTCGATAAGTGTCAATGTTATTTCAGGTCTACATCCTGAATTCCCATGTGCGTGAACATTTATTCTGCCTACCATCGCGCCCCGGACATATTCAATTAATGCTGCCTCACCTATACCAGCCGCATGATTGTAGATAAGATATTTTTGAAAGTCTTTTACTTGTTCATCTGTTAAAACTACTTCCGATAATTCGCCTATCCCAGTATTTACACCATACATTATTTCATGTGCATTAATTTTCTCTTCCAACATCGCTCTACAAATTTTAATTCTCTCCAGTGCATCGGGGTGGAGTTCAACTTTCTCACCATATCGTGCAATTTTAACAAGTTTTTCAATCGTAAGTTGAGAACCGTTTAGAATAATTGACATGGAATTTCCTTAACTGATATTGTGTTGTATTATAAAATGTTATAATTTTTAAATTTATTTGGAACAAATATAACAATAAATTGATATATTTCATATTATCTAATAAAAGATACTTTATGATAAAACTTCAT
>JBBIRP010000142.1:0-5636 GCA_037441745.1 Ignavibacteriales bacterium
CAAACTGCAATACTTAAATTGTAACCGAGTAAATAAAGCAGCCAAAAAGTACCAACAAGTGAAAATGGTACTGCAAGAAACACAATAGCTACTTTAGTTAAGGATCGAGTATTGAGATATATAATTACAAAGATTATGAATAAAGTCATTGGAATTACATACATCAATCGTTCTTGAGCGCGCAACATATATTCATATTCACCACTCCAGGAGATATTATAACCTGTAGGCAGTTTAATTTTTTCAGCTACTATATTTTGGGCGTTTTTAACATAAGTTCCTACATCAATATCTTTTATATCAACGAAGACCCATGCATTAGGACGAGTGTCCTCACTTCTAACAACCATAGGACCTTTGCGTGGTGTGAAAGTTGCAAGTTGACCAAATGGAACTTGTTCGCCAGTTGGAGTTGGAATTAAGACTCTTTTTAATGCGTCAATATTGTCTCGTAATTCTCTACTGTAGCGAAGGTTAACAGTATATCTTTCCAACCCTTCTACTGTATGTGTAATAGCCATACCGCCCATAGCAGTTTGAATAACTTTCTGAACGTCATCTATTGTCAAACCATATCGAGCAGCTTCTTTTCTATTAATTTCAATATCAAGATAATTACCGCCGACAGCTCTTTCAGCAAAAGCACTTAAAGTTCCTGGAACTGTTCGCATTACAGCTTCGACCTTTCTGCCAATTTCTTGGAGTGTATCCAAATCGGGTCCGGAAATTTTAATTCCGACTGGGGTTTTAATTCCAGTGGCAAGCATATCAATTCTTGTTTTAATAGGCATTGTCCATGCATTTGTTACACCTGGAAATTGAATAGCTCTATCCATTTCATCAATTAGTTTTTTGGGCGTCATTCCAGGGCGCCATTCACTTTCCGGTTTTAACATTATCGTAGTTTCAATCATATCAAGACCAGCAGGGTCTGTTGCAGTTTCAGCACGACCAATTTTACCAAATACATGATGAACTTCGGGGAATTGTTTAATGATTTTATCTGTTTGCTGCAATAATTCTCTTGCTTTCGTAATTGACATACCAGGCATTGTTGTGGGCATATAAAGTAAATCACCTTCATAGAGAGGGGGCATAAATTCAGAACCAATTTTTTTGAAGGGAATTATTGTTATACCAAGAATAATTAATACAACAACAATAACAGGTTTGTTGTACTTTATGACAAAATCAACAACAGGATGATAAATTTTAATAAGAAATCTATTGATTGGATTTTTTTCTTCTGGCATTATTTTACCACGAATCCAATAGCCCATAAGTATTGGGACAATGGTAATGGAAAGAATTGCTGCAGCAGCCATTGAATATGTTTTTGTGAATGCTAATGGTCTAAATAATCTTCCTTCTTGGGCTTCGAGTGTAAATACTGGAATAAAAGATACAGTTATGACCAGCAGTGAATAAAATAGTGAGGGTCCCACTTCTTTCGATGCCTCAATAATCATTTGCCAGCGATTTCTTCTTTCTTCTGGTGGTTTTAGTGCTTCGTGTTCAATATGTTTATGTGCATTTTCAATCATTATAATCGCAGCATCCACCATCGCCCCAATTGCAATTGCAATTCCACCCAACGACATTATGTTTGCATTAATTCCTTGCCAGCGCATTATTATAAAAGACATTAATATTGCTGTGGGCAATGTAAAGATTGCTACAAATGCACTTCTTGCATGCATTAAAAATATTATACAAACCAGAGCTACAATTAATATTTCTTCTATAAGTTTTTCTTTTAAGGTATCAATAGCTCGTTCAATTAATCCCGCACGATCATATACGGGTTCAATTTTTACATCGTCAGGCAACCCTGCTTTCAATTCTTCTATCTTCTTTTTTACATCTTCAATAACCTTGAGAGCATTTTGTCCATACCTCATTACGATTATACCACCAACTACTTCACCTTCGCCATTAACTTCTGCTAATCCTCTTCTCATTAAAGGACCTAGTGTCACATCAGCAACATCTTTTAAGTAGACAGGTGTATTAGTTCTTTTATCTACCATCAATGGGATATTTTCAACATCCTCAATTGATTTGATGTAGCCAAGTCCTCTCACCATAAATTCCATTTCACCCATTTCAATTACTTCGCCGCCGACGTCGTTATTCGATTTTTTAATTGCCATTTCAATCATATCTATTGGAATGTTATAAGCCAACAATTTTGCCGGGTCAACTGTTACTTGATACTGTTTAACATATCCGCCAATACTTGCTACTTCAGCTACACCTTCAACAGATGATAGTGCATATTTCAAATACCAATCTTGAATAGAACGAAGTTCTTGAAGTGATCTTTTGTCGGATGTAAGTTTATATTCATAAACCCAGCCAACACCTGTTGCATCTGGACCTAAAGTAGGAACAACTTTTGGAGGAAGTCTTTTTTGTGCATAGTTAAGATATTCTAATACTCTGCTTCTTGCCCAATAAATATCAGTTCCATCTTCAAAAATTATATAAACTAATGAAAAACCAAAAAATGAATAACCGCGCACTACTTTAGAACCTGGAACGGAAACCATTGCGGTCGTTAGGGGATAGGTAACCTGATCTTCTACTATTCTTGGTGATTGCCCGGGATATTCTGTGTAAATAATAACTTGTACATCACTTAAATCAGGTATTGCATCTACGGGAGTATTGACTAATGAATAAATTCCAATACCGATTATAAACGCTGTTGCAAGTATAACAAGGAACTTATTCTTTACGGAGAATTCTATTATTTTTTGTAACATTTTCGCTCCAAAAATTATTTTTTAAAATCAAAATTATGTTTCACAAGATTAGTTTTAACTTCATCAATTGTAAATTCTTTGAGTATCATTCCACAAATTGGGCACTTGCCTGGTTTATCAGAAATTACATTCCAATCCATTATATCTTGATAAAGTTTGCCATCTTTATTTGCATCAATTGCTTTTAAATCAATTACTCCTTCGCGAATTATAGAACCTTCGTTGTGTTCTATATTATGCATATCATGATCTTTATGAATACTTTCATATTTTTTTGATTTTCCATCATTCTTTTGTTTCTGTTTTTCATCCATAATCATTTTGCTGTGGTCTTCCGAAGACTTTTGCTGTCCCATCGGCTTACTCATATCCATTCCTTTATGGCCGCTCATTTGCTGAATTGCCGCTTTAAGGTTGCTTTCTGAATCAATCAGGAATTGAGAAGACACAACAATTTTTTCATCTTCTTGAATACCTTCGAGTATCTGTACCAATCCATACGATTCAGCACCCAATTTAACTTCTCTTGGCTCGAAGTAACCGCCGCCTAATGAAATTACAGCTATGTTTCTTTCACCAGAACGGATAATTGCCTGGTTTGGGACAACAATAGCATCTACTGAAATGGGCGAAACAAATTTAACGGTAGCAAACATCTCAGGTTTAAAATCATAGTTAGAAGTATTTCTTACTTCTGTTCTTACTTTTATAGTTTTTGTTTCCTCGTTTAAGAAAGGATAAATGTAAGTAACTTTGCCTTGATAAGTTTTTCCTGGTAAGTAAGATAATTCTAATTCAACTCTTTGACCTAACTTAATCCATGGCAAATCCATTTGATATATATCAGCCATAACCCAGACTGTCGATAGGTCGGCAACTTTATATAATTCCATTCCAGCCATAATTTGTTGGCCTAAGAAAACCATCTTTTCAACAACAATTCCGTTGACTGGTGAATAAATAGTAAGAGTTTTTTTAGGAGCATTATTTCTTTCAATTTCTTCAATATCTTTCTCGGAAATATCCCAGTAGAGCAATCTTCTCTTGGCACTATTAACTAATTCTTGAGCTCCTTCTTTTACATCACTGGAACTTTGAGATACTTTTTTTAGATAACGAATTGCCTGAAGATATTCTTCTTGTGTACTTACAAGTTCCGGGCTGTAAATTTCAAAAAGCGGTTGACCTGTATTAATATATTTGCCTGTGTAATCGACATATAATTTTTCAACCCAGCCCATAATTTTTGTTGTGATAGTTGTAACTTTTGTTTCATCGTAATCAATTTTACCTGTAGTTCTAATTACCTTTTGCATTTTTTGTCTTTTTACTGTTTCTACACGCACACCAATATTTTGAACTACAACTGGATCAATTTTAATTCCTTGTACATCACTTTCACCTTCATAGACCGGGACTAAATCCATTCCGCAATCTGGCGCAATTCCAGGTTTATCCGATGTATACCATGGATGCATAGGGTCTTTATAATAAGCAATTTTCTTTTCTCCACTTTTAGTTCCTTCGTCAGCATAAACAGGAACGTAATCCATTCCATCAGGTGCTTTCTTCGGTGTAGGGGAAGTTTGAGTTGGATCCATTGGATTACGATAGTAAATGACCTTTCTTTCTTTTCTGTTATCGGAAGAAGAGTAAGACTTGAATATAATTCGTCCGATTCCTAGTCCAAGTAGCAGAAAAACAATCGCAGTGATAATAATCTTCTTCATTTTTAAACTCCTTAATTTATTTAATTTTATTTACTATTTCTTTTATTGGTAATCCCACAGCTTGTTCGAGCTGAGCTACTGCTTGCATTAAATTCATTTCGCTCATATAAAAATCTAACTTTGCCATAAATAACATTCTGTAGGCGTCTATCAACATTAAGAATTCTGTTTTACCTGTTTTATATGCAGCCAAAGTAGATTGGAGCGTCTGTTCAGCTTGCGGAACTATTGTATTTTTATTTAGATTGTATAAGTTTCTATTTGTTTCTAATTTAACAATTGCATTTTGGACCTCATATGAGATCATATTCTTCATTGAGTTATATTGTTCTTCTGCGGTTTTAATATAAAATTTATTTTCTTCAACTTTACCACTGTATTTACCTATGGACCAAAATGCGACTGGGATACTTACACCGGCCATTGCAGACCAAAAATCATTTCTAGTATCAATCATATTTTTGTACATAAAGCGAATCATGAAATCGGGGTAGTATTCAAGTTTTGATCCTCTTAATTCGTTTTTATACATATCAATATTGAAATTCATCTATCTTAACTCTGGACGCGTTGATATTGCCAAGGGTAGTAATTGTTGAAATGTGTACTCTGGTATATCTTCGATGATTTCACTAATCTCATTTATTGGTTGATATGGCGGACGACTAAGAATTGTATTTATCATCGTTTCAATATCTTTTTTCTCTTTATAAAGATTTGCTTCTTCATTTAGAAGGGAAGATAACTCTGTTTGAGCGCGAATGATATCCGGTTGTTTTCCCATACCAACTTCATATTGTTTTGAAGTGATTTCGATAAATTGTTTTAGTAGTTCTTGATTTTCTTTATTAATGCTTATTTTACGTTGAACGAAATAAAGCTCGTAAAATGTGCTTTTCAGTTCTTTGACTACTTTATTCTTTAGTGCATTAAATCGTTCTTCATACATATTAGCATTAGAAGAAGCAGACAATCCCATCGCCTTTAACTTACCTGGGAATGGTATCATTTGTTGAATGAAATAATCCGTCTCCATATTATTTTTAAATGGATTCGGAAAAGATTGAATTGGAAGTTTGAAAACTTCAACTCCAATTTGCGGTGGATCCCAAGATGTCACTTGATCAATTCTCGTCCT
>JBBIRP010000143.1:0-5585 GCA_037441745.1 Ignavibacteriales bacterium
TTCATTTGCTGCTTTTTCTCCTGAACTAATGAGAGTATCCAAACCAGTAAAATCTGAAACGATTCTTTCACCTGTTTGAGGTGTTATAATAATATCTGCAAGTTTTAGTTGGCGTTCATTCGATTCTTGCATCATAATTGTCATTATCTGGTCAGCAATTTCCCACGGGGCTTTCATCTGCTCCAGGCTTCTCATACTACTTGTGGAATTTACTACTATAATAATATCACACCCAAGTGACCGAGCAATATCAACAGGAATATTGGATCTAAGTCCACCATCTACCAGAAACATCGAATCTCTCTCAATGGGAGTGTAAAGCAACGGTACGGATACACTTGCCCGCAATGCTTCAGCTAACGAACCTCGATCAATTATTATTCTTTCTCCTGTGATTAAGTCAGTTGCAACTGCTCTAAAAGGTATCTTTAAATCATCAAAGGTTGGATCTGGATGATATAGAGCTTGTAAGGTTAGATATGTAAAAAAATTTAAGATCCTTTGCCCTCCAGAAATTGATGATGGTATGATTGGTTCAAGTCCCTCAAAACGAATATTGAAATATCCTTCTTCTTCCATCTGCTTCTGACCGATATAAAGTTCGCTACGTTTTGTCTCATCTTTGAATGATAATAATTCTTCCCAGTCGGTGTGAACGGCAATACTCTCTATTTCTGCGACTGAATAACCAGAGGCATACAAGCCACCAACAACACTACCAAGACTGTTACCGACAATGAAATCAATTGGAATTCTTTGTTGTTCGAGAACCTTCAGTACACCGATTTGAGCTAACCCACGAGCTCCACCACCACTTAACACTAAACCAATCTTCGGTCTGAGAATTTCATTCTTCAAATCTCGTGAAGTATTAGGTGGAAGAACTATAAACCTCTGCTGTGCAATGTTGCCTATTGTTAATGAAAGGATAGCAAATATTAGGGATATACAATGTCGTTTAAATTTTATATTATTGATTATCATTCGTTTTTAAAAAAAATTCATGCAATAAAAATTAGATAATTCCAATAGGAAAATCAAGATTGCTCAATTAAGTTCCGATATATTCTTTCCACTTTTCATCAACATAATTTTTAATTCTTTTTTTGAAAATATCTCTATCAAATTGCTCAGCATGTTTTCTAATTAAGATCGGGTCAAATTGAAGTTTTTCTAAATTATGTATTTTTTCAATTAGACTCTCCGAATTTTGTTCATCAAATAACAAACCAGTTTTTCCTTCCACTACAGTTTCCACCGCTCCACCTTTTTTGAATGCAATGATCGGCTTTCCACAAGCCATTCCTTCAACTGGAACGATGCCAAAATCCTCCTCACCTGGGAAAATAATAGCCCTGCATCCTCCGTAATATTTTTTTAATTCATCATCATTAACCCAACCAATAAATTCGACGTTATTTTTTGCTATAGCTTTTAATTTCTTTTCTTCAATGCCAGTTCCTATTATAATTAATCTCTCTCCCAATTTATTAAACGCTTCAATAGCAATATCAATACGTTTATATGGAACAAGTGCAGACACGATAAGATAATATCCATCATCCTTAACCGAAACAGAAAACCGCTTAATATCGACTGGTGGAAAAATCACTTTTGATTCACGATCATAAATTCGCCGAATACGATCTCGAACATTTTGAGAATTTGCAATAAAGTAATCCACTCGCTTTGCAGATTCCACATCCCAATATCGAAGATAACTAAGTGATAATTTGATGCCAAAACGTACAGCTATAGAAGCTCGATTTTTACCAAAATATTGTTCATACTGATCCCAGATATAACGCATTGGTGTATGACAATAACAAATATGAAGAGCATTTTTGTTTGTGATGACACCTTTTGCAACTGAGTGACTGCTTGATAGGATCAGATTATATTTGTCGAGTCTGAATTGCTCAATCGCTTTTGGGAATAGTGGAAGGTAATGCTGATAACGATTAATTGCATTAGGTAAGTGCTGGATGAACGAAGTAGAAATGTTCATTCTTTCAATTATTGGTGATAGTGAACCTTTCTTATAAACGAGAGTGAAAACATCGGCACGAGGAAACAGCTCACAAAAGACCTCGAAGACTTTCTCACCACCACGCATACTCACAAGCCAATCATGAACTAGAGCTATATTCGCAGGGATATTTATCATGAGGAGAAATATACAAAGAATAAGTGTATACCTCAAGAATGAAGGATTGAGCTACGATGAAATCACTAACATACAAAAATTTTAGATACGACTGTTGTTTTAGTGGTTATTTATTAAGCAGCACTTTCTCAACATCCGAAAATTTATCTGCCTGAATACTTAAATAATATACACCACTAGGCAAATCTCCTGCATCAAATTCTACCGATTTGGATTCGGCGGTTTACATTTCATCTACTATTGTCTTATATTATTGCCCGATTGTGTTGGATAATTTTAATGTTACCCAACTATCGACGGGCAATTGATATCGAATGAATGTAGATGAATTGAATGGATTAGGATAGTTCTGCAATCTAACAGTTTTCATCGCTGGTGGCGGCTGATATGGCATATTAATATCTGGAACTAATATCGTTGAGGATGCATCTAATATTAACGTACCTGCCTGCTTTGCCTTCACCCAGTATCCGACTCCTTCTCGTATATTTCTCCTACATTTATCACCGTCTTTTCTATTATCGTCATCGTGTCTCTCTTGAATCTTATACCTCTAAGCATCCTTCCTCCTAGCTTGTAGAGCTTCAAAACCACATCTTCTACTGCAATTATATTCTCTACACCACTTCTTGTACCTGTCAGCGTCTGCAGACATGAATAATTCCCTACCCTAAATAATAATGATAAGCTTAGTATCAGAATGAATATTCCGGAAAATGCGTATTTAATCAGTTTGAGTCCTCCAGAAGTTTACCAATTCAACACCAAGATTCTCCCAATGAATTCCACCTTACGGAAATATTCCTTGTTTTGTTTATTCAACATTCCTTACCCTAAATGTCGTTATGAACAATATACAAAATTTTTTACTGCTGTAAAGTAATTTCATAGAAAAAAATTTCCTCGTCTGACATTTGATGTAGTATAAAATATAAAGCTATTTATTGTTTTGTTATATTTATTAAGACCACCCACTGCTAAAAGTTTTATTGCATCATACCAATTCAGTTACTATATTAAAAATTATTAATATATAAATTCAAAAAATTTAAGATTAAAAATGATTCTTATAATTGCGGCTGTATTTTTATTTTTAATTTTTCTTGTTTCGATAACGGTTGTACTATTTCTTGTTGGTCCAACATTATTACTACAACCGAAGCGCCGCACTGAAAACTTCTATCGTAAAGCAGGATTACCCACAAATCCTTCTGAATTAGATCTAAAATTTGAAGAGGTAAAAATAAAAACGGATGACGGATGTCGTTTAAGTAGTTGGTTAATAAAATCAGAAAACTTAACAAAAGGAACAATCATCTACCTTCACGGTGTTGCTGATTGTAAAATAGACGGTATACGTTTTGCAAAACTGATGCATGATAATCATTATAATGTATTTTTGTTCGATTCACGACGTCATGGAGGAAGCGAAGGAGTGTATTGCACTTACGGATATTATGAAAAGTATGACATAACAAAAATAATAGATTACCTCATTTCACGAGAAGATATCGAGCTTGGTAAAATTGGTCTTTTCGGAACATCAATGGGTGCAGCTGTTGCCATCCAAGCCGCTTCGTTGGACAATAGGATTTCTGCAGTTGTTGCAGAAAATTCTTTCTCAACACTTAGAAAAATCTTTGATGATTACCAAAAACGAATGATAAAACTGCCATTTCATTTCCTTAGAAACATAGTTATAATACACTCGGAGTTAAGGGCAAAATTTAAAGCATCAGAAGTTTCACCAATCGAATTGGTCAAGAATATTCACATACCAATCTTATTTGTTTATGGTACTGTTGATCCATTAATTAATCATCATTATTCGATACAGCTATTTAACAACGCAAATCATCCAAAAGAAATTTATCCAATCGAAGGTGCAGCACACAACAATACCTGGGATATTGGAGGTGAAGAATACAGGAAAAAACTTTTAGAATTTTATGAAAGGTACCTTTCCTGAAGCCAAAAAGAGTGTCTATCTTAACTTTACTGTTTTTTATAACAATTTGTTCATCTTTTAGTCAGATAGAATTCTCACAGGATAGTGCATACAAGTTACTAAAACATTTAAGTGTTGACATCGGTCCACGTCCTATGGGTTCACCTGCGGAACAACTAGCACTACAATTTGCTCAAGACAAATTAAAAGAATACGGATGCGACACTTCTTACATAATGCCAATTGACAGATTTTCTCGAGGAAATACAAAAAGTGGTGTCGCCGTGGGTATTAAATATGGCACCAAAAAGAGAATGATCGTAATCGGTGCACATATTGATTCAGCAGAACCAGAGGTTCCTGGAACAAACGATGATGGTTCTGGTACTGTCGTTGTTCTTGAGATAGCTCGTGTACTTTGCAAACAACAGACGCAATCAACAATCGTCTTCTGTTGTTTTGGGGGTGAAGAGGCTGGTCTTGTTGGCTCAAATTATTTCATCGCGAATTTTCCAAAGATAGATAGTATAATGATGATGCTTCAGATTGACATGGCAAATGGCGGAGATATATTAGACATTGTTCCTGATGCACATGGGAGCTTCAGCGCTCCGAGATGGCTTGTAAAAGCCGCCTTCGATGAATATAAAGAATTAGGATATGGAAAACTTCGCTATCCAACACATTTCTTCTCGATAAATTATTCAGCACCAAAGGGCCCTGGCTCAGACCATGAACCATTTTTACAAAAAGGGATTCCCTCTCTTGCATTTGTAAGCGATGTTGGCTATCCCATTCATACTTCACAAGATAATATTGAAAATTTTAATCCTTCAGGATTAAAAAGGAGCGGCGACCTCGTTCTCAAACTAATTGAAAAATTTGATACAGGGGTTCCTTCACAACAACTTGAGAAGTACTGGTTATATGTAATTCTTGGCATTCCGATTACTCTTACTATTTGGATTCTATGGTCATCTGTTGTTGTCGTTTCATTGTTAACCATTTATACATTTATTTTACTCCGTAAAAGAAGGGAAACAAGAAATACATCCAACCGAATCCGTTGGTCGGGCATAAAACTTTTTCTTTTCACTTTAATTATAACCTCTTGTGGTTGGTTTTCATCTGACCTAATCGGTTTAATAAAAGGTGTACGCCATCCATGGTTAAACAACATTAACCTGTATTATATTCTCTCTATAAATGGTGTGATGATTGGTAGTTGGATAGTAATTCGATTAAGTGATTTCATCTTAATATCAAAATGTCCTTATGCCTTTTTTAAAAGAACAGCCATTATATTGTTATCTTTCTAATATGTTTTGGGATACTAAATCCAAAATTGACTGTTGAACCAGCGGCGGCATTACTTTTAATTAACTTGGCTATGCTGGTTTCTAAACCAATACTAAAAATCATTTTTATTAGCTTATCACCTTTATGGATGATCCGATTGGTATTTTCAGA
>JBBIRP010000144.1:0-5573 GCA_037441745.1 Ignavibacteriales bacterium
ATCCCAAGTAGTACCAGCTGTGCTTTCATGGAAGATTCTGGCTTTCATTCTGATTAAATCAACATAGCCCGCGAACATATCGCCTTCACCAATAGGTAATTGAACGGGAACAGCATTAGCATGAAGACGATTTTTCATCATATCTATAACATTCAAGAAATCAGCCCCAACTCTATCCATCTTATTAACGAATGCTAATCTCGGTACGCCGTATTTATCAGCTTGACGCCAAACCGTTTCCGATTGTGGTTCAACTCCACCAACAGCACAAAAAAGTGCGACAGCACCATCAAGTACACGCAGAGATCTTTCAACTTCAACTGTAAAATCTACATGCCCTGGGGTATCAATTATATTTATACGATGATCGTTCCAAAAACATGTTGTAGCAGCACTGGTAATAGTAATACCACGTTCTTTTTCCTGTTCCATCCAATCCATAGTTGCATTGCCATCATGCACTTCACCTATACGATGAACTACGCCTGTATAGAACAAAATACGTTCAGTAGTCGTCGTTTTACCGGCATCTATGTGTGCCATGATACCAATATTTCTCGTTTTATTTAAAGGATATATTCTTGCCATTCTTTTCTCAATTTATAATCGTCATCGTCCGATTCTATTACCATTTAAAATGTGCGAATGCCTTATTAGCTTCAGCCATTTTATGAGTATCTTCCTTCTTCTTTATTGCATTACCTTCATTGTTTGCTGCAGCTAATAATTCAGCAGCTAATTTCAAAGACATAGATTTATCTTTTCTTTCGTTAGCATAAGTAATTAACCACCTCATAGCTAATGCGATACTGCGATCTTCACGTACTTCAGTGGGTACTTGATATGTCGCACCACCAACACGTCTGGCTCTTATCTCGAGTAATGGTTTTACATTATTGATTGCCTTTTTAAAAACTTCGAGTCCACTAATTTCCTTTGCTTTTTGACCAGCAATATCAAAGGCTTCATAAACGATCCGTCTAGCTAAATGTTTTTTACCTTTTTTTAAAACATTATTGATAAATTTCGAAACAAGTACGTCATTGTACTTTGGATCAGGCGAAATAATTCTTTTTGAAGCTCTTTTCTTTCTCATAGACTATGCTTTTGGTTTCTTTGCACCATACTTAGATCTTCCCTGTTTTCTATCACTGACACCTGCTGTATCTAGCGTCCCTCTAATTATGTGATAACGAACTCCAGGTAAATCTTTAACCCTACCGCCTCTAATTAAAACGATTGAGTGTTCCTGCAAATTATGCCCTTCACCAGGAATATAAGCGGTTACTTCTATTCCATTGGTTAACCTTACACGAGCGACTTTCCTCAAAGCTGAGTTTGGTTTTTTAGGTGTCGTAGTATACACTCTAGTGCAAACTCCCCTTTTTTGGGGCGATTGCTGTAAAGCAGGAGCTTTACTCTTCCAAGTAACGTTCTCTCTGCTAAATCGTATTAATTGATTTATTGTAGGCAATAGTGCTATTCCAAAATTAATATAAAGTTTATAAATATATGAAATTATTATTAATTTGTCAACATTTATTAATTTAAACTTTTTCTTTTTTCTTTTTTTGTTTCTTTATTGACTCCTCTTCAACCTGGGTGGTTTCTGGTTCAATTTGTTCCTCATGAGGTATTACAATTAAATTCCTAAATTTTTTCAACCCAGTACCAGCAGGTATCAAGTGACCCATTATTACATTTTCTTTTAACCCGAGCAGATAATCTACTTTACCTTGTATTGCTGCATCAGTTAACACTTTTGTCGTTTCTTGAAACGATGCAGCGGAAATAAAACTCTCTGTAGATAGTGCTGCTTGGGTGATTCCCAATAATATTGGTTCGGCAGTTGCAGGTTCAGCGTCTCTAAATTCAACAATTTTTTTATTCTTCCGCCGTAAATCTGCATTCAATTCACGAACTTTTTTCTTTGAAATTATTTGACCATTCTTTAGTTTTGAGTCTCCTTTGCTTCTTACTACAACCTGGTCTTTTAATAACTCGTTCTCTTCATTGACTGTATTTATATCAATATAATCTTCTTCAAGAAAACGTGTATCACCAGAGTCGATAATTCGTACTTTTTGCATCATTTGTCTAACGATTACTTCAATGTGCTTATCGTTAATTTTCACACCTTGCATACGATATACTTCTTGTATTTCATTTACGAGGTATTCCTCTACAGCTGCAGTACCTTTGATTCTTAAAATGTCATGTGGATCAATTGCACCATCAGATAAACGTTCTCCTGCATGGACAATATCGTTATCTTGAACAAGCACATGTTTACCCATCGGGATAAAATAATGTCGTTCATCAAGCCCATCATGGCTAGTAACAATTATTTCTCGAGAACCTCGTCTTTGCTGTCCAAACTTAACCGTGCCATCTATTTCTGATACGATCGCAGGATTTGCAGGACTACGTGCTTCAAATAACTCAGTTACTCTTGGTAATCCACCGGTAATATCTCGTGTTTTACCACTATCTCGTGGAATTTTCACAAGTACCGATCCAGCTTGAATGTTCTCACCATCATTAACTACAAGATGTGCTCTCGTTGGGATAATATAACTTCCTAAAATTTGATCATTCTGATCTTTGATTATAATAGTTGGGCTCAAAGATCGATCCCTTGAATCAATGACTACCTTTTGAATGTGACCAGTTTGTTCATCAGGTTCTTCTCGGTATGTTGTGTTTTCCTTTAAATCTTGATAATGCACAGTACCTGAGTATTCAGATATTATTATTGCGTTGTATGGATCCCATTCATAAATTATTTCGCCTTTTTTTACCATTGATTCATCGCTCACTAATAATGTGGAACCATACGGAACATCGTATTTTGTAAGTATACGATTATCAGCATCTACTATATTGATTACTCCACTTCTACAGATAACAATAATTCTTCCCTCTGGATCGCTCTGTTTAAGATATTTGATACCTTCGTATTTAACTTTTCCATCAAATTTTGATAAAATTTGTGATTGAGCAGCAATTAAACTCGCAGTACCTCCTGTATGGAAAGTTCTAAGTGTCAATTGTGTACCTGGTTCTCCAATTGATTGAGCAGCAATGATGCCGACGGGTTCACCCGGCTCCACTAATTTTGAAGTCGTCAAATTTCTTCCATAGCATTTTGCACAGATTCCCCGTTTTGCTTCACAAGTTAATACTGAACGTATCTCGATAGCTTCGAGTGAAGTTTCGGAAATTGCGTTTGCAATCATGTCGTCTATTAGCTCTCCAGCTTTTACTAAAACCTTCTTTGTGAGAGGATCTATGACATCATGTACTGCTACGCGGCCTGATATGCGCTCCGAGAATGGTTCTTTGACATCCTCACCTTCTTTTAAAGCACCAGTTAGTACCCCACGGATTGTTCCACAATCTTCCATCGAAATAATTGCATCTTGAGCGACATCAACGAGCCTGCGTGTTAGGTAGCCTGCATCAGCTGTTTTTAACGCTGTATCAGCAAGCCCTTTTCTTGCACCATGCGTAGATATAAAATACTCAAGGATTGAAAGACCTTCTCTAAAGTTTGCTATAATTGGATTTTCAATTAATTCACCAGTCGCACCAGACATACTTTTTTGGGGTTTTGCCATAAGCCCACGCATGCCTGCAAGCTGACGAACTTGTTCCTTCGAACCACGAGCACCAGAATCTACCATCATGTACAATGAATTAAATCCATCTCTATCGTGTTGTAATGAATCAAATAGTTTTTCAGCAACTTTATTTGTAGTTCTTGTCCAGATGTCTATTACTTTATTATATCTTTCACCATTTGTAATAAATCCCCGGAAATATTGATTCTGCACATTGTCCACATCTTTATACGCTTTTGCTATAATTTCATCTTTCTCCTTTGGAACAATTACATCATCAATACTAACAGATAAACCTGCTTTTGTAGCGAAGTAAAATCCTAAATCCTTCAATTGATCTAAAAATTCTGCTGTCCGAACATTACCGCAGATTTTAAATACCTTGTGAACTATTTGAATTAGACTCTTTTTATTCAATAATTCATTAATATATCCTAGTTCCTGTGGTACAATGCGATTAAATAAGATTCTTCCCGTTGTTGTTTCGGTCAGAACCCCATTGATTCTAACTTTTATCTTTGCGTGCAGGCCTAGCTTCCCAGAGTTGTATGCTATCACAACTTCATCGGGAGATGAGAAAATTTTACCCTCGCCTTTATCACCATTTTTTGATTTTGTTAAGTAATAACAACCGAGTACTTGATCCTGAGTTGGGTGAACGATTGGTGTACCATTCGAAGGTGATAAAATATTATGACTAGACAGCATTAATATACGTGCTTCTAATTGTGCATCATATGATAGTGGTACATGCACTGCCATTTGGTCTCCATCAAAGTCTGCATTGAATGCAGTACAAACCATTGGGTGTATTTGAATAGCCTTTCCTTCAATAAGTATTGGTTGGAATGCTTGAATACCCAAACGATGTAGGGTTGGAGCACGATTAAGTAGAACTGGGTGTCCATCGATGATATGTTCAAGGATTTCCCATATTTCCTGCCCCTTTTTGTCGACTAATTTCTTCGCACTCTTTACGGTTTTAACCATTCCGCGTTCGATCAATTTCCGAATTATGAATGGTTTAAATAACTCGATTGCCATATCTTTTGGTAAACCGCATTCATGAAGTTTCAGTTCTGGACCAACTACGATAACGGACCGACCTGAATAATCCACTCGTTTGCCCAATAAATTTTGTCGAAACCGACCTTGTTTTCCTTTCAACATATCTGATAATGATTTAAGAGGACGATTATTATCAGAACGCACAGCATTTGCGCGACGACTATTATCGAACAATGAATCAACAGCTTCCTGAAGCATTCGCTTTTCGTTTCGCAATATTACATCGGGCGCTTTAATTTCTAAAAGTCGTCGTAAACGATTATTGCGAATGATTACTCTTCTATATAAGTCGTTTAAATCTGAAGTTGCAAATCTGCCTCCTTCTAACGGTATTAATGGTCTCAGTTCTGGAGGAATTACTGGAATAACATCAAGTACCATCCATTCTGGCTTGTTGACTGGACCATTTTCTCTTTCACGGAATGCTTCAATCACTTCCAAACGTTTCAATATTTCTTGTTTCTTCTGAATAGATGGTTCATTCTTTACTGCAACTCTTAATTCGGCTGAAAGTGCTTCGATATCTGTTCTTTTCAATAATGTTTTAATTGCATCCCCACCTATTTTTGCAATGAATTTTCCCTCATCATCATCTTCTAAATGCTGATTTTTTTCTGGTAGAGTTGCAAGTATATCATAATATTGTTCCTCAGAGAGAAGATCCATTTTGTTTAAACCAGAAGGGCCAGGTTGAATTACGATATACGATTCATAATAGATCACTTTTTCTAAATCTTTCGTACTCATTCCGAGAATGTTACCAATTTTTGATGGAGTGGATCTAAAATACCAGATATGGACGACTGGTACAGCAAGCCCAATGTGACCCATGCGTTCCCGACGTACGCTCTTTTGCGTAACTTCTACGCCACACCTGTCGCA
>JBBIRP010000145.1:0-5562 GCA_037441745.1 Ignavibacteriales bacterium
TTAATTCTCATATAAAAAAAATATTACTAGAATTCATCTTTAATAATCACAAAACCATCTCTAATCATCTGACTAACAAACCTACCTATTCTTTCGAATGTTGGGTCGAAATCTTCTCCAAATCTAAATTTCATTTTCTCAGCCATCTCACCAACCGTTATATTACCATCACAATGATTCCAGACAAAACTACCAACCTCGTCAAGTTTAACCTTGAAATTTGGCTTTTTAAGTCGCGGTACTAGCCACTTCACCAAAAAACGATTTTTAAATTTAGGAACGAGGAGAATCGTTTCGCTCTTAACACCTGTTTCCCATTTTAAATTTCGTATTGGTTTTAGGTCTAATAAATTTAGATCTTTAATCTTTTTACTTTTACTGAGTATCTTCATAAAAAATGTAGGTCAATTTCAAAAAATTGACCTACAATAATTACATAACAGCAGTCGGTGGTGCAGGTTCATCTGCTTTACCTGCATTCTTGACCGGAATTTGAATTAAAATCCAGCCGATTATAGCAAAAATTATTAAACTTGTTATAAACGATGGAGATTCAAAAATTGAAAATAACGGAACTTCTGCAAATGCCAATGCTGCAAACACTAAACCAATTAAGGCTTCACCGGCAATCAAACCAGAAGCAAGTAGGACGCCTGTGTTTTCTACACGAGCTTTTTGCGCATCGTTGAATTGCTTCTTTGCATTGATACGGTCGACTATTCCTTTAAAAAGTCCGCCGATAAAAATTGCAAAGGTCGTTTCGAGTGGCAGATACATCCCAACACTAACAAGCATAGGACTGCGCACTTGCATTAAAATAAAACCAAGTCCCATCAACATACCAAAGACTATCAAAGGCCAAGCCATTTCACCTTTCACAATTCCCTGAGAAAGAAGCGCCATTAAACTTGCCTGAGGTGCTGGAAGTTTCGGACCACCAAACCCTCCTTCATACGGAGGAACAGCCATCTTCCCCGCGTTAATATCTCCTTGCTGAAGAACAACCAACGGTATGAACATAACAATCGAAGCAAGTGCAACACCAATCAAATCACCGACCTGCATTTTCCACGGTGTACCGCCGAGTATATGTCCAACTTTTAAATCTTGCAGCATTTCACCTGCAACAGCCGATGATACACACACAACAGCAGCAACACCTAATACCGCGGCAACACCTGTTTGACCAGTCATACCCAATGCAACCATTAGAAGAGCCGCAACTAAAAGAGTTGAAAGCGTTAACCCACTGATTGGGTTATTGCTTGAACCAATTATTCCAACGAGGTATCCAGATACTGCAGCAAAGAAAAAGCCCGCAATTATCATTACAATTGTTGCAACAAGTGCAGCACCAACATCTTGTGCGAAATAATTATAAATGAAAAATGTTACAATACCTGTGAGCAAAATTCCAATTACGATCCATTTAAAGTTGATATCTTTCTCCGTTCGAATGATTGTATGTTCACCTGTGGCTGCTTTTTTCACATCACCAACTGAACGTCGGATTCCTGTAATCAAACTTTTTCTCATACGGAAGAGCGTATATGCAGCGCTCATCAACATCCCCCCAATAGCAATTGGACGAACAATGAAACGCCAAACATTGTTTGCCATCGCAATCCAGCTTGTTTCATCTGCACTTGCAGCGTCTGGAATTAAAGTCGGACCTATAAAATAGGTAAGGATAGGTACGAACAATCCCCAAGCAAGTAAACCACCACTGAAGTTAAGTGATGCTAATTTGGGACCAATGATATATCCAACACCCATATAAGCGGGACTTACACCTGGGGAGCTCAGTAAAATTCCACTTTGTCCAACTGCTTGTCCAGATGCACGCAAAGGAATTACTGTTCTTGCAAAAGAGATAAAATGTTCCCAAGATGTTGCAAAGAATTTGAACTGTCCTAATGATTGAATAAGTGCACCAACTCCCATAGCTGAAAACAGGAATTTAGCTCCAGTACCTCCACGTCGTCCAGCCTTATGAATTTCACCTGCCGCAACGGATTCAGGAAACGGAAGTTCAACATCTTCTACCATGACTCGTCTTAATAATGCAACAAACATAATTCCGAGAACACCGCCTGCTAACATGATGATGGATGATTCTAAATAGTGACCGATGTTGGCAAATTCGGGCCAAATGCCTGCAATGAAAAATGCTGGTATTGTAAAAATTGCACCAGCAGCAACCGATTCACCTATTGAACCAACAGTTCTTGCAAAATTTTCTTCAAGTATCGAACCCTTCATGATTCTAAGAAGAGCCATTCCAATTACTGCTGCGGGATAAGTCGCCGCGATCGTCATACCGGCTTTCAATCCTAAATAAGCGTTTGCGGCACCAAGTATCACACACATTATCAAGCCAAGTAGAAGAGCCCTTATTGTGAACTCTTTCATGTCAGTATCAACAGGTACGAATGGTTGATAACGTGGTGCAGTAACACCAGATTTAACTTCTGCCATTGAAATCTCCTTTTTTAATGATGATAATTTTTAACATTACTTTATTTTTCAATTGAATAATGCTTTAAAAACATATCCCGCAATCTGGGGGTTTTCTTTAAACCGACGAATTGAATATCTATACCAATGTTTACCGAAGGGTACATATATTCTAACGCGATGTCCATCTTTTACAATTTTGTCCCGAAGCTCTTCACGTACACCCAACAACATTTGAAATTCGTATTCTGACTTTTGCAATTTCATTTCACGTATTATTTTATACGCAACAGCAACCAGTTCATCATCATGGGTTGCAATCCCAAGATATGCTTTCCCTTTCAACATTTTGTCCATTAACTTAATAAAATTCTTATTAATTTCATCATGCTCCTTATACGCGATTGTTTCGAGCTCGATATAGATACCTTTGCACAGTCGAAAATTTCCCAAGCCATCTTTCATCAACTGCTCTGCGTCCGCTTCGGTTCGACGTAAATATGCTTGAAGAACAATACCACAATTGGAATACTCTTGCCTAATTTGTCTATAAATCCATATCGTATCAGTTGTCGTCGTTGAATCTTCCATATCGATTCGCACGAAGTTATTGAGTCCCTTTGCCTTATCAACTATCATCCTTACATTTTCCAGACAAAAATTCTTATCGATTTTTAATCCTAATTGTGTAAGTTTTATTTAAACATTTGAATCGAGTTTCTCTTCTTGAATAACTTGGAATAGTTTTAGAATTTCATCCCTCGCTGCGATTGCTTCTTGTTTTGTATTAATTGATTCACCGAGAACATCCAGTGTTGCCATAATGTTTTTTCTATTAAGTTCCTTCACAACGCGAACAGCCTCTGAAAGATTTTCACCTGCAATATAACGATTAGCAAATTTACGGACAATTGGTTTAGGAACCACTGGGAGAGTTGTAACAATAAGTCTATTCAGAAAATTCATGCATTCTATTTATGGAGATATAGAATAAAATAACCAATTTGATTATATTTAAAAAATTAGACTTGATGAATATAGGTAAGATGTATTTAAAAATCAAGCTTCATCAATTAAAAATCAGATTAACCAGCCAAACGGACATTAAAATTCCGACAATATCAGCAATTATACCAGCCGGAACGGCTTGACGGGTTTTTGTAATGTTTACTGAACCAAAATATATTGCCAATACATAGAAAGTAGTTTCTCCACTACCCATCATGACTGAGACCATGCGAGCAATTAGTGAATCTGGTCCGTGTGTTTTTATTATTTCTGACATAATACCAAGCGCACCACTTCCTGAAAGTGGACGAATAATTGCCATTGGTAATGCTTCGGCAGGCATCCCGATCAGATTGGTGATTGGGTAAATAATTCTTGCAAGCAATTCCATCGCTCCACCCGCACGGAAAATTCCGATAGCTACAAGCATTGCAACGAGGTAAGGGATAATACGAACACCAACGTTGAAACCTTCCTTTGCACCTTCAACGAATGATTCATAGATTTTAACTTTTTTGATTGCTCCGTAGATCACAATGAAGAGAATTAATGCAGGAATTGCAAGTATGGAGATTGTGGAGACGGTGTTTACGAGAAGGTCCATAACTTAAATCCTCAACTTAACTCCTTCTTAAAAATCTGCATTCTCGCCAATAACTTCACCGTTATCACACCTACGACAGTACTCACAGTAGTTGCCACAATTACTGGGCCTAAAATTTCGGTTGGATTTGACGAGCCAGCTGCAGCACGTATCGCTATCACAGTTGCAGGAATTAGCTGAACATTACTCGTGTTGATAACCAGGAAGGTACACATCGCATCGGTAGCAGTACCAAGTTTTTTATTAAGTTTATTGAGCTCTTCCATAGCCTTCAAGCCGAGTGGGGTTGCTGCATTTGCGAGTCCAAGTATATTGGCAGATATATTCATGATCATTGAACCAATCGCAGGATGATCAGCAGGTACGTCTGGGAAAAGTCGAGTCATAACAGGCTTAAGAAACCCTGCAATCTTTGCAACCAACCCAGATTGTTCAGCAATTTTCATAACACCAAGCCAAAGCGCCATTATACCAATAAGCCCAATTGCTAACTCAACTGCAATTTTTGCATATTTAATAATGCCATCGTTCGTAACTGCATTTAAGTGTACAAATTTTACAGGTTCAAATTTCATTTTTGCAGATAAAGAATTAGCTGAATCACCATCCCAACGAATATGTGCGAGTAGGTAATCGGATCTTTTTTGAGCGGTGAATATTTCTCTCCATAATGGCGGTGTGTTTTCGTCCACAAAAATACGAAGTATTCCATGATTACCATCCGATGGAATCAAGTTAGCATGTTGTGACATCCCAGAGACATCATCAATAAAAACAGTGCAACCATAACTAAAAGATTTCTGTAATGGCAATACTGATGTATCTTCCAATTTCAGAGTAATTGGATATTCCTCTCCATTATGATACTTGTTTGTAGATATTTCATGCCAATCACTCCACACAGCGACTAGAATACCAATTACAATAAGCGAGGCCCAGATGTAATTAAGCATATTAATCTACGAAATAAATATACATATGTTTAATTAAATAATAATTTTACTCAATATAATACAAATAAAATGGTATGTCAATTTGAACGCTTAAGTATATAGACCACATTTTCGTTTTTTTCATCTTAATGATCATCTTTAAAATTGTATAGATTATAAGATTACATATAAATAAAAACGTAATTTTAGACAACAACTTAATACGTTTGCACAACTCCCAAATTTGAGCTATCTTTTATTGATTTTGAAATATAATAAATATCAATGAAGATTAAATGTAAAATATTACGCAAATATAATATATTTAGTAAACGCCCTAAGCTCACTTTTCTAAATTCTGTGATCTTTGCTCTTAGCTCTCTGCTATTTGCTCTAAACTCTTTACTTATAGCTCAAGAAAAGGAAAACTCAGAATTTAAACTCGCCGTTGGTTTATACAACGATGGCATGTACGACTTAGCAGCCGAGCAATTCAAGAATTTCATCAATGCTTATCAAAACACATCCAATGGTATTGAAGCTCGCTTTTATTTAGGCAAT
>JBBIRP010000146.1:0-5534 GCA_037441745.1 Ignavibacteriales bacterium
TTTAGATATATTACGACAGGAACAACTTGTAAAAGTAGCAGAAGAGAATTTAAAAAGAGATCAACAACAATTGCAACGAATTACTGAATCGAATAGAGTTGGTGCTCTTTCACTGGCAGATGTTTATAGGCAACAATCTCAGGTTGCTTCGGATGAGCTCCTGCTAATTAATGAACAAAATTCATACAACAAAGCTAAAGCAGACCTCGCTGCGTTGATAGGGTTAGATATGTCATTAGAATACCTATTTCATGATCCAACGATAACAAACAAAATAGATTCATTAGAAATGTATTCCGAGCGGGAAAAATATAAAGATATTGATAATTTGATAAATCGAGCCTTAGCATCACGACCTGATTATTTAGCTGCAAGAGAAAATAAACGTTCTACTGATGCAAGTGTAACTGCTGCTTGGGGTGGATATATTCCATCGATCTCGACATCTGCCTCCTATTATCTTTCGAACGAGAAATTATCGAAAATAAAAGACAACAGATCTATCTCATGGGGAATAGGACTAAGGTGGAACATTTTTGATGGCTTCCTGACAAATCAAACGGTACAGACCGCAATTGTCAATCAGAAAAATGCAGAAGAAAATTTGAAACAATTAGAAAGAAATATCGTTGTAGAGATAAAGAACGCTATACTTGACCTAGAATCAAGATTAAAACAAGTTGAAGTAAGTCAGAAAGGTATGCAATCTGCTTCTGAGGATTATAAAATAGCCGAAGAGCGGTACAATCTTGGCGCTGGAACTCTTCTCGATTTACTTACTGCTCATGCTGGTTATGTTAATGCACAGGCAAATAACATAAATGCAGTCTATTTTTATATCACAGCAAAGAAAAATTTAGACTATGTGTTGGGTGAATTAAAATGATAACTATGTTGTTTTAACTTTTAAATTATATTGGTAAATCTTATGGCAAAAAATAAGAAATCTAAAAAGAAAATAATTATTTTTTCGATTATCGCTTTACTCTTGGTTGTTGCGGTCCTACTTATTATACTTGGTAGCAAGAGAGATCCAGTTTACACTGTTCAAACTGAGAAAGTAACAAGGAGAACAATTACACAAACAGTCACAGCGACTGGGAAAATATATCCAGAAGTTCAAGTTGTAATAACACCTGAAGTAAGTGGAGAAGTTATAGCTCTTCCGGTGAAAGAAGGGATGAGAGTCGAACGAGGAGATGTTCTGATTAAGATTAAACCAGATATTTACATCGCTTTGCGAGATCGAGCAAAGGCTGAATTAACTTCCGCACGTGCAAGCATGGTGAAGACAGAATCAGACTACAAACGTGCGAAAGAATTATTTAGCAAAGGATTAATTTCGAGTGCTGATTTGGAGCAATCATATACAACATATGAAATGTCTAAAGCAAACTATGATCAAGCCGAAGCTGCTCTTAAACAAGCGAATGAAAATTTGTCGAAAACTACGATTTATTCACCTATGGATGGTACGGTGAGCCGGTTGCAAGTTGAATTAGGCGAACGTGTACTTGGAACAAGTCAATTTCAAGGGACAAATGTCATGACCATTGCCGATTTAACTCGAATGGAAGCTCGCGTTGATGTGGGTGAAAATGATATTAATTTAATTTCAATTGGAGATACTGCACGAATTGATGTTGATGCCCTTCCGGATAAAAAATTAATTGGAGTAGTTTACGAAATTGGAAATAGTGCGAAAACAAAAGGATTAGGTACTCAGGAAGAAGTAACAAATTTTGAGGTCAAGATTCGGATTATTAATAAAGAAGTTTTGTTACGTCCTGGTATGTCAATGACAGCTACCATTGAAACTGAAACCAAGAAAGATGTATATGCAGTACCAATCCAAAGTGTTACAACTCGTTCATTAGATATAAATAAAAAGGAAACACCTGATGAAAGCGACGAAATGGCGGCGAGCGATTCGAGGATAAAACAAAAGGCAGAAAAAGTGAAAGAGATCGTTTTCATTGTAGAAAATAATATCGCAAAAGCAATTGAAGTTACACGAGGCATATCAGACGATTCATACACTGAAATCATTTCCGGTGTTGATGATAAAATGGAAGTGGTATCTGGAAGTTATAAAGCAATAAACCGCGAATTGGAGGATGGTGTGAAAGTTAAAGTTGATAATGTAAAAAAGAAATCGACTAAAGCTAAACAATAGTAAAGACCTAAAGGATAAATTGAATGGATAACAATACTGTAATAAATCTAAAACAAATTAAGAAAATTTATGATATGGGAGGAGCAGAAGAGGTTCAGGCGCTTCGAGGAGTTTCTCTTCAAATTGATAAAAATGAATATGTAGCTATCATGGGCCCATCTGGCTCTGGGAAATCAACATTGATGAATATTATCGGTTGTCTTGATACCCCAACTTCTGGTTTATATGAGTTTAATGGTATTAATGTTAGTCAGATGAATGATAACCAACTTGCAAAAATTAGAAATAAAGAAATAGGATTTGTTTTTCAAACTTTTAATTTACTCGCTCGCTCCGATGCACTCCACAACGTTGAACTTCCATTGATTTATGCGGGAGTTCCATCAATAGAACGCAAGCGACTTGCACGTGAAGCACTTGAACATGTTGGTTTGGGAGATAGGATTCACCATAAGCCGAACGAGTTATCAGGAGGGCAGCGACAGCGTGTAGCAGTTGCAAGAGCACTCGTGAATAAACCATCAATATTGTTAGCAGATGAACCTACAGGTAATCTTGATTCCAAGACTGGAGATGAGATTATGCTACTCTTTGAGGAACTTCATCATCAAGGGAATACGATTATTCTTGTGACTCATGAAGAATATATCGCTGAACATGCACATCGTATTATACGAATACGTGACGGATTGATCGAAGCTGATGAGATGGTTAAAAACCGAAAGTTACTTACTGTATAAAATATGTATTTTTTTAACGAGTTAAAAGAGGGTTTGCTAATTGCATTTCGAGCAATCCGAGCAAATAAGATGCGCTCTGTTTTGACTACTCTTGGGATTGTGATCGGAATTGTTTCCGTAACTTTGATGGCTACCGCTATCGAAGGGGTTGATAGGGCATTTGAGAAGAGTGCTTCTGCTTTTGGCTCGAAAGTGTTGTACATACAAAAATATCCGTGGGTTGGTGGGGATGATTGGTGGAAATACAGAAATCGTAGGGATATGAAACTCGAATATGTAAATTTGATCTCTCAACAAGCTACCCTTGTAGATGCTGTGGCTCCATCTGTTACAACCTTGAAAGATGCTAAATCCGGTTCACGAACGATGTTAGGTACATTTGTAACCGGAACAACGTACCAATATCAAGAAGCATCAGGATCAACCATTCAAGATGGACGGTTTTTTTCTCAAGAAGAATCAGATGGCGGGCGACCTGTATGTGTAATCGGAGCAAATGTTGCTGAAACACTTTTCCCGTCTATTGATCCCATTAATCAAACAATTAAGGTTGGAGGTTATCCATATAGAATACTTGCTGTACTCGAGAAGCAAGGTGGGCTCTTTGGAATGTTTACCGCAGATAACAGAATTTTTATACCTATCAACTCATTTATGAATCAATTTGGGAGTCATCGCGATGTTTTAATTAGTGCACGTGTAAGACAGGGGGTTGACATCGAGGAAGCTAAAGAAGAATTGCGTGGTGTAATGCGAAAATTGAGACATCTATCACCATTCCAAGAAGATGATTTTAATATCAACGAACAAGAGATGCTTACTCAAGTATTTGGAACAATTACAGCAGTGATTGCAGGGATTGGTTTTTTCATCACTGGTTTATCACTATTTGTTGGTGGAATCGGAATTATGAATATCATGTATGTATCTGTTACTGAACGTACTAAGGAAATAGGAATACGTAAGGCGATTGGCGCTCGCCGTCGAACTATCTTATTCCAATTTCTTGTTGAAGCTGCATTAATTTGCCTGATCGGTGGTATTATAGGTTTAGTAATTGCATATCCACTGAGTTTAATCGCTGATCAGATCCTCCCAACGGCGATGCCTATTTCGGTTGTAGTTATTGCTATTTTGGTTTCTCTTTTTGTGGGGGTTGTTTCGGGATTCCTTCCTGCTTATAAAGCTTCAAAATTAGATCCAGTTGATGCATTACGTTATGAGTAATATATGATTGTTGGATTTGAAGCATTCTTTCATGAAGTCAATGAAAGCTTTAGAATGGCAATCAATTCAGTACGTACCAACAAATTGAGATCAATTCTAACATTACTAGGTATTGCAGTTGGTGTATTTTCGATTATCGGTGTCATGACGGCTATGGGTGTTCTTGTGAGCAGTATACAAAGTGGGATGACATTTTTAGGTGCAAATACATTCCAAGTCCAGCGTACCCCTCCGATGATGACGGGAGACCCGAAAGAAATCATAAAGATCATGAATAGAAAAAATATTACGTATGAACAAGCCTTAAAAATAAAAGAAACTGCAACCCTTGCTCGTGCTGTTGGGATATTTTGTTATTTGAATTCATCAAAAGTTGTCGTGGCTGAAGATGGCAAGAAAACTAACCCAAATGTAAACGTATCGGGACGTGATATAGAAAGCTTTTTAGCAAACAATTGGACTATCGAAGAAGGTAGGATGTTCAGTCAGGGTGAATTCGAGAATGGTAGTAGGGTTGCAATCCTTGGATCCGATGTAGTAAAAAAACTCTACCCGAAGATTGATCCTGTAGGACAGACAATTAGAGTTGATAATCAAAGATACGAAGTAATTGGTGTTGTTAAATCAAAAGGTTCCGTTTTGGGAAGCGATAGTGAGTCATTCATCCTAATCCCTCTAACTACTTTTCTAAATATTTATGGAAGAGACCAGAGTTTTTCCTTTAAAGTTCAAGCTGATGCTTTAGAAATAGATGATTGCATAGAACAGGTTAGGGGTATCCTACGTACTGTTCGACATGTACCACCTGGTGCCGTAGATGATTTTGCAATCGTTTCAAATGATTCACTTATTAATCAATTTAATGAGTTTACTAAATATCTAAGACTTGGAATTATTATAGTTAGCTGCATTGCATTATTAGCTGCTGGTGTGGGAATCATGAATATAATGCTTGTATCTGTAACAGAACGAACAAGAGAAATTGGTATCCGCAAAGCAGTAGGTGCAAAGAAATTGAACATTCTAACACAATTTATCCTTGAGGCAATTCTGTTGAGTGAAATTGGTGGTGTATTCGGAATTGTACTCGGGATTTTTGGAGGAAATGGGATTGCTTTATTACTCGAAGCAAAACCAATAATTCCGTTCGATTGGGTGCTGATCGGTTTTATCTCTTGCAGTATCGTTGGTATAATCTTTGGTGTCTATCCAGCCTGGAAAGCATCTAACCTGGAACCGATTGAATCTCTCCGATATGAGTAATGGAATATAATATGCATCCAACGTTAGAAAGAGTAATGAATGAAGTCAAAGAAAGTTTTATCATGGCACTTGTTGCTTTGAAAACCAACAAACTTGGTCAATTCAGAATCGCCACCCCTTTGCCTAAC
>JBBIRP010000147.1:0-5239 GCA_037441745.1 Ignavibacteriales bacterium
GAAAGGTTTTTTATAAAGATAAAACCTGGACTTTGGGCACTTAAGGAATTTGAAAGTGAGATTCTTAAAAAATTTCTAATTCAAGATAAGTCTAAAAAGGAAAATCAAAAAAAATTCAACCATTCTTATTATCGAGGTCTACTTGTTGAGATTGGAAATTAAAAAGGATATAAAACATATATTCCACCACAAGACAAAAGGAAAATGTTCCTTGGAAAGCCGTTTGGTTCTATCTCTACTGTTGATGTTATTTTTATTTTTTCTTATCCTGAAATAATAAGGAAAGCAAAAACAATTGACGTTATCTCTTTTAACTCCAGAAAAATGCTATATTCTTTTTTTGAGATCGAACATTCAACCGAGATTCAGAATTCTCTTTTGAAATTTTATGAACTTCAAGATTTTTATTCAAATTTTTATATTGTAGGTTTACCTGAAAGAAGAAAAGAATTTGAAACTAAAATTGGATATAGGACATTTAATGATATAAAAGAGAGAATAAGATTTAATGATTATGATTTTGTTCCCAACCTGCATACAAAATCATTTGAATTAGCGTCACTAAGAAATTTATAATACATATATTTTAAAATGTTTCTTCAGGTTAAAAATTTTGATTTTTTACTGATTTAAAAATTAGAAACAACTTATTAGTAAGCTAATATGAAAAAGAATAGAACGTTATTAATGCTAAAGAAAATCATTATGATGATAGTCTTGGCGTCTGACCAGAAGGTTTTTAGAAAGATACAAATTTATGAGCTCATTTGATATAGGAGATGGCTTTGTGTTGAAGCAATTAATGCTACCGGCTATGCATCGGAGCGGGTATCCGAATGAAAAGTATGGAAATATCGGAAGATGGCCTGGTTGGAAGGAACATATTATAGTTATAATTGTTAAAAAAGTTGACTGGAAGAATATTCTCATTTCTATAAAATTGATGCATCTCCTGAGAACAGACGAAGAAAATTTTTTAATCAAAGTAATTTGTTTAACAGATGCACTACTCAATCACCCAGATAAATTTATAACAGCTCGCTTAGTGCTCGGGGTTGATGCTTGGCCATTACGAAATTTACCCGGGCGGTGGATTAAAAAAATATTTACTTATAGTGAACTTGTTAATATTGTTACGCTAGAAAAATTTATATCAATTGCAAATCAATCAAAACTTTAGAATAAGAAAAATGAACGACAATGGTATATAAATCTACTCATGTTGATTGCTAGACATCTTCGCAAAGAATTCACAAACGTTGTTGCTGTTAATGATGTTTCCCTCGAAGCCCTTCGTGGTGAAATTCTTGGTTTACTTGGACCCAATGGTGCTGGTAAAACAACAACGATTCGAATGATCTTGAATATAATACAACCTGATTATGGTACAATCACATTTGATAGCAAACCTTTTGATGAATCTATCCGTAATCGTCTCGGCTATCTTCCCGAAGAACGTGGACTTTACCGCAAGAATAAATTATTAAATACAATTCTTTACTTCTCAAGTTTAAAAGGAATTGACACTGCTGAAGCTAAACGTCGGGCATACAAATGGTTGGAGCGGTTCGACCTTTTGAATAAATATCAAAGTAAAATTGAGGAACTATCGAAAGGGAATCAACAAAAAGTTCAATTTATAATTTCGGTATTGCATGAACCAGAGCTTATAATCCTAGATGAACCGTTCAGTGGTCTCGATCCCGTTAATCAAATTCTATTAAAAGATATTTTGTTGGAATTAAAGCAAAAAGGGAAGGCAATTATTTTTTCAACACACCAAATGGAACAAGCGGAAAAACTATGTGATAAGATATGTTTGATCAATAAAGGCAATGTTGTTATTAATGGACCGATTTCAGATGTTAAAAGTCGATATGGGAAAAATTCCATCCATATAGAATATGATGGGGATGGAACATTTCTAAAAGAATTACCTTTTGTTCAACAGGCGACAGTTTATCAAAATTACGCTGAGTTGCTTTTAAAGGATAGTGTAACCACGCGAGAAATTATTTTCACAATTTCTAATAAACTTGACATTCGTAAATTTGAATACGTCGAGCCATCTTTGAATTCGATATTTATTCAGGTTGTTGGTTTATCAGGTATAAAAGAAGAGCCGATTTCACTCATTTCATCAAATAATCAACAACAGCAAAATATTCCTAAAGATAAAAATGTGAAACGCGAACTTATTCCTGTAATAATTTTCGGAATGACGACTTTGGTATTATTTATAACCTCATTTATCGTTAAAAGTATATCGTTGACAATGGTTGGGATTTTTTTACTCGGGACAATAGCTTCTTTTATTAAATTCTGGAATGTAAAGAAGAAAATTCTTTCAAAAGTAACTAACCAGAGGCCGGGGGAGAACTAAATGCGCTGGAAATTTCTTCAAGTTGCCCGATGGGAATATATGGAAAAAGTTAAATCAAAAGCTTTTTTAATTTCGTTATTCCTAACACCAATTATCATGATAGCAGCTGGATTAATACCATCGTTACTAATGACCAGACCAGATACTGAAAGTATTGTGATTGGTATAATCGATCAATCGGGGATGATATATCAACCACTTGAACGTGCTTTGGTAGAAAAATATAAACTCCCGAATGGTAAGCCAAATTATATATTACGTTCAATCGATGCTCCTCTGTCTGATGATCTCACGAGTATAAAGAAGTATGCAGATCGTTTATCTATAAATGATGAAATCGAGGGATACTTAATTATCAAGAAATCCGTGATGACTGATAGTTCAATTGAGTATCGTTCGAAGAATGCTGGCAATATCAAACTTGCATCTCGGATTGAAAGGGTAATACGTGACTTGCTCATAGAAATGAAAGTTCAAGCTCAAGGGTTAGATCCGGCTATCATAAAAAAATTAACATCTCCGGTTGATATTAAGACAGTCAAAGTCACAAAGGAAGGTAAAGAAGAAGAAGCTGGTTTTGAAAAAATATTTTTAACCTCTTATGTCTTCATGATGATGATGTTTTTCTTGATAGTGACTTCTGGCCAGCTTCTCATACGCAGTATGATGGAAGAAAAAACAAATCGTGTTGTTGAGATATTAATGTCATCGAGTTCAGCAAATGATTTAATGGGTGGTAAGATAGTAGGTTTAAGTGCATTAGGATTAACACAAATTGCGTTTTGGACTTTAATTGGAGGTGCAGTGAGTTTAAAATTTGGAATCGAATTGATTCCACCTGTAAATGGATTGATCTTATTGATTTATTTTATATTTGGTTACATTTTTTATGCAGCTATATTTGTTGGAGCTGGAGCGCCATTATCAACAGAACAAGAAGCTCAACAAGTTTCGGGATATTTGGTGATGATTCTCATTATCCCACTTATTCTTGCAATAATGGTTATTCAGAATCCGAACTCGACATTTGTAAAAGTTTTAACATATATTCCATTTTTAACTGCATCAATGATGGCGGTAAGAATTCCGGTTCAAATTCCATCGATCTTTGAAATCATTGTTACAACAATAATTTTGATTTTCTCTTCAATTGTAGCAATAGGGGTCGCCGGAAAAATCTTCCGAACCACAATTCTTTCTTATGGTAAGCGTCCAAGTTTTAAAGAATTATATTATTTAATAAAAACAAAATCATGAGGTATTTATGAAATATTCTATAATGTTATTAATGATTTTCTTAACTGCTTCGTTATGTAGTTCACAAGTAGCAGTACCAGAAACAGAATCAAAAGAAATGGGAACATCTGTTTATGGAATCGGACTTTCAGCGGGCGTTGCGAGTGGTCTTGGTCTCAGTTTTCGACATCATCTGCCAAGTAAATTTTCATATCAATTAATTGGCGGTGTTATTAAGGTTGATAAAAAAGTTTCTTACAATATTGGTTCTGAACTTCAATACGATTTTACACGAGGCACTTCGACAAGATTTTTTGGGGTTGGAACTCTTGGCTATTTCTATCATGGTGAATCATCGAATAATATAAGTGGACCGTTGAGAATTGGTTTGGGTATTGGGGGTGAATTTAGGATAGCCGAAGCTTTAAATATCGGGGCTGAATTTCTTTTTACATATTACAGCAATGGGGATATTTTACCACTTCCACAATTTAATTTGCACTACTATTTCTTTTGAAAATTACAAGATAATTTCTTATCTTCATAAGAACTTTATTTAATTCATATTACATCTAATGAATTTTGAGATAATTTTCTTCTTTCTCATCGCTATATCAGCAATCGCTTCATCTATATTGATGGTTACTCAGCGTAATCCTGTTAAGAGCGTACTACTCTTAATTGTAAATTTCTTCTGCTTGGCGATTATTTACTTAATCCTGCATGCTCAATTTATTGCAATCATACAAATACTTGTTTACGCAGGTGCGATTATGGTGCTATTTCTATTCGTGATAATGCTTTTAAATTTAGGAAATGAAAGTCAGCTTACAGAAAAAATGAATCATAGGAAATTACTCGCATATATTTTATCGGGTGTTGTTTTATTGGAAATATTATTAGGATTAGGTTTACCATTTGGACACGGGTTGGTTTCAATTAATTCGAATGCGGTTGAAATTGGTACTGTTGAATTTATTGGTAAATCTCTCTACACAAATTATATTTTACCTTTTGAAATTACATCCATGTTACTCCTTGCAGCTATCGTTGGTGTTATTATTTTAGCAAAGAAAAAATTTCAGTGAACTTTAATATGACAGAAATACCATTAAATTATTATTTGGTACTTAGTGCAATAATGTTCTCAATTGGAGTGATTGGTGTACTCACTCGACGGAATGCTATCATTGTTTTTATGTGCATTGAACTTATGCTGAATTCTGTAAATCTCTCTTTAGTTGCTTTCTCAGCTTTTTATGGAAATACTATAGGGCAGATACTTGTCTTTTTCGTGATTGCTGTTGCGGCTTCAGAAGCAGCGGTTGGTTTGTCAATTATTATTGCATTGTTCCGTAACAAAGTTACAGTAAACATCGATGAAATTAATATTATGAAGTGGTGAACATGATCTCAGATATTCTTAAACATATCTTATATTTCATCTCGCTTATCGTCTAAGGGCTATGCATAGCTTTGTAAGTCATATTATCCTTCTTCCCTTTATCGGTTTTCTAATTAATGGATTGATTGGGAAGAAATTGAATTCTGAAAAAATTAGCGGCATAATTGGCAGCGGAGTTGTTGGAATATCGTTCATTCTGGCCGCTTTAATTTTCT
>JBBIRP010000147.1:5249-5518 GCA_037441745.1 Ignavibacteriales bacterium
ATGAGATGCTTAAACTTCCCGTTGAGGAGCGAGCGCATATCGTAACAATTTTTAATTGGGTCGCTGCTGGTTCATTATCGATAAATGCGGCATATCAGATAGACCAACTTTCGATAATAATGACTTTGGTTGTAACTGGAGTCGGTTTTTTAATTCATGTTTATTCAATCGGATACATGCATGGTGATAAGGTGTTCTGGCGGTTTTTTGCTTACATGAATCTTTTCATCTTCATGATGCTCAATCTTATTCTCGCTGATAATTTCTTG
>JBBIRP010000148.1:0-5505 GCA_037441745.1 Ignavibacteriales bacterium
TTATTAAAAAATTCAAGAACTCAATTTAGGAGAATATTTATGGCAACTATTATCACCGAAGAATGTATTAACTGTGGTGCTTGTGAACCAGAATGTCCGAATACTGCAATTTATGCAGGAGGTGCTCAGTATGAGTTGAATGGACAAATGTTTGATGCACTATCGAATGATTATTATTACATCGTTCCTGAAAAATGCACCGAGTGCGTTGGTCATTTCAATCAGGAACAATGCGCAGCGGTATGCCCAGTTGATTGTTGTGTCCCTGATCCGAATCGGCAAGAAAGTGAAGAAGTCCTCTTTGAACGTGCTAAGAAAATTCATCCGGAAAAATCTTTTGCACCCCTCAGCTCAGAAAATTCTCATTTTAGAAAATAAAATAGTAACATGGTATGTTTCAAAGGTCGGTTGAGGTCAATCGACCTTTTTATTTAGAAAAGGAGATGAAATGAAAATCGGAGAATACGATATTTATCCTATCGAAACGGGAACATTTAAATTAGATGGTGGTTCAATGTTTGGCATTATTCCAAAAGTTCTTTGGGAAAAAACAAATAAAGCCGATGAATTAAATCGTATTAAGCTTGCAGCTCGATGCTTACTCATTATTGGTAATGGCAAAGTAATATTAGTGGATGATGGGAATGGGAATAAAGTGACAAAAAAATTTATTGAAATTTATGACCTTGATACTACAAACAATCTTTATTCCTCTTTAAAAAAATTCGACATAACACCTGGTGATATTACAGATGTTGTACTTTCACATTTACATTTTGACCACGCAGGTGGTTCAACTATTATTGAAAATGGTGTGTTGAAACCAGCTTTCCCGAATGCAATGTATCATGTCCAAAGATCTCAATGGGAAAATGCATTAAATCCAACGGAGAGAGATAGAGCGAGCTATATTCAACAAGATTTCTTGCCTATAAAAGAATATGGACGCTTAAATTTGATAGAAGGTGAGATTGACTTATTTTCTCAAATCTCAATAATTGTATCAAATGGACATACACCAGGATTACAGTTACTAAAAATATCTGACAGCGAACAAACACTTTTTTATGCAGCAGATCTAATGCCCTGCACTTCACACATTCCATTACCATATATTATGGGTTTCGATTTAAATCCATTGATAACATTAGCTGATAAAAAGAGAATCTTAAAACAAGCTGCCGAGGGTAATTGGATAATATTCTTCGAACATGATCCAGATATAATTGCTGGTAAAGTTAAGATGACAGAGAAAGGATATACTTTCGATTCACCGATCGAATCATTTTAAATACTCAATGCATCATATTTATGAAATCCATATCTTATTTCATCAGACAAAAAGCTTTTGAACTTGGTTTTAATAAAGTTGGTTTTGCAAAAGCTGAGCAATTAAATAATGCCCGAAACCATCTTGAGAATTGGCTTAAGAACGGTTTTAATGGCGAAATGTATTGGATTGGAAAAAATATATCTAAAAGGGTTAATCCATTAAAGGTTATGCCTGATGCAAAATCGGTAGTTTCTGTTGCAATAAATTATTATAGTTCTTGTAAACAAGTAGAACATCAGGATGTAGCAAAGGTTGCTCGGTATGCTCTTAAACGTGATTATCATGAGATAATTGGAAACCGTTTACAGAAACTACTTAAGGAAATAAAACTTGTAGAGCCAATGACCCAAGGTACTATCTGCGTTGATCATGGTCCTATCATGGAAAAAGCTTGGGCTGTGAAGTCTGGTATCGGTTGGCAGGGAAAACATACAATCACAATTACGCGTGAATTTGGTTCATGGATTCTTCTTGGTGAATTGATCCTAAATCTAGAACTTGATTTTGATAAACCTGCAATAGATTTATGTGGTGATTGTACTTTGTGTATTGATGCGTGTCCAACACAAGCTATTGTTGAACCGTATGTTTTAGATGCTAATAAATGTATTTCATATTTGACAATCGAATACAAAGGAGCCATCACATCCGATTTAAGTTCGAAAATGGACAATTGGATTTTTGGATGTGATACATGCCAGGAAGTTTGCCCATGGAATCTAAGGTACTCGAAAATAACAAATGAAATTGATTTTATCCCAGATGAAAATAATAATTCAATAACTTCATTTAGTATCTTTACAAAAAATCAATTCCATGAGCAATTTGACAATAGTCCAATTAAAAGAATTGGTTACGACCGTTTTAAAAGAAATGTTCAATCTGTACTTACAAATATAAAAGGAAAATCAAATGAATAATCATTATAAAGTTATAATCATCGGTTCAGGTCCAGCAGGTTTAACTGCGGCAATTTACATTGCACGTGCAAATCTTAACCCACTTGTTTTCGAAGGTATTCAACCCGGAGGTCAACTCACAATAACAACTGAAGTTGAAAATTTCCCTGGTTTCCCCGAAGGGATAATGGGACCAGAATTAATGGATCGGTTTAGAAAACAGGCAGAAAAATTTCATGCGAAAACATTATTTCAAGATGTTACGAAAGTAAATTTTACCACCCGGCCATTTAAGATAATCTCAAACGATCAAGAATATTTAGCCGATTCTGTGATAATTGCAACAGGTGCATCTGCAAAATGGTTAGGTTTACCATCGGAAAAGGAATTTATGGGACATGGAGTTTCTGGCTGTGCAACTTGCGATGGTTTCTTTTTTAAAGGACTTGAAGTAGTAGTTGTAGGTGGCGGCGATACGGCTATTGAAGAAGCAACTTTCTTGACAAAATTTGCATCCAAAGTTAAAATTGTACATAGAAGATATCAACTCCGCGCTTCTAAGATAATGCAAAAACGAGCTTTTGATAATCCAAAAATATCTTTCCTTTGGAATTCAGAAGTAGTTGAAATAATTGGTAAATCCGAGAATGGTAAAAAATCGGTAACTGGTGTGAGAGTCAAGAATGTTAAATCGGGAGAAATAACTATGTTGCCTACGAATGGTTATTTTGTTGGAATCGGTCATCAGCCAAATACAAAAATATTTGAAGGACAAATAGAACTAAATTCAAATGGATACATAATCGTAAAGCCGGGAAGTACAGAAACAAATATCCCCGGTGTTTTTGCGGCTGGTGATGTAGCAGATCATAAATATCGGCAAGCTATCACTGCGGCAGGTTCTGGGTGTATGGCTGCAATCGATGCTGAAAAATTTTTAGAATCAAAATAAAAATTTTAGATATCCTGTTTTTTCGAATCATTGTAATAAAATTTTTATAATTTACATATGGCATATGATTGCCATCTTGTCCGATGGTGACTGAAAATATGTACAACATTCTGCCATTGAGACAAACCATCTTTCACAATTACTTTGCGAAATCTAAAATTCCTTTCAATTAAACAAATTCTCTTCTGGCATATACTTTGAAATTATATTTATCAGAATTAAGAATAGAAAATAAACTTAAATCATAAAGAAAGGAGAGATTACTTATGACATTAATTAAATGGAATCCACTACGTGATGTAACAGCTTGGCATCCAGTTACTACTTTCACAGACATGCAAAGAGAAATCGATCGGATTTTCGATCGCTTTCGCGGTGATTTCTGGAATGAGGAAGAATCCAAGTCGTTGATGCCTGCTGTAGATATCATTGAGAAGGAAGACGATTTCTGTATTAAGGTTGAGATTCCAGGTGTTGATAAGAAAGATGTAAAAATCACCGTTCAAGATGATGTATTGACGATTAAAGGAGAAAAGAAAAAAGAGGAAGAGAAGAAGGGTGAAAATTATTACCGCGTCGAAAGATGCTACGGTACTTTCCAACGTTCATTTACTCTTCCTTCTTCTGTGGCAAGTGATAAAATTGATGCATCGTACGACAACGGTGTTTTGACGATCATGATACCAAAACTTGAGGAAGCGAAACCTAAAGAAATCGAAGTAAAAGTGAAATAAGCTAATCATCTGTTGTGGATTAAAGAAGGTGGTACTGATTTATATTGGTCATACCACCTTTTTTATTCCCTAACTCTAATTAATGATACCAACTGAACTAATCCTGCAAACATTTGTCGTTCCAAAATGGACTTTGGGAAGCGTGTGTTTTATGCGATAAACTGGTCTTTGAGTACGAGAAATAAGCTGATAACTAAAATTACTATAATCAAGGTTGGTTTGTTGAGCTTTCCATTTATGTGTTACAACAGTTATAAGATGGAATTCTATATAAATAATACAAACAATACATTATGAGCTGGCAGAATAAGTAGATCCATAAATCTGTAATTGTTTGATTTTATGTAAACAGTTTCGTATAATATGCTTGAAAATAAATAAGTTATGAGATTTATGTCAAAATCAACTAAATGGTTTCTGATTATCATCAGTGTTTTATTAGTTTTTGGTTTCATCGTTGTAATATTTTTCTACTTTGTATTGAACACTTTAACGGATTCTGAATCAAATGTAGTTATAGGTTCGGGTGAAAAGATTGCCATAGTTGAATTAAAGGGCGTAATCCTCAACTCTGAAGAAACAGTCAGACAATTGAAGAAATATCGAGACGATAAATTGATAAAAGGAATACTTTTTAGAATCGATTCACCAGGGGGTGGGGTAGTCGCAAGTCAAGAAATTTTTGAGGAAGTTAAAAAAGTTCGGGAATCTGGTAAACCTATAGTTGTCTCCATGGGTTCGCTTGCAGCTAGTGGTGGATACTATGTATCATGCCCTGCAAATAAAATTGTAGCGAATCTGGGAACGCTAACAGGAAGCATCGGAGTTATTTCACAATTCCTGAGGTACGATTCCCTTCTTGGTAAAATTGGTGTTCAAGTCAATACAATAAAAAGTGGTAAATTAAAAGATGCCGGAAGTCCATTCCGCGCAATGACTGAGATCGATCGTGCATATTTTCAACAATTAATGGATGAAGTCCATCAACAATTTATTTCTGCAGTAGAAAAAGAGAGGAAATTATCACGAGATTCTGTCTTAAAGCTTGCCGATGGCAGGGTATTCACAGGCGAGCAAGCACTAGCAAATGGCCTTATTGATACGATTGGGACTTTTGAGGATGCAAAAAAGATTACAGCACGTTTAGCAGGAATAAAAGGTGAACCATCTATTGTTAAGGAGAGAAAAAGAAGATTATCACTACTCGATTTAGCTTTAGGAGAAAGTAAAATTTTTGAATTACTCGATTTAAAAGAAAAATTACTTGATCAGCCGATTTTACAGTATCGTATGATACATTCATTTTAGATCATAATCGACAAAGGCAGACATATTTAAATAATGATGTCGAACTAATGAAGGAGAAATAAATTGACGAAAGCAGATATTGTTAATCAAATTGCATCTGGAACCGGTTTAACAATAGTTGAAACTGAAGCTGTTGTTGATGGATTCATTCACACGATAATAGAGGCACTGAAGGAAGGGAAACACATAGAAATTCGTGGCTTTGGTAGTTTTAAAATAAAAAAGAGAAAAGGTCGAATTGCCCGCAATCCCCGAACTGGCACACAGGTTCAGGTAGAC
>JBBIRP010000149.1:0-5439 GCA_037441745.1 Ignavibacteriales bacterium
AACTCCATCAAAACCTAAAACTTGAACCGGCATTGATGGGGTTGCAACTTCTAAACGATGTTCTCTCTCATCGTACATGGCACGTACTCTACCATATTGGATACCAGCGATAAAAGGATCGCCAATCTTCAGCATCCCTTTCCTGATAAGAACCGAAGAGACGATACCTTTCCCCTTATCAACTTTTGCCTCAATGATCGTTCCTTGAGCTTTACAATTCGGGTTTGCCTTTAAATCGAGTACTTCTGCCTCTAAAAGAATTTTTTCTAAAAGAAGGTCAATATTTTTCCCCGACCGTGCTGATATCTCGACGCATTGATATTTTCCACCCCACTCTTCAACCAAAACATTTTTTTCAGAGAGTTGTTGTCGAATTCTGTCTGGATTTGCATCTGGTTTATCCATTTTGTTAATTGCAATTATGATTGGGACATTAGCTGCTTGTGCGTGACTAATTGCCTCTACTGTCTGAGGCATAACATTATCATCAGCAGCCACTACCAATACAACTATATCCGTTAACTGTGCACCTCGGGCTCTCATAGCAGTAAATGCCTCGTGACCGGGAGTATCTAAGAAGGTAATCTTTTTATCATTATTCAAAGTTACCATATAAGCACCGATATGCTGAGTTATTCCGCCAGCTTCACCAGCGACAACATTACTTTGTCGAATATAATCAAGTAATGAAGTTTTACCATGATCTACGTGACCCATTATTGTTACAACTGGCGGCCTTGGTTTTAATAGACTTTCATCTTCTTGTTCTTCAGTTATAAGTTCTTCAGAGATTTCTTCAAAAAATTTAACATCAAATCCAAACTCGTCTGCAACCAAAGTAATTGTATCTTTATCGAGTCTTTGATTGATGGATACCATCATCCCGAGTTCAATGCACTTCTTTATTACATCGGCGACTGGAATTCCCATTAAGTTTGAGAGCTCGTTCACTGTTACAAATTCTGTAACACGAAGAATTGATTTTTCTTTTTCTAATTTTTCGAGCTGCTTTTGTTCCTGGATTAAACGTTTTTCCTTTCTCTTCTTTTTAAATGCAGCCCGCTGCGGAATTGGCCCAGTTTCGTCTATCTCTGCTAACGTTCTTTTTATTGCTTCTTCAACCTCTTCTTGATTGACTTCATGATATCTTAATTTTCTCTTTTTCTTTGCTTTTCTAAGAAGTTCATCTTCTTCTTTCTGGATAGCCGCTGGTTCAGATTTTATTCTCTTCTTTTTCTTCTTTTTCTTTTTCCGATCTTCTTCCTGAACAGAGATCTTCTCAGTACCATCTCTAATTCCAGTTCCCCCTACAGCAGATGTAGCTTTTTCAACTTCTTCAAGATTGATTTTGCCCTTTATCGTTAGCCCCATTTTAGGAGTCAAACGTGAAATTACTTCCGGCTGTTTTTCTTTTGATTCTTTCTTTTCTTCAACAGTCTTTTGTTCTTCTGATAGAATTGGAGGAGGTACAATTTCTTTTGCTTCTTGTGCTTGAGATTGTTGCGGTGGTGGAATTTTTACTTCTTCCTGGATTACTGATGTAACTACCTCGGGTATTACTGTTGGCTTGCTTTCCTCAACTTTTACTTCTTTGACCGGTTGTGAAGGTATAGGTTTCTCTTCTATTACTTCAGTTGATACGGTTGGTAGTTCTGAAGGTTCTTCAACCTTTTTCCTGCGAATTAATTTTTTCTTGGGTTTTTCATCTATCGGTGGCAGTACTTTTTCTTCAACTTTCCTTTTTGCTTCACGAATGGTTTGAATCTTGCGTTGATGCTTTTCTGCTACCTCCTTATCTTTTTTAAAATGAGAAGAAATATCGTGCATCATCTCATCATCAACCACTGTCATATGGCTTTTGATGTCGTGCCCTTTCTTTTTAAGATAATCTATCAAAGTTTCATGAGAGATGTTTAACTCTTTTGCAATTTGATAGATTTTTTTCTTCTTTTGAGGTATCTCTGTCATATTTTTCAGATTCAAATCAATATTTATTTTTCATATTCATCAGTTCCAGTTGAATTACTTTCAGACTTCAACGATGATAATTCTTCATCCTCCTCTTTATTATTCATTTCCTCTTCAACTTCAGCTTCTTCGAGACCTCGCTGCATCATATCACGTATTGAACGTATTTTATCTTCTGTTAAACCATCGATTTCTAACAAACTATTTATATCTGCTTCAATGACACTTCTAGCTGTAGTGTAACCCTCATCGACGAGTCGCTCATATAATGGTTCACCTAATTCATCTCTAAACTCTGCAATATCCATATCATATTCTTCTTCTGCACCTTCTTTAATCAGGTTAATTTGGTAACCTGTGAGTTCAGAAGCGAGTCTAACGTTCTGACCATTGCGTCCAATTGCAAGAGAGGCTTGGTCTTTGTCTATAGTAACAACTGCTGTTTTTGTCGTCTCATCCACAGTTATATTTTTTATCTTAGCTGGTGCAAGTGCACGTGTAATGTAGACGGAGGGATTTTCCGAGTAATTAATGACATCTATGTTTTCGTTATTGAGTTCACGGACAATTGCATGAATCCTAACACCTTTCATTCCAACACATGCGCCAACGGCATCTATTCTGTCGTCGTGTGATTCTACTGCTACCTTGGAACGTTCCCCTGGCTCTCGTACTACTCCTTTAATCTCGATAATGCCATCGTATATTTCGGGTATTTCTGTTTCGAATAACTTTGCTAAGAATTTTGGATCGGAACGTGAAATTATAACGACAGGTGTAGATAAATCTTTTCTGACTTCTTTTATGATAGCCCTTATTGTTTCACCTTTCCGGTAACGTTCCTTCGCAATTTGTTCATTTTTAGGTAGAACAAGTTCATTCCTGTTGTGATTTATTAATATTTCATTCTTTCTTACTTGATAAATTTCGCCAACAATTATTTCTCCAATAGAATTACTATATTCACCATAAATAATTTCTTTTTCAATATCTTTTAATCTTTGATTAAGTGTTTGCTTTGCACTCACTATGAGTCGCCTTCCGAAACTTTTTAGGTCAACAACTTCAACAAAGTCATCTCCTATTTCCAAAGGTTCGTCAGATTTTTTTCGTGCAGTTGTTAAATCAATTTGCGTATTTGGATCACTAACTTTTTCAACGATTTCTTTCTCGAGATATATTTCAATATCACCCTTATCCATATTTACAACCACTTCAAAACGAGCATCATTCCCATATTTTTTCTTAACCATCATTGTAAAAACATCTTCAATGATGCTTGCCAACATGTCTTTATCAACACGTTTTTCTCGAACCATTTGAGAAAATGATTCAACAATTTCGTAATTCATTTATACCTCATCTCTTAAATATCAAATAATATTTTAAAGTTTTGGTTCAACAGTAGTCCGAAGAATTTTTTCGAACGGTATATTTTGTATGATATCTTCACTAGTCCTGACACTAATTTCGTCATCCGTAACCCGAAGAAGTTCCCCTTCCAAACTTTCCACTTGTCTCTCGTTTTTCACTTTTACATTAACAATCCTTCCAATATTTTTGGGATATTGTCTTTTGAATTTTAACGGCCTATCAGTACCGGGAGACGAAATAATAAGATGATATTGCCTTTCTAATAAATTAGAGTCTTCTAATATCTGAGAAATCTTACGACTCAAGGAAGCACATAAGTCGGTAGTAACGCCTGTATCGTTATCAATAAATATCTCAATATATAACTTACCATGTTCCTTACGAATCGCAATATCTATTAAAAAGGCCTTTTCCCTTTTTAAAGTTGGAATTATTAATTCTTCTATTTTTACTTTATTTACCACTTTAACCTTATTTTTTACTTATATCAGTCCTTTTTTATTATTCCAAAAAAAAAGTCCCAAAGGTGGGACTTCTTATCGAGGATAAATTAATATAACAAACCCTTTATAAAATAGCAAATATCGAGAACTTTATAAAATCCTTTCAACGTGCAAAATTTATGTAAACGCCTTTTGAAAAATTTTCTTAAATATATCAATTGCTTTATAAACTTGTTCTAATGTAACATCGAGATGCATGACCGCTCGGATCAACGAGGTCCGTTCTGGTGTAAGTAATAGACCGTTATCTTTTAATAGATTTAAGATATAGGCTTGAGATTTACCTGTCAAGGAGATATCAATCATCACCATATTAGTTTCGATATTCTTTGGAACTATTTGAATTTTTTTTATAGAACTTAAATGTTCTGCAAATATTTTTGCTTTTTTATGATCTTCTTTTAAACGTTCGATATTATGTTCAATTGAATAAAAAGCTGCCGCTGCTAATATACCGACCTGTCTCATTCCTCCGCCGAATATCTTTCTATATCTTTTTGCTTGATCAATGAATTCCGTATCACCTATAATGATTGAACCAATTGGAGCTCCAAGCCCCTTGGAGAAACATACCAATATTGAATCAAAATATCTCGCATATTCACTGAGTGAGATGCCCGTCTCGATTGAAGCATTCCAAAGTCTGGCACCATCTAAATGCATTTTTATGTTTTCATTAAGCGCAATTTCACGTATCTTCTTTATATCTTCGAGTGGGATGATTGAACCGCCCGAACGTCCGTGGGTATTTTCCACACATATTAATTTTGTATTTGGTAAATAATAAACCTTTGGACGAATCGCATTCTTTATCTGTTCAGCTGTCATCGAACCATTTCTCCCGATTATTGTTTTCATTTGAACCCCTGACAATAACGAAGGACCAGCTGTCTCGTAAACGAATATATGAGAGTCTTGTTCAACTATAATTTCATCCCCTGGTTGTGTATGAACTTTGATGGAAATTTCATTACCCATCGTTCCACTCGGTACAAATAATGCAGACTCTTTACCAAAAATTTTTGCAATTCTTTTCTGCAATTGTTTAACCGTTGGATCTTCTCCATAAACATCATCACCTACCTTAGCCTTCATCATAGCTTTTAACATTTCTTTGGAAGGTTTTGTTACTGTATCGCTTCGGAGATCAATGTATTTCATTTTCATTTTTCTTTCTGATATATATATAGAATTTCTTACTTATAACTGTCGTAATAAAAATAGCACAGAATATAACTATAAACTCTGGAAACCAGTTTCCATATTTGGTATAGAATGATAATTCGTTCCTAGTTCCAACTTGACCAAATATTATTACATTCTCAAATAATTTTGATTGTTGATGTATTCTACCAACAGGATCAATTATACAAGAAATTCCACCATTGGCACATTGTACGACCCATCTTCTATTTTCGACTGCTCTTAATACCGCATATTGTTTATGTTGGTATACGCCGGAAGTATTGCCCCACCAGCTATCGTTTGTTATAATCGTTAAAAACTGAGCCCCTTTTCTAACAAAAGATGAAACAAATCCAGGTATTACTGATTCATAACAAATCATATTCGAGAAATTCACTGTATCAATATT
>JBBIRP010000150.1:0-5386 GCA_037441745.1 Ignavibacteriales bacterium
CAAACTTGCCAAAACATCAAACGGATTATCCCGCTTTTCTTCGACAACGTCCTGTGGCAATAACTGATCCTCGTTTTATGTTCTCTCTTATCCATGTCTTTGTTATGCTTCTTGTATCAGGTAAACCTAATGATTTAAGAAAATGATAATTACTGATGGATATCGGTATAACTATAAAAGCGATAATCGTTGCCGCAGCAACAGACCGAATAATATCATTCCCGAAGTTTTGTATCTTCATCCAATCCCATAATCTAATCATACCGATAGAGCCAATTAAAGTTATAATCGGAAAAATAGGTAATATATAACGTTCAGCACGCATCTCCCAACTGCCAACAACGATTATAAAAAGAATTGGGTAAATTAATAATAATAAATCTTTTTTATCTTTATTAGTGATGAAATGAATAATTGTTCCAGCCACAATTAAGATAAACACCCAACTAAAGCTCGAAGGTAACACTTTGATAATGTGGTATAGGAAAGTACTCTCTGATGCTGAGATTCCTAAATGTCCAGTAGTAACATGTTTTTGCTCGAATGAAAAATCTTCTTGGAATTCTTTAGGTGTAATTAAAATGTATGGATTAAGAGCGAAGAAAATTATTATTGACAACAATATCGATATGATTAAAGGTCGGTGGCTTAGCGATTGCTGTATTAGTGTTTGAGTTTTAGCTTTAAGTAAGTGTACGATGATCAGAAATAACAATAAAAATGCACCAGTATATTTTGACGCAGCAGTAAGTGCAATGAATATACCCGCAAGGATGTACCATTTTGAATGTGGTCGTGAGTATGTTCGATAAATATATAAGAATGCTATCGTGCTGAAGAATGTCAGTATCGTATCTACTTGAATCAAATGTGCATATTGTATCTGAAATGGATTAATAGCAGTGATTATGCTTGCAGCAATTGCTGTTCGTTTGTCTACAAGCTCCTTGGCTGTAATATAAATAGCGACGATGATACTAACATCGAAGATCGCATCAACAAGACGTGCTGTGATGACTAGTGGCGTCATCGTTGCTCCAAATTCGTTTAGACTTTTATATATTCCAAAGAGATACCCTAGTGCGTAATTGATTACCTGAGCAATGAATTGGATATAAAAAGTTAGAGCGGGATAATTAAAGAAATTGGGATTGAAGTTAAAACCCTCCTTTCCCCAATTCCAAAATTTCCATGATATTGTAAGTGGTGTTGCTTCTTCGTATAACTCTGGTAATCCCCAATTTATCTGCCATAGCCGAAGTATCAAACCAACAGCCAGAATGAAAAGAAATGTAATATTTTCTTTTGTTAAAAATATTTTTATCCTAAACTGTTTTCGAAGCATTTTATCTAAAGAGTTATATGAATAAATACATTTGGTTTTTGTTAAGATACGATTTTTTCATTATGTGTTCAAGTAGAATATGTCCATTCATCATTCACAAAGTTATTGCCATCACCATCGTTCCCAAAATTCTACTCCCGCTCTCATTCCCAAAATACTATTTGGGAACGACGATTAGTTTGCTCGTTCGGTTCTTTTAGTTCCCAGATAGAATTTGGGACCAGTCCAGTGTAAGTTGCAAACTCCTCATTGAGAACGATGATTTAGTTTACGGGTTGTGATATTTTAACACCTTTTGCTAATCATTCCTAAAATTCATATATTCATAAAACATTTTTTAACATTTCCAAAATAGTTGTAAAAATATTTAATTTTTAAGGGAATAAATGAACGGAGGTAAAATTGTTCAAGTGATAGGACCTGTGGTCGATATTGATTTTTCAGGTGGGAAATTACCATCAATTTTAAATGCAATAAAAATTCCAAGAACAAATACTGAAGGTGTAAAGGACGAATTGATTTGTGAAGTTCAACAACACCTCGGGGAAGAGAGAGTTCGTACCGTTGCAATGGATTCGACAGATGGTTTGGTACGCGGAATGCCTGCCTACGACCTTGGTACGCCAATCGAGGTTCCCGTTGGTCCCGGGACACTAGGAAGATTAATAAACGTTATCGGTAATGGCATAGATGGTTTGGGACCAATTAATGGTGAAAAGAAATATTCAATCCATCGGTCTGCTCCATCTTTCGAAAGGTTGAGTACTAAAAAAGAAATGTTCGAAACTGGGATCAAGGTCATTGATTTGTTAGAACCATATTCTAAAGGTGGTAAAACCGGGTTATTTGGTGGTGCAGGGGTTGGGAAAACAGTTATAATTATGGAATTAATTCACAATATTGCATTACATCATGGTGGATATTCTGTATTTGGTGGTGTTGGTGAAAGAACACGTGAGGGCAACGACCTCTGGCTCGAAATGAAACAATCGGGTGTATTAGATAAGACTACACTCGTGTTCGGTCAAATGAATGAACCTCCCGGTGCTAGACAACGTGTCGGTTTAACAGCATTGACGATGGCGGAATATTTCAGAGATGAAGAAGGAAAAGATGTTCTATTATTTATTGATAATATTTTCAGATTTGTCCAAGCTGGTTCTGAGGTTTCTGCATTGTTAGGAAGAATGCCATCTGCTGTAGGTTATCAACCAACACTCGGTACGGAGATGGGTGAATTACAAGAACGAATCACTTCAACAAAGAAAGGTTCGATAACATCAGTTCAAGCAATATATGTTCCAGCGGACGACTTAACAGATCCCGCACCAGCAACTACATTCAGTCACTTGGATGCAACTACTGTTCTGAGTCGTCAAATTTCTGAACTTGGAATTTACCCGGCTGTTGATCCTCTTGATTCAACTTCACGTATACTCGAACCGAGTATTGTCGGACAAGAACACTACATGGTTGCAAAGCGAGTTAAAGAAATCCTGCAAACTTATAAAGACTTACAAGATATAATTAACATTTTAGGTATGGACGAACTATCCGATGAGGATAAACTTACAGTTGCGAGGGCAAGAAAAATTCAGAAATTTTTATCTCAACCATTCTTCGTCGCAGAACAATTTACTGGTATGGCGGGACGTTATGTAAAACTTGCTGATACAATCCGTAGCTTTAAAGGTATTATCGAGGGTGAATATGATCATATACCTGAAAATATGTTTTACATGGCAGGTTCAATAGATGATGTGCTCGAACGTTATGAAAAAGAGATGGCATAAATAAATTATGGCAGAGAAGACATTTAAACTTGAAATTATATCTCCCACGAAGGTCGTATTTAAAGGTGATGTAATAAGCATCAGCCTACCTGGTGTTATGGGTGGTTTTCAAGTTTTATATAATCATGCGCCGATCCTTGCAGAAATTGATATAGGTGAGATAAAAATTCGAAAACCTGATGAAAGTGAAGAATATTTTGCAACAAGCGGTGGTTATGTCGATGTAGTAGATAATAACGTTTTGGTGCTCACCGAGACAGTTGAGCGTCCGATAGAAATTGACATAGCTCGTGCGGAAAATGCTAAGGAGAGAGCATTGAAAAAATTATCCCAAGTAAGAATCGAAAGCGACAGAATCATTGCAAAAGTTGAATTAGAAAGAGCACTCAATCGGTTGCGAATTGCAGAAAGACGGAGGTAAAATATTAAAATGGCAAATCAAACCCACCCGATAAACCGAGCGGCGTGGGTTTTTTCGTTTTAAAAATAATTATTTTATTGAATTTTAATGCGAATTACTCGAGCCGAAATTGACTTAAATAGATTGCGTACGAATTTTAATGAAATTAAGAAAAAGATTCCTGCAAATGTTAAGGTAATGGGAATTGTAAAAGCGAATGCTTATGGACACGGATTACTCGATATTTCTAAAGCTCTGACAAATTTTGGCATCGATTATCTTGGCGTTGGTTTTTTAGAAGAAGGTATACTTCTAAGACAACATGGAATTAAAACACGCATTCTTGTTTTAGGTGGTGTGCTTGGTAGCCAAATCCAAGAATTCTTAGAAAACGATCTTGAAATTACGGTCTCATCTCTGGAAATAGCTGAAAGAATAGAACAAGAGGTTCAAATAAAAAACAGGAAAAAAGCACAAGTTCATTTAAAAATAGATACAGGAATGGAAAGAATTGGTGTGCACTCTGAAAACGCGCAGCAATTTATTGAACGCGTATATAAAATGCCTCATATTGATGTTGTTGGCATTTATAGTCATCTTGCATCTTCGGATGAAAAAGATAAGTCCTTTACATATTATCAACTTGATAGATTTAATTCTTTGTTGAAAAAATTAAAGAATATAGGAATTGAGATACCACTGAAGCATATTGCTAATAGTGGAGCAATTTTAGATTTACCCGAAACTTATTATACAATGGTTAGGCCTGGAATTATTTTATATGGTGTTTATCCATCAAAAGAAACTTCAGAATCTATCCCATTGCTACCAATCCTTACGCTAAAGTCAAATATCGTATTCATTAAAGAAGTTACACCAAACACAAGTATAAGTTACGGTAGGAAATATTTTACAAACAAGAGAACAAGAATTGCAACTATTCCCGTTGGTTATGGTGATGGTTACAAAAGAAACCTAACAAATAAAGGAGAAGTTCTAATTCAGGGAGTTCGTTATCCAATTGTTGGTGTTGTTTGTATGGATCAGTTGATGGTGGATATTGGATTCGAAGCTGACATTCACGTTGGAGATGAGGTTGTACTTCTTGGTAGAAGTGGACAGAATGAAATCACTGCCTGGGAACTTGGAGAAAAAGCAAATACTAATGCATACGAATTTCTAACAGGAATCGCAGCACGTGTACCGCGAGTATTTATTAATAAATTTAAAGGAAATTATTGATGCCAAACGTCTATGCTGTAATCATGGCTGGTGGAGTCGGAACAAGATTCTGGCCCCGAAGTCGAGAGAAATCTCCTAAACAACTCCTTGAAATTGTTGGAGAGGGAACAATGATCCAAAATACAGTTAAAAGAATTAGTAAACTCATAGACTCGAAGAATATCCTAATTGTGACAAATAAAATACAAAAACCAATGATAGCTAAACAGCTTTCGAATATCCCTGATGATAATATCATCGTTGAACCATTGGGAAGAAATACAGCCCCTTGCATCGGTTTAGCAGCTCTCTTCGTTCGCAGAATTGACCCTGAAGCAGTCATGGTCATCCTTCCTTCTGATCACATTATATATAATGAAGAAGAATTTCAAAAAGTGATACGACTAGCCACGTGGATAGCTTATGAATCATTTAAATTAATTACAGTCGGAATTCATCCAACACGACCAGAAACTGGTTACGGATATATCCAGGTCATAGATGAAGATGGAAAAACAAATCCATACTTTGACCGTGGAGTTTATAGAGTAAAGACTTTTGCAGAAAAACCAAATTTAGCCACAGCAAAACAATTTCTAGAGAGTGGAGATTTTTTATGGAACAGTG
>JBBIRP010000151.1:0-5347 GCA_037441745.1 Ignavibacteriales bacterium
CCACTACTGAGCCCTATTTCATGTGTTCCGGATGGTACAAAAACGATATACATACCGCTCAAATCTGTGATTGCATCAGGTCCATTTTGAACCCATATCCCGACATTTGGAATAGGTGTGGAAGTTTCATCTTTAACATATCCACGTAGGTAAGATGTCAATTTAGATAAATAAAAATCTTGTATCGTATTATCTATGAGCGTCATGATTGTATCAAAAGGTGAATATTGCCCAAACCAATCGCTAACGTAAACATAATAAGTACCAAGTTGGATTGGGATGGAATAATAACCGTTTGTATCTGCAATATCACCGACCTGATTGTAAAATGAATCTACTAACATAACCATTGCACCAGGAATAACTCCCCCAGAAGTATTAAATACGGTTCCACTAAGTGTATATGGAGCTGAATAGTTCTGGATGTTTATGATACCTTCAACACTTGACATTCCTTCTACTGCACGAGCTATTACACGCATTGAAGGCATTTCCCCAGTATCAATATATGAAATTATAACACCCGAAGTTGTATCAAGGTCAATTAATCCTGGGGGCATTGTATTGTTATCGATATATGTTTCATAACCTAATTGTAAATCAATACTGTCGAGAATATTATTCTCATTAACATCAAGATAATATTCTACATATACTGTTCCATGTGGAGTAACGTCCATCCTAACAAACAATGAATCATCAACCATTATGGAGGCAGGATTTGTAAAAGGCCCATTTATTGACTTTGAGAATTGAATATATGTTATATCACTCTTCGTATTGGATTGAATCGCTTTTCCATGTTTCAATTTTGAAAAAATATTGTTATTGATGCCCGTATTGGCGAAACAAATAGTGAATGAAAATAAAATTGTATAAATAAAACACTTCATATGGATTCCTTTCAAAAATTTTTTTTAAAATATAATAATTTAGCTCTTTAATACACAACTCAGACTTGATTTAATTCACTTCTACAGATTTTAATATCCTAAGAAAATTACCACCTAAAATCTTTTTAATATCCTCAACAGAATAGCCACGTTTTATTAACTCTCGAGTTAAGTTAGGCAAATATGTAACATCATCCATCTCAAGCGGAGTAACCGATATACCGTCAAAATCGGAACCGATACCGATATAATCAGTACCAACAAGTTTTGCAATATAATCAAAGTGGTCAATCAATTTTGAAATCGGTGGCCGAATTGCCAAATATTCATTACTTAAAAATTGTTCTATAGACATTGCTTTTAGGGATTTACTTTTAGATTGAGATATCCTAAAAGAATCTATTCGAGCTTTATTCCGTTCTTTCATTAGCTTTTCTTTTTGAGCAAATGTGCTATCAATAAAAAACGGTGCAAAATTAACGAAAACCGCACCACCAGTTTTCGCAATAGCTTTAATTTGCTCATCTTTTAAATTACGGCGATTTGGACACAACGTCCATGCACACGAATGCGATGCTATGATAGGTTTCTTAGTAGTTTGAATAACATCCCAAAAGGCTTTTTCCCCAAGATGAGATACATCTATAATCATTCCTAGTTCATTTATTCTTTGAATAATTTTTTTTCCAAATGTTGTTAAACCCTTTTTTAATTTACCAGTGCTGTCTTGTTCCTCATCCCTCGCAGAAGTCGCCCAACTTGTACTATTGTTCCATGTCAATGTTAAATATCTGATCCCTCGATTATAAAAATATTCAAGTTTACTTAGATCATCATCCAGTGGATGACCACCTTCCATTCCGAGCATAACGACGAATTTATTATCTTTGATCCATTTGTTTATATCATCTGAATTTTTGGCTAACGCAACATTGTTTGAGTTTTTTTTAACAAAGTTCTCTACGCAATTGATTTGATCATCTGCCTGATCAAAAAATGACTTTTTCGTTTGTTGAGGAGGTACCCAGATTGAAAAGAATTGCACATCGATTCCACCTTCTTTAAAACGCTCCAAATCAGAGTGACCTTTTGTAGTTCGGATTGAAATATCTTCCCCCTTCAACATCCTTTGTACAACATCGTTATGTGTATCTACCACGATAGCATCAGAATGAATCTTTTTGTAATCCTCTCCCAAGGTTAATACGCCCAAAAAACTAAAAAGGAATAAAGTGTTTATAAAGATATACTTCACAATTTTCTATAAATGAACCAGCAAAACAAAATGAGACCTCAAATTTTTCGAAAGAAAAAAATTGAAGTCTCTTTAATATATTAAAACAAATGAATTAGACTTGTGCTGGACCGCTTGGAGCGGAACCACTTTCAGCTTCTTTCGCCTTTTGCTTTATTTCTTGTATCTCTTTACGGATCTCTTGAGCTTTACGACGAAGTTCATTCATCTGCTTACGTACACGTGTACCTGCTGATTTGTTTCCTTTTTCGTAGAACTTGATAAAATCCTTCTCGAAACTGTTTAACAAATCTCGCAATTCTGTGAATCGACTCATGGGAATTCCTCCATGTTAATGTTTTGATTTATTATATGATTTTGACTTATTTTTTTGTTTTTTATTTTTTTTAAATTCTTTGTATAACCCACCTAACAGACTCTCTCTGTGATCATATAACCTCTTCAATGGTCTGGGTTTCACTTTTGCCAACGCATAGGATGTAAGAAGTGGCAAAGCGATGGTCGAATCGACGTATGCAACGACCGCATCAGGTAGTGTATTCGGACCTACTTTACCCCATGTTACTGCCTCTGAGGGGGTTGCACCAGATAAACCACCTGTATCGGGCCTTGCATCTGTGATTTGAAGAAAATAATCATGCCCCGCATCATGAAGCCCCAAGATTTCTTGGATTTGAGGCTCGGTTTGTAATAAAAAATTCTTTGGTGAACCGCCACCTAAGATGAAAACCCCGCTTTTTCCGATGTTTCGCTTTGCATTAAAAACAATCGCAGTAGTTTCATTCACATCGAGCATTGTATCAATCTTTATTTGATATCCATCCAATACGGTTTCCGCAATATTCATACCTATTGAACTATCTCCAGGTGATGGCGTGTAAACCGGTACTCCACATTTATAAGCAGTAGCTAAGATACTGCTATTTTTAATTCCAAGGACCTTTTCTCGTTCTGCAATATATTTTCCTAAACGATAGTGCAATTCAGCGGTACCCATTTCGGTTTGAAATTCATGCAATCTGAAAAGCTTTCTAAAGAAATCATCAGTTGATAGTAGAACATTATAATCAAAGAGTACATCATAAATCCGTACCACTTTCAAATTTTTTAGAAGTCTATCCTCAACAAAAGGTGAACCTCGATGAAGTTCACATCCGATAGAAAAATGCGTATCATGATATAGATTTGCACCAGTGGAAGCAATCCAATCAACAAAACCAGATTTTATCAACGGAACAATGCACGATCCCCCTAAGCCGGCTGGTGTTAATGCACCCGTAATACTTATTCCAACGACTGTATCTGCCGATAACATTTTTTCCACAAGTAATTGAGCAGCTTCTCTCAATCTTCCAGCATTGTATGCTTGAAAATATTCTTCAATAAGTTGAACAATGGATATATTCTTTGTAATAGGTTTAGGAACAATCTTGTTCCCTTTTAGAAAATTATGTTTTGTATATTTCATCGTGGCTAAATATACAAAATTTTAGTAGAATTAAGCAAGAAAAATAATTGAAAAAAATAAAATTTTAAAGGTTTTTCGAAAAAATGGCTAAAATAGCAAAAATTCAGCAGTCTTTTTTAGCCACAAAGTACGCTTCCACCGTTAACATTTATGATTTCTCCAACAATATTATCGGAAAGTGATGATGCAAGAAAAACAACTGGTCCAGCTATTTCTTCGGGTTTGGCAAATCTGCCTCGAGGTATCGATTTCAAAATTGAGTTTTGCTTCTTCTTATTCATCAATTCTGGTAATACCATATCCGTTAGAACCCAGCCAGGGGCAACGCAATTTACCCAGATATTATATTTAATCAATTCTACACTCAAAGATTTTGTAAATGCAATTACCCCTCCTTTGGATGCTGCATAATGAGAATAAAATGGTTCGCCTCGCTGACCTGCGGTACTTGAAATATTTATTATTCGACCATACTTTCGCTTCTTCATATGTGGAACTACAATATTACACATGTTGAAAGTTCCAGTCAAATTAATATTAATAGTTTTTTCCCATTCATAAGGTTTAATTTTACCGATAACTCCATATTCCCAAATACCCGCATTGTTTACCAATATGTCAATTTTACCAAATGTTTTCAAAATTTTATGAACCGTAGATTTACATTGCAAATAACCACTAACATTACATTCGAAATATTCTGCTTTTTTACCAGAATTAATAATTTGATTTACTATTTTCTTGGCAGAATATAAATCTTTTCTATATATAATTGCAACATTCGCACCAGCCTCTGCCAGTTTCAATGCAATTGCAGCACCAATACCCCTTGAACCACCTGTAACAACAGCGACTTGATTTGATAGGTTAATCATGGTAACCCTAAATAAAGTTTAAGTTCCTCTAAACTTTTTTAATTATATTTTTGATAAGTGATTCTACAACAATTACTTGATTCTGATATTTAAATGTATTATTTTTTTAATAAAAGCAAAAATATAAATGGAAAAGCAAATAACTCCACCAGTGACCGAGAAGGATATTTTTACGGTTTTAAAGGATTGCTATGATCCCGAGATACCTATAAACATAGTCGACTTGGGATTAATCTATGAAATCAAAATCCAAAATGATTGGGTTGGAATTGTCATGACATTGACTACTCCAGGTTGTGGAATGGGGGGTTACATTGTGAATCAAATTAAAGAGAAATTACTAAAAATTCCAGGAGTTCATGAAGTTGATATAAAAATTGTTTGGGAGCCTAAATGGGATCCATCAAAAATGAGCGAGGATGGAAAAAAGATCCTAAATAGATGATATTTATTAAACGTTGAATCTGAAGAGAATAACATCTCCATCTTGAACAATATAATCATGTCCGTGAACAGACAAACAACCTTTTTCTCTTACCGCATGCTCGGAACCATATTTGATCAGGTCTGTATATTTAATAACCTCTGCACTTATGAATCCTCGCTCAAAATCGCTGTGTACTTTACCCGCTGCTCGAGGAGCTTTTGTACCATTTGTTATTGTCCAAGCCCGCAACTCTTTTACATTATGTGTAAAGAATGTTATAAGATTTAATATCGAGTACCCCTCGCGAATAATTTTATCTAACCCAGATTCAACAATTCCCAAATCTTTTAAAAAACTTTCTTTTTCTTGATATGGCATTTCTGAAATCTCTGCTTCCATTGCTGCATTTACTAATATAAATCTTGCATT
>JBBIRP010000152.1:0-5328 GCA_037441745.1 Ignavibacteriales bacterium
TTGCAATCCCCGGTATTGGTTGGAATTGTGTAGCGCTATTCATGCTATTCGACGGGAATTCTGATATCACTCCTGTAATTCTTATAATATCACCTCGGACCGGGACCATAAACCCATCAGCTATATGGGTTATAGTATCTGATGAGCAACGAACCATAATACCGCGCCAATTATTTGTGGCAGCTGTATCATAAAGCAACATTGTAAATCCACGTTGAGTGTATGTAATTACTTTTGCAGGCACAACAACCAGTGCAGTCAATACAACAGTATCACCCACATGCGGTGATGTTTGAAGGTTCCATCTTGTTGTAACGTTCTGAATATTATCTGCAACCAATAACGAATCAATCGGGACTTGTTGAATTTCACGAATTGTAGATTCAGGATAATCTGCCCATGTGTTTGTAAGTCGGTTATATCGTGAGACCATTTTTCTCTCACCTGCATAAAGTCCAGATGCGAATAAGAGAACTAAAAAAAGAGAAAAATATTGTTTCATAATGCTCCTTGTAGAGAATTTTAATAGTTATGTGATAAAAGCTGATATTAAATCATTTCGAATTAGTATTTCAATTTAACAAAAACAAGTTCAACAAACAAGAAATGTGAGACCGGTCATCAAATGGAAAAGGAGTTTTTATGAGCGATTTGTAGGGTACGAGTCTCACATTAAAAAATCACAAAATAGTATTTTTATAAAACTTAAAAATAAATTTCCCGAACAGAAGATTACTTTAGAACAACCATCTTTTTAATAAGACTTTTCACATCACCACCAGATGATGGTTCAGCAATTAAACGATAGAAATAAACACCTGATGGTAAATTCGAAGCATCGAAATCGACGATGTAATTATCATCTTCCATCGATGAACCGTCAAAAAGAACAGCTACTTCCTGACCGATGATGTTATAGATTTTAAGTGTAACAATTGCAGGTTCAGGAATACTGAATTCAATCGTAGTCCATGGATTAAAAGGATTCGGATAGTTTTGGTACAGCTGATAATTGTCAGGTATTACATCTTCACCAATCGTTGTGTAAAAAGGTGGAATAATAGTAGGTGGATCGGCACTTGGGCGTAAGAATGGCACAGAAAACAATGCTTTTGTTGATTTGAATCTCATTGGACTTGTAGACAATGTATCATACGGTCCGTCAAATGCACTATTTATTCGTTGGAGTGAAGTACTTATTAACGAATAGTTAACATTCTTGAACCACTTGTACATTGTTAGCATGCTATCAACTTTATCAGCAATTTGTCGAAGTTTTTTATTATTTAATGGATTATTTTGATTAGTATCGCAGAAAACAATGTCTCCTAACTGTTCTTGAATAATACCAACATCACTCGCTGCGATGTTCATCTTGAGTGCCAGGAGTTCACCGACAACTTTATTGTTATAGCGGAAAGAAGAGTAGTTCTTCTTCTCGCCAACGAATGGTTTATCGACGATCCAATCGAATGGCCTTGACATGCCAGCCTGCGGTAAAGCTCTTCTCACGTTCGATGCTCTTGTATATCGCATCCATCCATATTTCTTAGAACTGTCTAATCTCTGCACGCCAACAAATATTCCATAGGGAAATGCACCTCGTCTATAGAGCGAATCTCTTACATTGCCAGCATTAGGTATACTGACAATGTGACCAAGTCGTTTTAACCGCTTAGATTTTACAGCTAAACTATCTTGTATAAATGTTCTGAAGCATCCGCCAGCTGGTAAACCGTTTGCTCCAATTCGTTGAGCATATATATCAGTCGAACCCGTGTTAAGATGATAATCTGCCCATGCAATGATAGCACCGTTTACACTATCAGTTGATAACTGAGGCATAAATTGATCAAGCGGTAATTCAGCCACTGGATTCCCGTTGGTACTCCAAAATACCTGTCCCTGAAGATTAAGTCGTTGAGCATAAATATCGAAATTTCCAGAACGTTTATCTTGCCAACTGATAATGACGAAGGAATTTTGGAAAATGATTTGAGGATTGTATTGATGTCCTATTGAATTGCAAATACTTATACCTGCCGCTCCCCATTGGAGTGTACCATCGCGATTAACCCTTTGTGCATAGATATCGTAATCAATTCCATTTCGGTTATCTTGCCAAGTGATTATTGCCCCAGCCTTTGGATCTGAAATAACTTGAGGATAAAATTGATTTCCACTTATTTGAGCAATTGGGATTCCATTAGATGCCCACTTGAAATTACCGAAGGGATCGATCCTCTGTGCATATATATTATCGTAATTATTATTTCTTCTATCTTGCCAAACGATGATGGCACCGTCGAGTGAATCGGGTACGAGCTGAACATTCCATTGCGTATTTTGAGCTGTACAAATTGGCAACCCATTGGTAAGCCACACAGGCACACCTGTTGAGGAGATTCTTTGACAATAAATATCGGTAGTTCCTGAACCCGTTCTGTAATCCGACCACGCAATGTATGCACCACGATGCATATCTGTTGTTATCTTCGGATCTATTTGGTTACTCGAATCTGTACAAACAGGAACTCCATTTAAACCCCATTTTATTTGTCCCAACGAATCTACTCGTTGAGCATAAATATCAAACTGTCCTGCACGTTTATCTTGCCATGTAATAATTATTCCGCCCGAGCCATCACTTGTAAGCTGAGGATTGTATTGATGACCGGATTCAGTGCAAATGGGCTTACCATTGGGAGTCCACATGGAGACACCATTGATATCAATCCTTTGAGCATAGATATCGTAATCAGAGCCAGAACGATTGTCTTGCCAAACTATGAAAGCACCACCTTTACCATCAGAAAGAATTTGTGGATAGTATTGGTATCCTTCGGTTGTAGTAAGTTTGATACCATTAGACCCCCATTGTTGTACACCAGAAGAATTTACACGTTGTACGTATAGTTTGTCACCTGTTCCTAAACGTTTATCTTGCCAGACAAATATTGCACCGTTTTTTGTATCACTTGCAAGGTGAACATTCCATTGACTTTCATTAACATTCACAATAGCAACGGTACTATCAGTCCGGCATTGCCAATCACCTTTGAGTGGAACAGTTAGAAATAGAATAAAAATGGATATCGCTGAAAAACTTTTTAACAATATATTCATTAAGCGACTTTGTTATTTACAAATAATTATTTTTTATCATCCTATAACTAAAAAAATCATATTTTTTAGTCATCGACGATCCCTTATTATATTGTACAACCACCTCCCTACCACCTTGAGCTTTTAAACAACCATCTAATCAAGATAAAATTTATCCCATGAAAAAATGTTGCCAAAATTTGAGTGGGAAAATTTTTTACAACTTACAAACATCCAAATTGTTAACAATTATTCTTCAATACATTTCGTCTTTATATATGGCTTGATTTTATTATTTAATAGTTGAGGTTAATTTGATAATTTTTTTAATAGTTTGAGTGCTACACTTCACAAGTGAAAATAAAACATCAAGTCATTATATGCATTTCATTTGGATATCATCCTCACGGCGATAATTAACCTGATCTATTATTTAGTCGTTGCATATAAATTATAAGAATTTATTTGTTAACAGTCAATAGTTTTATGAAAAAAAATGAGAAAAATTTAATTATCTAATTTTTTGAGATTTCCGTAATTTTTAAACACTTTAAATGAAAAAGGACTATTTTATAATATTTTCGAGATTTTACCCATATACATTGAGCTAGCAGATATCTAAACTACCCAAAAGTTCTTTTAGGAATTTTATTTAAAACTACCGGGAAGTTGTGTCTTGAGACTTAGTAAATTCATTTAGTAGTATTTTGAAGTACAATTTTACCTTTATTATTAGCTTTAACCCAATATGCGTTAAACGGTTTTAGAGTATCCTCAGGATAATAAATCCCATCATATCCATAGTACTGAGAATTGATTATACCTGAAGGAATTTGAATTATCGAACCAGTAGTGACGACGACTGAGACGGTTCCAATCAAATTCCAGCCAGGAACAACTTCGATTGTATCAAAGAACATCGCTGTACCACCAAGGACAATAGTATCGGTCACTGGAAATTTTAACCAGTAACCATAACCATTTAGTAATGTATCTTTTTGGACGTAACTTACTTCATAAGCAAAAGCTTTGGAGATTGAATTTGGAAAAATAACATCCCTTCGTGGGTTAGATAATCTAATCGGAATAGAAAGCATATTCCAACCACTCCGAACAAACATAGTGTCAATAATTTCAATATTAATTCCATATCCAATGACAGATATTGAATCTGGACTATTCATCGCATTGTGAAAAAAAATAATAGTACCATTTATATTACCTGATTCAATTGGATTGAATGTAACATAAAATTGATGACTATCTGCAGGTGCAATATTAGCGCTTTGGGGTACGATAGAGTATGATGGCTCGGTTGAAATTATATTGCTTATCATCAACGTCCCAGTTCCAGTGTTGAAAACCATAATACTATCCTTTTTCGATGTTCCCCTCTGCAAAGTATCGAAGTTAATAATATTCGTCGAAACAGAAAATATAGGAACCGCGGTTAAATGAAATGAATCTGTTCCTCCTGCTTCGTAATAGCGAGCAGCAAATTCCTGAAGATAAAGATTCGAAACTCTACCATCTTTGATGATCAAAGTATTTTCATCGTTAGAATATTCAGCACTATTCGACCAGTTATGCGAACCAGTTATAAGGTATTGATTGCCGCTCAACCAATCAGCATCAATGATTGCGTATTTATGATGAAGCAATCCCGACCCACCTTTAAGATGAATGTCAATCCCCGAAGAAAGAAGATACGAATACTGGTTGTTTTCATCTGTGTTATTATCCATAACCACCCGAACTTTGCTACCACGATTTTTTTCAGCGACTAAAGTATCAGCTATATCTCTTCGGGTAAATGTGAGCAAGCACAATGAAATAGAGTTCACGCTTTTAGCCAGGGTTGAACGTATCTGGAAGGTCGTGTTATCAGATGGGCTGAAAAATGACTTAACATGAATACCATTGATATTAAAATTATGTGGTGTATTATTATTTTTTCTCGATCCGAATTTTGACTGAGTTGGATTTGGAGTCTGCGTTGAACTTCCCCACATTTCTTCAAACTCAATTGTATATGCATTCGCCAATGCAGCATCTTGAATTTCGATTACATTTTGTCTGTCTGTATTTGTACTTGGATCGGTCGGATTCCATGAACCCGTCCATACCCAAACACTTTCAGGTGCTCCACCGTGTGAATCAATTATAACAAATTTATTGTGCATGTAACCTTTTCCATCATTTAAACCATAATAATCAAAAATT
>JBBIRP010000153.1:0-1074 GCA_037441745.1 Ignavibacteriales bacterium
GCTTGATGAACAGGGTAAGTTATATCCTGGTTATTCCATCTGTTTCCAATTGGTTTGGGCATGGACGAACTAAACCCGTCTGCCGCTGGGTTATTCCCAAAGTATAAATTTATTCCTCCTTGGGATGCGATTAATACTAAATCATTACTGACCAAGTAATTCCTTAATGTAATCGGTGCAATAACTATCGTTGTACCGATTATTATATTTATCATCCCAAAAATATATTGTTTATAAAAAATTGTTTTCCGATACCAAAGGAAAATTATAATAAAAAGAATCGCTAAGAATGGTAGAAATATAGGGCGAGTAATGCAGATAATTCCGAAAATAAGTCCTAACCCAAACCATTTCCATTTCATCGGTTTATCTTTTACTGCATAAAGCAAGAAGATAAAAATAGTTACCTGCGGTATAAGAATTGATTCAAATAAGAGTTTATCCTCATTATAAATAATTGGTGTGTAACTCAGGTATAAGAGAGAGGATATAATTGCTACATACTTACCAAAAAGTTTTCGGGATAAAAGATATACAATTATAACATTTAAACTGCCTAAAACATGTTGTATTATTCGTGGCGATATGTAGCTATGTCCAAATAATGCATAATATAATCCAAGCAAATATGGATAAAATGGAGCGCGGAAAAAAACTTCATCTCCAAAGAAATTTCCATGAGCAATTGATGTTGCCCAATTATGATGATAAAGCTCGTCGAGCCGCAACTGTGTAAGAAATAATGTGTTGCTAATTTCAGCTAAATAACCGAGTCGTAAACAAATTGCAAGTAACAGCAATATAAGTAGAATCCATTTTTCATGCTTATCGAGTGTTGCCCAGCTTGCGTTCATCAGGATGGATATTGGTTTTTCAATAAATATTACATATATCGATTGTTGGACTTTCCTCGAGGTCAATCATTGCATTGATTAATGCAGCTTTCTGAAAGTTAACGATATCATCTTTTGATATTTTTTTTTCAAAGATAACTTTTTCTCTGAGTAATTTTTCTCTTTTAGTTCCTCGTAGTAACGGAGTTGATGGAGTAAACCATTTTTCTCCATTATAAAA
>JBBIRP010000153.1:1084-5275 GCA_037441745.1 Ignavibacteriales bacterium
CAATGTTAGCAAAAGACGTATCAGTTACCATTCCATTTTTAATAATTAGAATATCATCTGCGTCGACATAGTCCAAAAGATTACTAAATATCTTTCGGTCGACGAATTTATAATAATACTCAATTGTATCACATTCAACCATCTTGAGTGTCTTAACATCTCGCTTGTTATATGGGACGAATTGAATTTCTTCGATCTCTCGTTTGTAGAGGACTCTGCACTTATATACACCATCATTGATATGTTTAGGAATTAAAATTTCTTCCCATAAATCTAGAAAGTCAGTACATCCCAATAAATCTTTCCGAGATTTGTTAAATCGCTCATTATGATATTCAATGTTTTGCAACGATCTATTTTGAACCTTGATTGTTTCAAACAATAGGGACATAAACTTTGTCAATTAATTCTTGATATTCTTTTCTAGCATCACTAAAATTTGTAATACCGCCCCCACTTTTGAAAATTAAATTTCCTTTTTGGTTTTCAATGTAACGTATCATTACTGCACTGTCCAAATTTGTTCCATCGTAAAATCCTAATATTCCAGTATAATATCCACGATTATATTTTTCAACTTTCTTGATTATCTCAACCGTTTTATGTTTTGGTGCACCGCTAATTGATCCAGCAGGAAGTAATGAAAACATAATATCCCCGATTTTTTCTTGATAATTATTTGGAAGTGAGCCGGTTATCCTTGAACTGACTTGTAGTAAGTTTTTTTCATGTGTTCTGATTTTCTCTATGTACCTGAACTTTTCGACATGTACTTTTTTCGCAACCATACTTAAATCATTCCGGATTAAGTCGACTATCGTTGTATGTTCGGCAAGCTCTTTTCTATCCTTTATAATTTTTGTTCTGGCATTTTTTAGTGATGCATCAATTGTCCCCTTCATCGGGAAGGAAGTTATTTTACCATCTTTTATTTTTACAAAAGTTTCTGGCGAGAATACAACAAATTTATCTTTAAACCAGATTTTATATTTTGCTCTACTGTTGTAAAATATTTCTTTTAATGAAAGATTTGTTTTGATTCGCGTTGGAAAAGTCAGGTTGAGAAGATAAGTATTGCCTGCATTGATTTGACGTATTACTTTTTCAAAAGCTTTACGATAAGTATTAAATTGAATCGGGTATTTTTTAAATGTTATTTCTTTTGTTAATATTTTAATGTTATTATAATTATAGAAGGTGTTAATTTTGAATAAGATTTCATCAGAATTGATTTCGTCCAATCGATACACCAAAGGATTCAGTACTTTAAAATCGATGATAAATAAAAATGGTGTATGGTTTCTACCAAGGTTATTCATTAAACGTCGAGCGTATTTTGATTTCATATCATAATATTAATGAAAATATTTATTAAAATGAAGTTATGAAAAAACAGCTTTTGATAATCGATAATTATGATTCTTTTACATACAACTTGATTCAGATGATTGAGGAAATTGGTGTTTCTTATATTGTTGAGAGAAATGACAAAATCAAATTAGAAACGGTATCTCTGTTTAAGAAGATCTTGATTACCCCGGGACCCGGTTTACCGTGTGAGTCAGGGAAAATAATTCCGATTATAAAAAAATATTCAGGGACTAAAAGTATTCTCGGCATTTGTCTTGGTTGCGAAGCAATTGCCGAAGCATTTGGAGGAAAATTAGTTTGTCTGCAGAGAGTGGCGCATGGTATTTCTAAGAAAATAAAAATATTGAATAGAGGAGATTATATTTTTAAAGATTTGCCAGAGAAAATTAGAGTTGGTTTATATCATTCCTGGGGAGTTTCAGATAAAAAACTACCACCGAGTCTTGAAGTAACGGCAATCTCAGACGATGGAATTGTTATGGCGATATCACATAAAGAATTCGATGTTATAGGACTTCAATTTCACCCTGAATCGATAATGACAGATTGTGGGCAGAGAATTTTAAGCAACTGGATAAAAAAGTGATCTTAAAAGTTATGGCTTTGTTTTTATAGCCCACTTCTTTAGAAACTCAAATACCTTTTCGCGACTATGTCCTTTGCCTGATTCCAACTCGCCAGTGTCCTGCGAATGAAGCAGTTTACCATCTTTTTCAAGCACAAAAAGATGTGGATAACCTTTAATTTCAGGAAATTGGGAGAGAACTTTTTTATTCTCGTTTTCTTTGCTAAAGTTAACCTTAACAACAACATAATTCTTGTGCATGAATTCAGTAAGATCTCTGTTCTTCATAAATAATGTATCAAGCCGTTTGCACCAGATGCACCAATTACCACCTACATCAAGTATAATTCTGCGATTACTTTTAATGGCTTCAGTAATTGCGTTTCTGATATCCTCTGCAGCATTCCGATTCGGGTCAAACTTGTCGACAGGTATGTAGCCGCTGGTTTTATTCCCTTGACCGAAGAATGCATCAACTATTAATATTAACAATATTGATGTAAGAACTATTCCTTTTTTCATAAAGTTTTTCCTTCAAATTTTATTGTGTAATTTAATTTGTCGAACATTATTTATTCTTTAACTTGGTCCACATCTCATTAATTAAATCCTTCAAGCCTTCCCCAGTTACAGCGGAGATTGGAATAACTGTTATATTTTTTCTGAATTTAAGTTGCTTAATAGTTCTCTTCAAAACATCATCTGCCAAATCCATTTTTGTAATAGCCATGATTTGCGTTTTTTTTAACATCTCCTTGTTATAGGATTTTAGCTCATTCACAAGTGTTTTGTATTGTTTTTTTAGATCATCAGTAGTACATTCAATAAGTAAAACAAGGACGCGTGTTCGCTCTATGTGTCGAAGAAACTCAATACCAAGCCCTTTACCCGTATGCGCTCCCTCGATAAGTCCGGGCATATCTGCGACAACAAAACTTTTTTCATCGTTATATCTAACAATACCAAGATTGGGTACTAGCGTTGTGAATGGATAATCGGCAATTTTTGGTTTTGCTGCGGAAATGCGTGAAATTAATGTCGACTTTCCTACATTGGGGAACCCCACTAAACCAACATCGGCAATGAGTTTGAGTTCAAGCTTAATTGTTCTTTCTTCACCTAAAGCTCCTTTTGTTGCAATTCTCGGAGCTTGATTTGTTGATGTTGCAAATTCTGAGTTTCCTTTACCACCTTTGCCGCCTCTTGCGATTATTATTTCATCCCCATCATTTATAAGATCTGCAATCAACTCGTTCGTTTTGGCATCTTTTATTTCTGTTCCGGTCGGAACTCGAAGTATCATATCTTTTCCCGATCTACCAGTTTTATTTGCTCCCATTCCATGTTTACCATTCTCGGCATAGTATTTATGTTTGTAATGGAAATCCATGAGCGTTGTTAGTTGTTCATCAGCGCGGATAATAATGTTTCCACCATCTCCGCCATTTCCACCATCAGGTCCACCTTTTGGTACGAATTTTTCTCGGCGGAAACTTATTATTCCATTTCCCCCATTACCAGCTTTCACGTAGATAATTGCTTGATCGATAAACATTTAAATGAATAATAGTTCAACATTAAAGACTCAATTATTAGTTATGTAACTAATTTTATTTAGGATGATAATGTTGGAATAAAACTTGGATAAATCTCGTTGCTTCTGATGAGTAGGGATCAACGTCATACTTGATAAAAATTTCGTCTATACTTTTTGATGCTTCTTTCCATGTTGAAAGTTTTTCTAAAGATTTTAGAGCTAAAATATATGCCTCTTCATCTTGGTTGAATATTTTTTTAATGAACTTGCGTCTGTCTGAATCACTAATCGATGATAAGAAGTCATACCTAGGAGATTGTCCTACATTTGTCGTGTCGGTTTCATTCTCTTCAGATGTTACATTCCAGCCGGTTTGTTCAACTTCGATTTTCTCAACTTGAAATGATCCTAATGTTCTTCGATAGTCCTCAAGCAAATCTGATAATTCATTCATAGTGAGTTCTGTTTTACCTTGTGCAATATCTCCTTCTAATCTTGGTAGAATCATAACTAAGCCTTTATCTTCGAAAAATTTTATTAATGCTTTTATGAGAATAGGTTTATTCCCAGTACGATCTGGATAATCGAAGAAATCGAAAATTGGGGACATGATTTTTGCTAATTCATCACCCGATTTTCTTCTGATATATTCTCCGTCACCTTTCCAAATGAGTATCTTGAATTCATCCTTTTTAATAGATGCGATCTTTTTTTCAGA
>JBBIRP010000154.1:0-5240 GCA_037441745.1 Ignavibacteriales bacterium
GCATTCAAAAATGATGGATAAGAAAGAAACAATGATGAAAAAGGATTCATCGAAAAGTATGAACATTGAAATGAAAGGAATGGATATGGGTCATAATAAGATGATGGATAAAGACAAAAAGAAATCCCATTTAATTAGAGAAGGTGAAATTGATCTTAATGCAATAGATGAAAATAAAGACGGAAAAGTTTTTCAAGACCAAATGGATTTTAATGTAATTTCCGATAAACCTGGTGATTGCCCGATATGCGGAATGAAATTAAAAGAGGCAACTCTTCAGCAGGCAAAAGAAAATTTACTCAAGCATAATTTTAAGGTTAAAAATGGCGTAGAGCAGAAATAATCTGCTCTACTTTATAACGAGGAATGCTGTCAGCTTTATGTTGACAGCATTCGTTAATATGCGAGGTTGATTATGAAATGTATTAAGTGCGGTTTTGATAATAATATCGAAAATAACTTTTGCATAAACTGCGGCAATCGTTTGGATAAAAATGAACACTCGGGAGAAATTATTTGTGAATCTTGTGGAACAGTTAATGAGCTCACAAATAATTATTGTACTTCTTGTGGTGAAAACTTGAAATCTCCGAGTAGCAAAAATTTGGAAGAAAGTTCTGTTAATCAAAAATTAAGATTCAACAAGCCACATAAGAAAAAGAAAAGTAAAACTCAAAATGTTAGCAATAATCAAGCTGGTTTGAAAAGTCTAAACATTTAACGGGGAAAATGTTTAATCTTAAGCCATTACTTATTTCGATGGTAACTATTATGGTTTCTTATCTTGTTTATGTTCTAATCGAAGCGCAATCGGATAAGAAAAACTTATATGAACAAAAAGTATTCGAGGTAAAAAGCTCTAATCCTGCAGTAGAAGGACAGGTTTATGAAATCGCTACTAAGTTTGCTTGTTCCTGTGGCACTTGCGGCGAAGAATCTTTGGAGAAATGTACCTGCCCGAAAGCCATTGAAGAAAGACAATTTATTAGAGATTATGTTGAAACTAACCAAAAACGAGAAGATATATTACTTGCTGTTGCAAACAGATATGGTTTCTTAAAATCTCAGTATGCTTCGGAGGTAAAAGGTATTGACAAATCAAAAATATTTGAATCCAAGCAAATAGTTAAACCTGATAATGTTGTATTAAAAAATAATATTAGTCTAAACAAAATAGCGGCGGTGTCCGATAAAGATACAATTTATTTGCAGTTTAATTGTCCTTGTGGTAAATGCACTATTGATGAATTAAAAGATTGCAATTGTTCCCATCCTAATGGTGCTAAAGAAGTAAAAAGATTTATTGATGAAAAAATTTCTGAAAATAGATACACTGTAAACCAAATAATTGAATTAGTTAATAGTAAGTATGGCGGGAAAAAAATATAAGGTGAATTATGGCTAAAATATTATACTGCCCAAACTGTGGTAATAAACTTATTGAGGCTGCGATTTATTGCCCGAATTGCGGCAATAAAGTAAGTGGTAATAAAAGTAATTCTAAAAAAGAACGAGTTATAAATTATATAAATAATCACGGCAAAAATAATTTATATATTGTAGTTATCTTAATCATATTTGTCGGGGCTATATTTTATTATATAAAGTCTCAGCCCTCAAAGGAACTTGAAATAATTGAGAAGCAGCCTAAAGTTGCAGATAATGTAAGTTATCCTCCGACTCGATATGACCACGCATATACAATAGCTTTTACAAAAAACAATAAAATTATTCTTCCTCTAAATTTAGTAAAGGAAAGGAAGTTTGTTCGTTTTCAAGTAGTAGGCAATAATGAATCTGCAGTTCCAATACTTGCATATCTAACAGAAGACGGAAAAGTTGTTACTGCAATAAGTATGTGCGAACCGTGTAACTCAACCGAATTTCATATTGAGGGGAATAATTTAATTTGTAATTCATGCGGCACTACATGGAATCTAAATGATTTAAATGCTATAAGCGGTTCATGCGGAAGATATCCGCCTGATCCAATTCCAAGTAAGGTTGTTGGTAATGAAATTCAAATAGATGAATATCTGGTTAAGAATTGGTCAAGAAGAATTTAAGCTGAATATTCATACTCTTTATCACACAACTAAAGAGATGGAATGTTTATTAGTATTATTTGGTGAACTTAAAACAAGGAGCTGGAAATGAAAAAGGGAATATATTTTATTTCGTTGCTGATTATAATAATATCACACGATGGCTTTGCGCAGCATCATGGTTACACCACAGCCTACAACGATAAGAGAAAGGAGCCCGCAATTGCTGCACTACTTTCTATTCAACCTCTTCCCTTTGCTTTCGGAAATTTCTACACTGGTAATTGGGCTCGAGGGATTATATATACTACCGCAGAACTCGTTCTTTTTATACCAGGTGCAATATTACTTAGTCGTAACGATTGGGGTTGGGGTATGCACGATTTCTTTTCTTATAGAAATGAAAGGCGTACATGGAGTAACAATGAAAGATCCCAATTTTATTATTTGTTAGCAGGTTATATGGTATTAAAAATTGTTAGTGCATTTGATGCAGGATATTCAGCAGAGATATATAATCAAAATTTATCTGTCGGATATAATGCGCAGACTAACACGGCAATACTTACACTAAGTATACCTATTAATTAGTAGACAGTGCTGGATATATAGAATAGATAAGGATGGAAAAAATGAAACTATATAACATCTCTTTACAAAGTATAAGAAGAAAAAAGGCAAAAACATTTTTTTTATTAACCGGCTTAATGCTGTCGGTTTCCTCAGTTGTTATGCTCTTTATAGTAAGTAAAAATGTTAATTCGAATGTTGCTTCTCTTCTTGATGAGTTTGGAGCTAATATTATTATTACACCAAAATCAGACGAGCTTTCTTTCAATTATGCAGGTATTTCTGTCAATAGCACAACGTATGAATTATATGAATTAAAAAATGATGATATAGATAAGATAAGGACTATAAAGAACAGTAAAAATATTAGCTTAATAGCGCCCAAGTTGTTTGTTCTTGAAGAAATTAATGACAAGAAAATTATAATTGCCGGTATAGACATGAAAGAAGAATTGCGCCTTAAAAAGTGGTGGAAAATTTATGGGAAAATTCCTTCATCGGATAATGAGATTTTATTTGGATCTAAAGCTATGGAAAAATTATCAGTTAGATTAAAAGATACAATTCAAGTTGCAAATCATAATTTTATTATAGCCGGAATTCTTGAAGAAACTGGTTCTCAGGATGATGCAGTTATATTCATGCCTATTAAAATTGTTCAACAAATATTTAACAAGAAAGACAAAATCAGTCTTATTGAAGTTGCAGCACTATGTTATGATTGTCCTATTGAAGAAATTGTAAGGCAGACATCTAAGGTGCTGCCAAATGCAAATGTCACACCAATCAAACAAACTATCGAATCGAAAATGACAGCTGTGCATCGCTTTGAACATTTTTCTTTTGGTATATCCGCAGTAATTCTAATTATTAGTATGCTGATTGTTTTTACTAATGTTAATGCTTCTGTAAGTGAACGAACAAAGGAGATTGGAATTTTTCAGGCAGTCGGTTTTAGAAGAACTCACATAATGAAAATCATATTACTTGAGGTACTAATTGTAAGTTTATTTGCCGGGCTTTTAGGGTTTATTTTAGGGATTATTGGTTCAAAGTTTATTGTCCCGCTTCTTACAATGGATGATATTATAAAAATCAATTATGAATTTGGATTGATTTTCTTTTCAGTAGGATTTTCTTTACTCGTTGGTTTGTTGGCAGGAATATATCCTGCTTTTAGAGCTACGCAATTAGACCCAACAACTGCATTTAGAGCATTATAAAAATTAGGAATAATTTATGAGCTTTATTGAAATAAAAAATCTTGTTAAAGAATATCAGACCGGAACAGAAAAAGTATATGCTGTGAATGATGTATCGTTAAATATTGAGGAAAATGATTTTGTGATGCTGTTTGGTCAATCGGGTTCCGGTAAAAGTACTCTGCTTACGATATTGGGTGGATTAAATAAACCTACATCAGGAGAAATTATTGTTGATGAAATTAATCTCTATAAACTTAATTCAAAACAAAGATCTGATTTTAGAAGAGAATATATTGGATTTATTTTTCAAAATTTTCAATTGATTCCCTATCTAACAGTAGAAGAAAATGTGATGCTGCCTTTAGCTATAGCTGAGTATACAAAAACCGAACAAAAAGAAATTGTTTTTTCATTGTTAACAAAAGTGAAATTAGCTGACAAATCAAAAAGGCTTATAAATGAATTGAGTGGTGGTGAACAGCAAAGAGTTGCAATTGCAAGAGCTCTTGTTAACGACCCTTTGATATTTTTAGCCGACGAACCAACCGGCGATCTGGATTCTAAAACTAGCAATTCTATTATGAATATTTTTACAGAATTAAACAACGAAGGCAAAACAATTGTGGTCGTTACTCACAACAAGGAGTTTATCAAATATGCTAATAGAAGAATTGAGTTGTCAGATGGTAAGATTATTAAAGCCGATTATATGCCAATTGAAATGGAAATTGTCCATTCGATTCATCTAAATGAGTAATTAAATGTATGCTTTTTATATAAACATATTGTCCATATTAACGGTCGTTTTAATATTTTTCAATGCACATGCTCAGGATATCAAAGAGGTTCAAAAGAAAGTTAATGATTTTTTAAGCCAAAATAATTTCAATGCTGCCATCCAATTTATGAATAATATGATAGTTAAATTCCCAAATAATGATACACTTATAACTATGCAGGGATTAATATATCTTGATAATCAATTCAATGACAAGGCTCAAGAACTTTTCGAAAAATCTCTTCAAACCAATAGCAATAATATGACTGCAAAATTTTCTCTTGCCGAAACTTATACAATCCAAAGGAATTTTCTTAAAGCCAAAAAATTATTTGGTGAATTGTTGAATGAATTTTCAAATAAATCAATCATATTAAATTACCTGGCACAGATAGCAATTGCAGAAAATGATTATCCATCAGTAAAAAAGTATTTTACACAATTACTTGAAATCGATTCTACTAATATCGATGCACTAAATTCACTTGGTGTATTGGCATTGATGAATGGTGAGCTGGACGAATCAGAAATTTTATTGAATAAATCAATTTTATATTCAAAAAATAATATAAATGCATATTACAATTTGGGTGTACTTTATCTATTTAAAGAAGAATACAAAAAGGCAGAAATTAATCTTAT
>JBBIRP010000155.1:0-5236 GCA_037441745.1 Ignavibacteriales bacterium
AGGAACATTTAACATTGAAGAAAATTTACAAATAGCAGAAAATGAGCTGCGAAATTATTGTAATTTTTTAATTGCACTTGGTGGGGATGGAACGATGCTGCATGCTGCTCATATTGTTGGGAAATATGGAACCCCAATACTTGGAGTTAACTTAGGTAAATTGGGTTTCTTGGCAGAAATATCTGTTGATGAACTGCATGAGTGTATAGATGATATTGAGAATAACAATATTCTTATTGATGAAAGATTAGCTGTGCAGGTAAATGCTTCAGGTGATGGAAATATTTATTATGCCCTCAACGATATAGTGCTCGATCGGGGCGCATCAGCACGGGTAATAAATATCGAGACCATAGTTGATGATGATTACCTTGCAACATACGTTGCGGATGGAATAATTTTGAGTACACCAACGGGATCGACGGCATATTCACTCTCAACAGGTGGACCGATCGTTATACCTAACAGTGAAGTTCTTGTTATAAATCCTATATCGCCACATACATTATCAGCACGACCTGTAGTTATCCCAGCTCGTAGTGTTATTAAAATTAAAATTCTCGAACGTAATCAGCCTGTACATTTAACGGTTGACGGACAGAATGAATATTTTTATCAAACACCATCTGAATTTATTCTTCAGAAAGCACCATTTAAAATAAAACTTGTAAAACGAAAAGGGAAAAATTATTTCGATTTGCTTAGAACAAAATTGATGTGGGGTAAGGACCTAAGAAGAGAGAACACATAGAAGATGAAAATTCAATCGAAATATGTTTGTCAAAGTTGTGGTTATGAGTCACCTCGATGGGTAGGAAAATGCCCTAATTGCAATGAATGGAACTCATTTGTCGAGGAAATCTCACATAAATTTAAATCGAAAAAAGTCTCACTATCTGCTGTTACGGTCACCCCATTAAGTGAAGTTGAATCTGGAGAAGAGCAAAGGATTGTTACGAATATATCTGAGTTTGATCGAGTTTTAGGAGGTGGAATTGTACTTGGTTCTGTGATATTATTAGGTGGTGATCCGGGGGTTGGTAAATCAACTTTAATGATGCAGCTTGCAGGCAGTTTAAAAGACAATGTGGTATTATACATCTCAGGTGAAGAGTCAACTAAACAAATTAAGTTGAGAGCAGACAGACTTAATTTAAAATCGTCTGAAAGTTTTCTTGTTCTTTCAGAAACAAATTTAGATATCATTACGGAAATCATTGATCGAGCACCTCCCGATATTATAGTAGTTGATTCGATTCAAACTATGTTTAGACCTCAATTCGAAAGTTCACCGGGCAGTGTTGGACAAGTTCGTGAATCCACATCTGTTCTCACTCGGATTGCGAAAGAAAAAGCAATTCCAATATTTCTTATTGGTCATGTAACAAAAGAAGGTATTCTAGCTGGGCCAAAAGTTATTGAGCACATGGTGGATACTGTTTTACAATTCGAAGGCGAACGTCATTACTCATATCGGATTCTTAGGTCAATTAAAAATCGTTTCGGTTCAACGAACGAAATTGGTGTATTTGAAATGAGTGATATGGGTTTGCGTGAAGTCAAGAATCCATCAGAAATATTCCTATCAGAGAGAGCTTATGGTGCATCGGGAGCAGCAGTAGTAGCAAGTGTGGAAGGGAGTCGCCCTATACTCATTGAAGTTCAAGCACTTGTTACCCCGACGAATTATGGTATGCCACAAAGAAACACTACGGGATTTGATTATCGTCGACTTGGATTATTGGTAGCTGTTCTCGAGAAACGTCTCGGTATTATGTTGGGACAATATGATGTGTTCGTAAACATCGCTGGTGGTATTCACATCGATGAACCTGCCGTGGATTTAGGTATTGCTTCTTCAATTATTTCGAGTATTCGTGATGTACCAATTGATTCTCAAACAGTAATGGTTGGTGAAATTGGACTAAATGGTGAGATAAGGACAATAAATCAAATTGAGAAGAGAGTTCAGGAAGCTGAAAAACTTGGTTTTAAAAGAATAATCCTACCAATAAATAATCTAAGAGGGATTCACAGCACTACCAAAATAGAGCTTATTGGTGTTGAAAGAATCGATGATGCTGTTAAATTATTACTTCCCTGAATCAAAATATGATTGAAATACTTTTGGCAACACGTAATAAAGGGAAAATTAAAGAGATAAAAGCAATCCTAGAAGATTTACCGATAATCATAAAGAGTTTATCTGATTATCCAAATCTTCCTGATGTGATCGAAGATGGAGAAACATTGAAAGAAAATGCACTCAAGAAGGCGAGAGAAATTTATGAAGCAATATTAATTCCAACTATTGCTGATGATACAGGACTCGAAGTTGACTATTTGAATAAAATGCCTGGAGTATTTTCTGCAAGGTATGCAGGTGAGAATGTGAATTATGCAGAAAACAATAAGAAATTATTGAAAGCTCTAGAGAATGTTCCTATGATAAACAGAAGTGCTCAGTTTAGATGTGTCGCCGTATATAAAGACAATCACTTTGAAAAAATAGTGGAAGGAGTATGTAGAGGTAAGATTACAGAGCATTTTAGAGGTACAGGAGGTTTCGGTTACGATCCACTTTTTATCCCGGATGGATACGATAATACTTTCGCTGAATTGGCGGGTTGTGTGAAAAATAAAATAAGCCATAGAGCTATGGCTTTCAATGGTATAAAAGATTTTTTAAAAGAACATATCATTTAATCAAAATAATTCATATCTTGTTATTTTCCTTCGATATTATTATTTTATATACCGATATTTACGAATAGTTTTAAAATAATCAAATTAGGTAAATAACTTTAGTAACAATTTCTTTTTAAAATACTTATATCGTGAAGAAAGTTAAAGTAAAAATTGTCAATGCATTCACAGAAACACCACTTTTAGGAAATCCCGCTGGAGTTGTACTCGACGCAGAAAATTTATCAGAACGTGAAATGAAAGCCATCGCTTCCGAATTAAATTTATCCGAGACCGCTTTCGTATTACCACCAAGTATAAAAGGTGCTGATTGTCGCATTCGATGGTTTACCCCAACTCAAGAAATTAGTCTATGTGGCCATGCAACATTAGCTGCTTTTCATGCATTGGCAGAGGAAAACAGAATAAACATGTCCAGTTTAAATACATATTATTTTAAAGTTGAAACAATATCCGGTATCTTACCTGTTATCGTTATTAAAAAACCTGATGATATCCTAATAAAGATTGGTTTAAGTTTGAAAGAAATAACTTCTGGGGGACAACCACGAGTGGAAATGTTAAGAATCCTTAATGTGACACGTGGTGAAATAGCTAGCACTTTGTCAGATTTTTGTGATGGAAATGTTTTCATCAGAATTAAACGATATCATACGTTGTTCAATATGAAGCCTAACTTCGTAACTATGGCATATTACCTTGAAACTCGAAATCTCCAGGGTATTTGCATCTATACAACGGAAACAGTCGATAAAATGATTGCAGTTCATGCCCGTTATTTTGCACCTACACAAGGTATTAACGAAGATCCTGTGACTGGTTCAATTTATGGGCCCTTAGCTGTAATTTTATTCAGACTTGGTTATCTTAATGTAATAAATGGTTTTTGTGAATTTGTTGCAGAACAAGGGGAAGTATTGGGGAAAAAAGGAAGAGTACTTGTCGAGCTTGGTGTAAATGGAAATGAACCGACATCCGTTTATATAGGTGGGCATGCCGTAACAATGATGGAGGGTGAAATGTTAATAGATAAATAAACAAACTAAATTAAATTTATGCCTTTAAAATCAATTATTTTCATCTTTGTATTATTAATAAGTTTTTCATGGTTTGGTCTGAATATCAAGAAACTTATTTCATACCTTAAAGTTGGAAAGCCAGAAAATCGTTATAACACACCATTAAAAAGAATAAAGAACATCTTAACCATTGCATTTGGACAAATCAAACTTCTTCGTGAACCAGTCGCTGGAATAATGCATTTTTTAATATTTTGGGGATTTTTAGTGTTGTTATTAGCAATCGTCGAATCAATTGCTGAAGGGTTTTATGAAGATTTTAATTTTTCATTTTTGGGACCAGTTTATTTTTATTTATCTGCTTTGCAAGATTTGTTTGGTGTTCTCGTGATTCTATCAGTGTTGGTCGCATTGTTTCGTCGTTACGTCATAAAACCAAAACGCTTAGAAGTTACTGGCTATTCACAGTTCGATGCAACTCTTATTCTATCTATGATTTTCATTATAATAATTTCAATGTTTGGACAAAATGCTTTTCATTTTGCAAAATATCAAAATTCAATATTATTAGGGAAATTTATTTCAACTCGATTTGCTGATTTATTCTCAGGATTATCGTATGAACAGAAAAATATTTTTTATGAAATATTTTGGTGGTTGCATATTTTATTTGTTCTTGGACTGATGAACTATCTGCCATACTCAAAACATCTTCACATTATATCATCCATACCAAATGTCTATTTTGGAAAAATTAACAATCGTGGAAACCTTAAATTTATTAATTTAGCAGATGAAAAAGCGGTAAAATTTGGGGCTTCTGATGTTGATGATTTTACATGGAAACAATTATTAGATGGATATACATGTACGGAATGTGGCAGATGTACTGATGCCTGCCCTGCCAATATCACCGGTAAACCACTTTCACCAAAAAAAATTATTGTTGATATTCGACGAAGGTTATTAGAGAAGGCACCCTTGATTATCAATGGTCGATTGTCATATGTTAATGGTCAATGGATTGATCAAAGCAAAGAAGTTGTAAATGATGAAAGATTAACAATGCAATTGTTGGATAATTATATCACCGAAGATGAACTCTGGGCATGTACAACATGCATGTCATGTGTCCAGGAGTGTCCTGTTCAAATTGAACATATCGACACTATTATTGATATGAGGCGTTATCTTGTATTGAATGAATCAAGATTTCCAAAAGAATTACAGGTGGTCTTTCAAAATCTTGAACGGAATTTCACACCCTGGACGTTCAGTCACGCTTCCCGAGCTAATTGGGCAGAGGGTTTGAATCTATCATTAATGTCGGAAAGAAAGGAAGTGGATGTTCTTTTTTGGGTGGGATGCGCAGGATCATACGACGATAGATATAAAAAAGTAACAAGGGCTTTTTCGAAATTAATGCAAATTGCAGGAATTGATTTTGCAATTCTAGGGACGGAAGAAAAATGTAACGGTGACCCCGCAAGGCGTGCTGGCAATGAATATCT
>JBBIRP010000156.1:0-4344 GCA_037441745.1 Ignavibacteriales bacterium
ATACCAGAAACAGTAACTGTAAATTTGTATGAGTCAATTATTCACAATGTTCAACTGAAGCCATCACCAATACAAATGCCAGAGGTAGTTGTCGTTGCAGAAGACACGGCGATAGATATTATACGTAAAGCAATTGCAAACAAAAGAAAATGGATGAACAAAATCAAATCATACAAATTCGATGCTTTTACCCGCCAAGTTCTCCGTAAAGATACAGCCATCGCAAGCATCACTGAATCTTATTCAACGGGATATTTACTGATTGGTGATACGCTCCGAGAAATAGTTAAGCAAAAAAGGCAAACTGAGAATATACCAGGGACTGAAAACTTTGCCGCGGTTCATAGAATAATTAATTTTAACGAAGATGAAATCCGATTATTTAATGTTGAAATACAGGGGAAATATTCAGTTTTTTCTTTTGTTGGTCCCACAGCTCCTGATGCACTTGATTACTATGATTACAAACTTCTCGAAACATCAGTCTTAAATGGGATTGAGATTTATAGAATTCAAATCATACCAAAGTCACGCCTTCGACCACTTTTCAAAGGGACCATTACTATTGCAGACGAGACATTTACAGTAATGGGAGTAGATTTAAAACAAAATGAAACATTCACAATTCCGTTCATCAAAGACCTAGATCTAAATTACCATCAGCAGTTTGCACTTTACGATACTTTATTCTGGATGCCTATAGATAATAGAATCAGCGGTGGACTCAGCATAAGTTTGGTTGGTATTTCGATGCCGCGAATTGGAACTGATATAACCTCCTCTATTTATAATTACAATATCAATGGGATAATACCTGATAGTATTCTGCATAAACCAAAACTTTCTTTAGATTCAAGTGCAGTAATATATGATTCGACGTTTTGGTCACAAAACGAGGTTCTTCCATTATCATAAGAAGAGCAAAAAGCTTATAGCACACTTGACAGTACCCAATCATTAGAAAAACAATTTCAACCTTCCGGTCCATGGCTTCGCTGACAGGCGAAGGAACAAATAAATTTCTGGAACATATCGATGCACACTTCAATCGCGTAGAGTGATTTTTCTTCGGTGGAAAATTAAATATCGATAGCATAAAAAAGTTCATCTCTTTCAGCTCTTCCATAGGCTATGGGTTTACAGATAAACGATTTAAATATAAATTTGACTTTAAAATTTATCCGGGCGAAAAGAGAAATTTTAACATCGGTGGTAGTTATTATCACATAGTGGATAACATCCCTGATGAAGGTTATTATGAACCGCTGGCGATTTCTTTAATGGCTTTGATAGATAAGAATGATTACAGAGATTATTTCCTTGCCAAAGGTTGGCAGACATTTATTGGCATCAAACCAACGAAAAAAATAAACTCTTCACTGATTTTTACAAACGAAAAACACTTTTCACTTCGGGCAATCGAGAATTATAGCTTGTTCTCGAGAGAGAAATCATTTAGGAAAAATCCTCCAATCGATGAAGGTGACCTGCGTGCAATCGGAGTTGAAATAAGATATGGTGATGAGCCGGTGCCGCTTAACATAATTCCGCGTGACGCAATAGATATTATAATCGAACACTCATCCCAAAAAATATTTAAAAGTGATTTCGATTACTCCCACATTCGAGTGTCAATAGATTACAACCTCAATACATTCGGTCAGAGCTTATTATTTCCGGCGTCAATGAAAATAAAAGTAATCGGTGGAATTGGAATAGGAACATTGCCGCACCAGCGAATGTTTATTGCAGATTCAAGAGCAAGCGGATATGCTCCATTTGGTGTATTAAAAGCTGCGGGCATAAAAGAGTTTGGAGGAGATCGTTTAGTCCTAATTAATCTTGAACATAACTTTAGGAGTCTTCCTTTTCTCGCATTCAATACACCTTTCCTCTACCGGAACAACATCGAATTAATTGCAAGCGGATCATTGGCGCAAACATGGATAGGCAAAATATCGACATCGAGTGGTTGGTATTACGAGGTAGGACTCGGCATTAGTAGAATTTTTGATATTTTGCGTGCTGATTTCACTTATCGTTTCAAAGAGCCAAAAAGAATGTACTTCACAATTTGCTTGGCAAGCATTTATTAATCGGGCAAGATTACTAAAATGTCTTACTATTATTGTAAAATACTTGGATAAAAGTTGGACTTCTTAATATGCTTCCTGATTAAAATCATATTCTTCACATAATTCAAAGATCCAGCTTGCAGTTGGCAGTAACATATACTGCTTGATAATGGCAAAGCATCCAATGTGACTGACTAATTTCCAGGTTTCTTTTTTATCGTAAGAAAAGTAAACTCCTTGATATGTTGCAAGAGATAATATACCGGAATTGTTTATATATAGAATCATTGATATCATTATTTGCATTTAATTTACATCAACACGATTCCCGGAACTTCTGGTATTACTTTTTTCTCAGTTGCTTTTTTAAACAGTATACTCAATGCTTTTTCACCGCGTTCTCCCATATCAATCGTTAGTTCATTCACGTACATCTTTACAAACTTTTTACCAAGCTCATAATCAATACCTCTTCCCCACTTCATTGCATAAGGGATTGCATCTTCCAGATGTTCATAACCGTATTTTATGCTATCACGCAAACCCTGTGAAAGTTGATGTGCTAAAACCTCGCCCAAATTTTTTCTTACAACATCAAGACCAAGCGGAAGCGGAAGTCCCGCAGTTTCTTTTTCCCATAATTCACCAAAGTCTAAAATCTTGTTATATCCCAACGATTGATAAGTAATTTGACCTTCATGAATTATCACACCGGCATCAATTTTTCCATCATCAATTGCTAGCATAATTTTATCGAATGGCATGTCTATGTTTATTATTTCATCAGTGAACAATTTAAACAAAAGGGTAGCTGTAGTCAACTTTCCCGGAGTCCCAACGCTTTTACCTTTCAGTTCATTCAAAGAACGATATTTTCGAGAAATCAAAACCGGCCCATAACCTTCACCCATACTTGCCCCTGTTCGCATTATCCAATAATTATCTGCAACATATGGGAATGCATGCGCTGAAATTGCAGTTACTTCAAGCTCAGCTTTTTTTGCCCGCTCGTTCAGTGATTGAATATCCTCAAGTAGATGCTCAATTTTGATCCCTTCTAATTTTACTTTACCAGATGCAAGTCCGTAAAACATAAATGCATCGTCGGGATCGGGACTATGACCAACTTTAATAATTTTATCTTTCATAAAAAGTCATATTATATTTTAAGTACACCTGCTCCAACAATTTTACTTTCTTTTAAAAGTCGTAGAGCATGATTTGCTTCTTTAAATGGAAAAACTTCAACCTTTGTTTTTAATGGAATCTCTTCAGCGATTTTTAGAAAATCAATTGCATCCTGCCTTGTACTGTTTGCTACGCTTACAAGTTTTCTTTCATGATAAAGGAGTGCATATTCAAACATTGGAATTGGTGTTACATAAACTCCTGCAAGAGCCAGTTTTCCTCCTCGTTGCAACATACTTAATGCTTTTGGTACAAGGTCACCAACCGGAGCAAAACTTATTGCGCTATGCAAAAGGTGTGGTGGAATATTTTCAGCTGTCCCAGTCCATGTTGCACCTAATTGCTCTGCATGCTTACGGTGATGTTCATTACGGGAAAATACATACACCTCACAATCCCAGTGCCGTGCAACCTGAATTGCAATATGTGCCGATGCACCAAAACCGAAAAGTCCCAAACGCTGTCCTGGTTTGATACCGCATAATTTAAGCGAGCGGTAACCAATTATTCCTGCACACAGTAACGGTGCCGCATTTTCATCGGAAAATATTTTTGGAATTTCATATGCAAAATTTTCTTGTACGATCATGTATTCAGCAAATCCGCCATCGACATCATAACCAGTGAATTTTGCATTCATGCATAGATTTTCATTCCCTTGTCTACAAAATTCACACTCGCCACACGCCCAATTGAGCCATGCAACACCAACCCGATCTCCGACCTTATGACGAGCAACATTATTCCCGGCTTTTTCAACAATACCAACTGTTTGATGACCAGGTATTAGCGGATATTTTTTTTGCGGCAGCTCGCCTTCGACGATATGCAAATCTGTATGACAAACACCACAAGCTCTAATTTTAATTAGGATTTCATTTCCTTCCGGTTTTTTGATCGAAACGTCACTCAACGACAAAGGGTTATGTGTTACAATTTTCGGGGTATGAAGTTGAAGTGCTTTCATAAGTACTCGTCCCAACTTTTAATTTTTAATTCATCAATTTTATATTTTTGTATTGCTTTCACATACCGCTTTGCAAATTCGAGATTCGAAATCAACGAAATATTTAGGTCAACA
>JBBIRP010000156.1:4354-5139 GCA_037441745.1 Ignavibacteriales bacterium
TTCCTGCGAATACTATAATCATTTACTAACTTTTGGTCTCCAGTATCTTTTGGAATGTTTATTACAAGGTCAATTTTTTTATCTTGTAAGAATGAAATTACTTCGGGGGTGTTGTTTTTAAGCTGCCATGATAAGGATGTAACTGGTAAATTATTTTCCTTTAAAAATTTCGCAGTACCTTCTGTCGCGAACAGATTTATACCCATTTTAATTAGTATTTGTGATTCAACTAAAAAATTAACATTATTTTTAAGAGATCCTATCGAAAGCAAAATAGATTTTGGTGCAACATTTATTCCTGTAGCAATTAAGCTTTTTAAGAATGCTTCTTCAAAATCATCTCCTAGGCATGCAGCTTCACCTGTTGAAGTCATCTCAACCCCCAGTATAGGATCCGAGCCTTTCAATCTGGTAAATGAGAATTGCGGAGCCTTCACACCGACATAATCCAATTCGAAAGCAGAATTGTTCATCGGATTAATTTTTTCGCCAAGCATCAACTTTACTGCAATGTCGACAAAATTTAGTTTCAGAGTCTTCGATACAAAGGGAAAACTTCTGGAAGCACGAAGATTACATTCAATTACTTTAACTTCATTATTCTTCGCAATGAATTGGATGTTAAACGGACCTGTTATATTAAGTTCCTCTGCAATTTTACTTGCGACTCGCTTGATTTTCCTAATCGTCTCAAGGTAAGTACGTTGTGTTGGAAAAACTAGTGTTGCATCTCCCGAATGAACACCGGCATTTTCTACGTGTTCAGAAATTGCATAGCAAAATAA
>JBBIRP010000157.1:0-5127 GCA_037441745.1 Ignavibacteriales bacterium
ATGGAATTTTCAGAGGTAGAGAAAAAGGGTTAATGTTCTCGATAATATCAGGTCGAACATCAAAAGTAACAAAGATACGAGCAAAGAAACTTCAGATTGCCGATCTATATCAAGGGGATGTTGATAAAGTCAGTATATTGCAGAAAATAAAGCAGAAATATAACCTTAAATATGAAGAGGTATGTTTTATTGGTGATGATGAATTCGATCTACCATTATTGAGGAAAGTTGGTTTTAGCGCAGCTCCATCCGATGCTGTGGAGCGTGTACGAAAGGAAGTTGATTATATTACAAAAGCTAAGGGTGGACGTGGTGCTGTTCGTGAGGTAATTGATATGGTTTTAGAGGCAAAAGGACTTTTATGAAGGATAGAGAAATTTATGTAGAAAGAGGGAAAGAAGTAATCCGTATCGAAGCAAGCGCTATTTCCGAACTGGAAAAAAGAGTTGATGAAAATTTTGCTAAAGCTGTAGAGCTAATATTTTCTTCGAAAGGTAGACTTGTTGTAACCGGTATGGGAAAATCGGGAATAATTGGACGTAAAATCGTTGCCACTTTGAACTCAACTGGTACCCCTGCTATGTTTCTTCATCCATCAGATGCTCTACACGGTGACTTTGGTATGGTTAGAAAGGAAGATGTTGTTATTTGCATTTCAAAGAGTGGCAATACATCAGAAATAAATCAACTTCTTCCGTTATTTAAACGAATTGGTGTACCAATAATATCCATGCTTGGCGATGTTGAATCAAAATTAGGTAAAGAATCTGATATTGTTCTCGACGTAAGTGTAAAAGAAGAAGCTTGCCCATACGATCTTGCGCCAACTTCGTCAACGACAGCCGCAATCGTAATGGGTGATGCTCTTGCAATGGCACTTCTTGATAAACGTAAATTTACCATAGAAGATTTTGCATTCTATCATACCGGGGGCATGCTCGGTAAACGACTGCTTTTAAAAATCGAAGAAATGATGGTGACAGGTGATGCAGTTCCAAAAGTTAAACAAAACGTTCCAATAAAAGATGCAATTTTGGAGATGACCTCTAAACGATTGGGTGCAACCTGTGTAATTGATGAAAACGAGAAACTTGTAGGTATAATAACAGATGGTGATTTACGTAGACTTCTGCAAAAGACAACTGACTTAACATTTCTAACGGCAGAAATGATGATGACACGACATCCCAAAACAATATTTAAGGATGCATTAGCCGCGGTTGCACTTCAAGAAATGGAAGCGCATAAAATCACACAACTTATTGTCATAGATGAGGAAAGGCATCCTATCGGGATGATTCACCTCCACGAATTAGTTGAAGCAGGTCTCGGTTCTGATAACCAATAGCCAAATTCGATGAATACTTGTAAAATTATTACAGCGAAGATATTCCTATTTTTTATTTTGATTATTTTTTTAAGTGGATGTGAAAATAAAGTTAAACCACCTATTACTTCGCTTGGGATTCAAAAAGAAAACCCAACACAAGAAAGTTGGAATGCTACAATAACTTTTACAGATTCAGGAAGAATCACGGGTATCCTTCGTGCTGGATACATTGCTATCTATTCGGAAAAAAACTTCACTCGGCTCGATTCAAATATAAAAGTGGATTTCTACGATGAAAATCAAAATCATACATCAGTTCTGACTGCAAGGCGGGGTATGGTAAACGATCTGACGCATGATTTGGAAGCTCACGAAAATGTTATTGTTATTTCTGATAGCGGAACCACACTTAGTACACAGGAACTTTACTGGACTAATGCTACTCAAAAAATCCATTCGCCAGCCTATGTCGAAATTAGCTCACCTACAGAACATATTCAAGGACAAGGCTTGGAATCCGATAAAAGTTTAAAACATTACGTCATAATTAAAGTTACAGGTAAAGCAAAAACAACCAAATAACTGATGAAAATTAATACTCGCATTCGTTCCCAAATTTTTTTACTATTTTGGTTTTTTGGTTTTTCTCTCTGTTTGAATTTTTCGATTATTGTGATTTCATATTCACAAGAAGAAGACAATGTAGTACACATTGAAAATGCCGATAGCCTCGTGGGTATTGAAATTGATGGCGAGAAGGCTCAACAATTAATTGGCAATGTCAAACTTCGGCATGGTAATACGATAGTCACTTGTGAGAAGGCGGTAAAATATCTCACCAATAATAAAGTTACGATGGAGGGTGTCGTTCAAGTTCAGGATGATACGATGCGTTTGGTTGGGATGCGTGGCATCTATGATGCGAACGAAAAAATCGTGGAAGCATTCGAAAGGGTTTTACTCGAAGATCCTCATACAATATTAAAGTCGGAATACGGTAAATATTACGTGAATGAAAAGAAAGCTTACTTTAAAGGAAATGTTTATATTGAAGATACTGCTTCAATAGTAAATGCCGATGAGGTAACCTATTATCGAACTGAAGATAAAGCACTTGCAGATGGTAATGTTAAGATTGTAAATACACGCAATAGGATCACAATTTTTGGTGATCATTTTGAGAATTATCGGCAACAAGGTTACACCAAGGTGACTGGTAATCCAAAAGTCATTCAAATTGACACCACATCAAAAGGAAAACAAGATACGCTTATTGTAACGGCGTTGATTCTTGAATCATATAGAGATACAATTGAACGTTTGATTGCAACAGATAGTGTGAAGATCACGCATAACGGTCTTGCGGCAGAATCCGGTTATTGTACTTACTTCACCGACCTCGATAGCATTATTCTGCTAAAAAATCCCTTTGTATGGTACGAAACGGGAAAGTATGAAGATAATCAAGTTTCAGGGGAAGCTATATACGTTAAATTAAAAAAGAGAAGATTAGAAACTGTCTATGTTCGTGGAAGAGCGGTTGCAATATCTCGAGCTGATACTGTTTACATAAAGAGATTCAATCAAATGACAGGACAGGAAATTATCCTCAATTTTCTAAATGATAAAATACACCAAATTAATGTTATCACCACAGCTACAAGTTTATATTACTTATTTGATCAGCGTCAACCAAATGGTTTGAACACAACAACGGGTGACCAGATAATAATTACATTTAACGATGGCAAGATAGAAAAAATAAAAGCTCTTTCAGGCGTTGAGGGGAAATATTATCCCGAAAAATTAATACGAGGTAAGGAAGATGATTATAATTTGCCAGAATTTAATTGGAGAGAAGATAGACCGGGTAAAAGATAAATATGAATTTTTGTCGTCCAGAAAGAAATTGTATATTCTGAAATGATGAATGAAAAAAATATAAATAAACTTGAAGTGCAATCTACAATTTCAGTAAACTGTAGTATTCTAAAATGTGAGGGTTTATTTAAACGCTACAAAAAACGTTATGTTGTGAATAACGTTAACGTTGAGGTTCGTCAGGGTGAAGTTGTCGGGCTACTTGGTCCTAATGGAGCTGGTAAAACAACAACGTTCTATATGATAGTTGGGATGATAAAACCTACAGATGGTCGTGTATTTTTTGATAACATCGAAATAACAACATTACCTATGTACAAGCGTGCTCGAATGGGAATTGGATATTTATCTCAGGAGGCATCCGTCTTTCGAAAGCTTTCGGTCAAAGATAATATTACAGCTGTGCTTGAAGTTATTGGCGTACCGAAACCTGAGCGTGAGAAAAGATGTCAACAGTTATTGGAAGATTTTGGTATCGCGAACATCGCAATTAGTAAAGGGTATATGCTTTCAGGAGGAGAAAGACGACGAACAGAGATTGCTCGTGCTTTAGCAACTAATCCTAAATTCATTCTTCTTGATGAACCATTCGCAGGGATCGATCCGATAGCAGTTGAAGAGATAATGAATATGGTAAAAAATTTGAAGAACAGAGGAATTGGTGTTTTGGTAACCGACCATAATGTTCATGAGACACTTTCAATAACAGATCGTTCATATTTATTATTTGAGGGAAAAATTATAAAATCAGGTTCTGCCGAAATGCTTGCCAATGACCCCGAAGCTCGCAGGTTATATCTCGGTGAGAAGTTTAAATTAGATAGATATGAGTGATAAACCACGCACCGACGAACTCACTGTAGTCAAGATTTACACCGATGGTGCTTGCATTGGTAATCCAGGTCCAGGTGGTTATGGTGTGGTTTTAATTCAGGGTAAAAATCGGAAAGAGATTTCAGGTGGTTTTAGGTTAACCACTAATAATCGTATGGAACTTATGGCTGCTATTGTCGGGTTAGAAGCATTAAAATATCGATGTTCAGTAACAGTTTACACAGATTCACAATATTTAGCCAAGAGCGTGAATTTAGGTTGGTTAAGGAAGTGGAAAGCTAATGGCTGGATGAGAAATAAAAAAGAACCTGTAATCAATCCAGATCTGTGGGAAAAATTATTTACTCTTTGTGAGAAACATGATGTAAGATTTGAGTGGGTAAAAGGACATGCTAATAATTTAGAAAACGAACGATGCGACATTTTATCCTATCAAGCTGCCAGTTGTAAAGACTTACCATCTGATGAGGGATATGAGCATCAGATATAAAAACATCACAAACAATAATCCTCATTCATTAAGCGGGATTAATTAATTTTTAATATCATTTCATTAAATATTTTTTTAAGAATTTCCCTGTGTAAGAATTTTCACAGTTTGCTACATCCTCTGGTGTCCCTTGTACCACTATTCTACCACCTTTATCACCAGCGTCTGGTCCAAGGTCGATTATCCAATCTGCACATTTAATAACGTCCATGTTATGTTCGATTATCAGTATCGAATTCCCATTTTTGATCAAAGCATCAAAACATTTTAAAAGTTTTGCAATATCATCAAAATGTAATCCAGTTGTCGGTTCGTTAAATATGAAAAGTGTTCGTTTCCCTTCTTCTTGATTTACAAAATGTGAAGCAAGTTTAACTCTCTGTGCTTCACCACCTGATAATGCCGTTGCTGATTGACCAAGACGTATGTATCCAAGACCAACATCATCTAAAACTTTAAGGCGCTTTGCAATACGTTGGCTATTAGCGAACGAGTTAAAAAATTTGATTGCTTCACTTACAGTCATATTTAAAATGTCATCTATGTTTTTTCCATGATAGCGGATATTTAGAACTTCTTTTTTAAAACGTTT
>JBBIRP010000158.1:0-5066 GCA_037441745.1 Ignavibacteriales bacterium
AATTCAGGTATAGTAGTAAAAAATATTATAGAACAATATAAATTGCCATTAGAGAATTTATTAGCCGTAGTTGATGATTTCAATATTCCAATTGGAACACTCAGAATCCGAAAGAAAGGTAGTTCAGGTGGTCATAATGGTTTAGAATCTATTATCTATCATCTTCAAACTGAAGAATTTCCTCGTTTGAGATTCGGTATTGGAAGCGAATCAATGCCAAAAAATAAAAAAGAGTTAGTTAATTTTGTTCTTTCTCCTTTTTCAAAAAGTGAGAAGGAAATTGTAAAGAAACTAGTATTAACAGCACGAGATGCTATCATTTGTATATATACAAAAGGTTTAGAAACTGCAATTCAACAATTTAATAAACTAAAACCACAATAAACCCTATCCTGGAATTTATTCCATTTAAATGGAATGATTATTCTGGGGTCAATCAATAAAAGTCCGAAGGGAACAAATATGAACAACAAACGACAATACGAAACAACTTTCATAGTGAACGCTTCGCTTGAGGATCCTCAAGTGGAAGCAGTTATTACACAAGTAACCGAAGTTATTACAAACAACGGCGGTGAAATCATGGCAACAAATAAGTGGGGCAGAAGAAGACTCGCATATCCAATTAAAAAGAAAAACAATGGATACTATGTGAATATCGAGTTTACTGCCCCGACTGGTGCTATACCTCCACTGCAAAAAATGTATCAATTAGATGAGAACATCATCCGATATCTAACATTGCAACTTGATAAAAAAGCAATACGGGCTCGAAAACAAACTCCAATTCCATTACAGGAAGACTTAACATTCACAGAAGAAATTATACCCGAACCTCTTTTTGATGATGAGGATGATATACCAATTCTTCCTGATGACAAAAGAAAATAAAATTTATAACTCACGATAGTTTAACATTAAGAGGAATAAAATGGCTGATTTGAAAATGCCTGAAATCAATAGTGTTATCATTGTTGGTAATCTCACACGCGATCCAATTTTTCGGCAAACAACAAACGGAACATCCGTTGTTAATTTCTCAATCGCTTCAAATCGCAAATACCGCGATGCGAACAATCAATGGCAAGAAGAAGTTTGTTACGTTGGAGTTGTTGCATGGAATAAACTTGCAGATAGCTGTACGAATCGTTTAAAAAAAGGTAGTGCAGTTTTAATCGATGGTGAACTTCAAAGCCATATCTTTAAAAACGATGATGGTCAAAGTCGCAATGTTGTTGAAATCAAAGCAAGGCGAATACAATTTCTGAACAAACGGGCATCATCAGATAATTCGAATGGCAATCATTCCCAAAACCACAATGATGATGAGCCGAGTGTAATAGAAGATGATTCTTTCGATAAATTTTTAACAACTGAAGAGACACAACTTTTAAAAGAACAACCCCAGAAAGGATTAGAAGGATAAATGGCTAAACAAGAACAACAAATAAAGAAGAAACGACCATGTCGTTTCTGTGAAAGCAAAGAAATCTATATCGATTACAAAGATGAAAAGAAATTACTAAAATTTATGTCTGAACAAGGTAAAATAATACCAAAGCGGATCACGGGTACATGTGCAAAGCATCAAAGGCAACTAGTAAGAGCAATAAAACGTGCTCGGCATCTTGCCTTATTACCCTTTGTATCCGAAACAGTTCGTTAAGTTGATAAAAAAAGGAACTATATGAAAATTATATTACGTCAAGATCATGAAAAATTAGGTAAAATTGGTGATATAGTTGAAGTTAAAAATGGGTATGCACGAAATTATTTAATTCCCCGAAAAATTGCCGCTGAAGTTACCGAGGGGAATTTACGAGCACTTGAAGTTGAAAAGAAACAACATCTTGAACGACAAAAAAAGGAATTACTACGTGCACAAAAAATTGCTGCCCAGCTCGAAAAAACTTCTATCACTCTGAAAGCAAAAGTTGGTGAAGATGAAAAACTTTTTGGCTCTATTACCTCTCAACACATCTCAGAAGCACTTGCTGAGAAAGGTATCTCAATCGATAAGAGAATAATTGAACTCGAAGAACCGATTAAAGCTCTCGGCATCTATACAGTGAATGTGAAACTTCACGGCGAGGTTTCTGGCAAAGTCAAAGTCTGGGTAGTACGAGAATAATAAATCTTTGGAAAGATATTAAGATCCCAACACATTAAACTCTGCATCTAAATATTTAGATGCAGTTTTATTCTGTTCAATAACAAATATGAGATTATAAATTGGAAAACGTCACAATTATCACAGCATTTGTTTTCGGAATACTATCCTTCATATCACCATGCGTATTACCGATTGTTCCCGGCTATCTATCTTTCATCTCCGGGGTTTCTTTCGAAGAGATGCAAAACACAGACAATCGCTCTAAAGTACGAAAACAAATATTTGCAAATGCACTTCTATTTGTTCTTGGTTTCTCAGTTGTTTTTATTGCTCTGGGTGCATCAGCGACTACGATCGGGCAATTCCTCCATGAACAAATAAATATCATCAGCAAAATTGCTGGCGTGATAATTATAATTTTTGGCCTTCATATGATTGGGATATTCAAAATCTCTTTCTTGAATTATGAAAAGAGATTTCAGGCTGAAGGGAAACGAATTAGCCTCTTAGGTGCTTTCATCGTTGGACTTGCATTTGCATTCGGATGGACTCCTTGCATCGGCCCAATATTAGCCACAATTCTTGCAATTGCAAGTCAACAGGAGACTGTTATGCAAGGTGTAATTTTGCTAAGTGTATATTCGTTGGGTTTAGGGATACCTTTTCTTTTAGCGGGACTTAGTTTGACAGTATTTTTTAACATATTCAATAAATTCAAACATCATTTGCATAAAGTTGAAATTATAGGTGGAATTTTATTGGTTATTGTTGGTGTTTTAATAATGACGAACTATTTAACCATCTTATCAGCTTATTTTGCAAAATGGTTTCCATTTTTAAATGAACTTGGCTAAATGACAAAAAAACTTAAAAAATTAGATGAAGTAACAATAAGATTTGCAGGAGACTCGGGCGATGGGATGCAATTAACTGGAGCCCAATTTACAACAACCACTGCTCTACTTGGAAATGACTTAAGCACATTACCGGATTATCCCGCAGAAATCCGTGCACCAGTGGGAACAATTTATGGAGTGAGCGGATTTCAAATTCATTTTGGTTCTAAAGAAATCTCAACACCAGGTGATACCTGCGATGTTTTAGTTGCGATGAATCCTGCTGCTTTAAGAGTAAATCTACGTAGCTTAAGAGATGGCGGCATTATTATTGCAAACAAGGATGGTTTTACGGATAAAAATTTAAAACTTGCAAAATATGAAACAAATCCACTCGTAGATGGTTCCCTCGAAAAATATCAAGTCCATAGTGTTGAAATCACGAAACTTACTTCGAATGCAATTCAGGATTTAGGTCTAACTACAAAGATAACAGAGAGAAGTAAAAACTTTTTCGCTCTTGGGATAATGTACTGGATGTTTACTCGTCCATTAGAACCAACAATAAAATGGATTAAAGAGAAATTTAAAAATGAGCCTGATATAATCGAAGCCAACATTAGAGTTCTTAAAGCTGGTTATGCCTATGGTGAGACAACTGAAATATTTCATGCGAGATACGAAGTTGGACCAGCCAAACTTCCACCAGGTCGTTATAGAAGTATTACAGGTAATGAAGCGATCGCTTGGGGCTTAATTTCTGCATCCGTAAAGTCGGGATTGAATTTATTCTTAGGTAGTTATCCGATCACTCCCGCAAGCGAAATATTACATGAGCTATCTAAGCATAAAAATTTTGGGGTAAAAACATTTCAGGCAGAAGATGAAATAGCAGGAATCACCTCGGCAATAGGTGCATCTTATGGTGGAGCGATTGGCGTGACAACCACAAGTGGACCAGGTATGGCTTTGAAAACAGAAGCAATGGGATTAGCTGTAATGCTCGAGCTCCCACTTGTAATAATCGATGTTCAAAGAGGTGGACCAAGCACAGGATTACCTACTAAAACAGAGCAAGCAGATTTATTTCAAGCTGTTCATGGTCGTAATAGTGAAGCACCAATTCCAGTTTTAGCAGCATGTACACCCGCAGGTTGTTTTGATACCGCATATGAAGCAGTTAGAATTGCCATCAAATATATGACACCGGTCATTCTTCTATCAGATGGATATATCGCAAACGGTGCTGAACCATGGTTAATCCCATCTGTTAGTTCACTGCCAGATATTCCAGTCAATTTTAGAACGAATCCTGATGGTTTTCAACCATACCTACGTGATGATAAAACATTAGCACGACCTTGGGCAATACCAGGGACCCCTAGCCTTGAACACAGAATTGGAGGGTTAGAAAAAGAAAACATAACTGGTAATGTTAGCTACGATCCTGAAAATCACGAACTAATGGTTAAGTTAAGACAAGAAAAAGTAGATAGAATCGCAAACGATCTTCCATTAGCTAAACTCGAGGGTGATGAAAAGGGTGATTTACTCATTGTTGGCTGGGGTGGAACTTATGGAGCTATCAGAACGGCAGTTATGAATAAACGCAAGCAAGGAAAATCTGTTTCTCATCTTCATTTGAAATACATAAATCCATTTCAAAAGAATATCGGCGATATATTTAAAAACTTTGAAAAGATTTTAGTTCCCGAGCTAAATCTTGGGCAACTTGCTCAACTACTTAGGGCAAAATATTTAATTCACGTAATTCAATTGAACAAAGTTCAAGGATTGCCATTCCGTGCAATTGAAATCGAGAAAAAGATTGATGAAATTCTAACTTAAGGTACAGCATTGATGAAAAAGATTGATGAAATTTTAGCAAATACACTTCATATACCAACTAATAAATACACACTAAAAGATTTTCAATCCGACCAGGATGTACGATGGTGCCCGGGATGTGGTGATTATTCAATCTTAACACAAGTACAAAGGGTTTTTCCTGAATTAAACATCCCAAAGCATAATATTGTATTTATCTCGGGGATTGGTTGCTCAAGTCGATTCCCATATTACATGGATACTTATGGTCTTCACGGAATTCATGGACG
>JBBIRP010000159.1:0-977 GCA_037441745.1 Ignavibacteriales bacterium
AGCGTAACCGAAGTATATAGATCAATTGAGTGTGGGATTAAATGATTCAGTACCATATCATATTGTTTTTGATATTCCGCCCAACCGACGAGTAGGCTTGCTAATCCTCCATAACCATTCAGCAAAGCAACCATTTGCGGCATTTCTGTCATCTTTACAATTCTCGCAAGCGTTGCACCAATTATGGAACCTACAACTAATCCAATAACAATAAATTTATAATCGACAACCTTGAATTCTAACAACGTTGCGACAACGGCGAGAAGCATACCAACAGAAGAAATGAGATTACCGTTGCGTGCAGTATCAGGTTTATTCATTCGCTTGAGCCCCGTTACGAAAAGTAGTGCCGCAACGAGGTACACCATTTCAGCAACGAACTTCATTTCTTATCCTCCTTTTTCTTGAACATCTCAAGCATTCTATTGGTAACGAGGTAACCACCTACGACGTTAATAGCAGCAAAAGCAATTGCTGCAGTACCGAGTATTGTGCTTATTGTGTTGTGACCTTCACCTGCAGCAACTAAAGCACCAACAAGCGTAATACCAGATATTGCATTCGAACCTGACATTAAAGGTGTATGTAATATTGAAGGGACTTTTGATATTACTTCCACACCAAGAAAAACTGCAAGGAAGAAGATAAATATTAAGAATATTAATGTTTCGAGTACCATATCAATTCTCCTTTTTCTGAGCAAATGTCGGATGAACGATTTCACCTCCATGCGTAATCAAGCAACTCGAGATTATGTCATCGTCACGATTAAGAACAAACATCTTCTTCTCATTATCCCAAAACTCTTCTATAAAATTAAAAATGTTATTTGAGTACATTTGACTGGCATTATAGGCAACGCGTCCAGGCATATTAAGCAATCCAACAATTTTAACTCTATTGATTTCAATTATTTCACCAGGAACAACCCCCTCTACGTTACCACCTGTATCAACCGCAAGATCCACAATTATACT
>JBBIRP010000159.1:1029-5059 GCA_037441745.1 Ignavibacteriales bacterium
CCTTTTTCCCAAACACTTGGGCAGTTGTGACAACCACATCCGCTTGTGCACAATATTTCTTTATTTCTGAACGTTGTTTTGCTAATTGTTCTTCAGTTAAAGCTTTTGCATAACCTTGTTCAGTTTGCCCAGTTTCACCCAAATCAATTTCGACAAATTTTGCTCCGAGGGATAAAACATCTGTTTTAGCAACGGGGCGAGTATCGAATGCATCGACTTTTGCTCCGAGTCTTCTTGCAGTTGCTATTGCTTGCAAACCAGCTACTCCAGCTCCAATTACAAAAACCTTTACGGGTTGGATAGTTCCAGCCGGCGTCATCATCATCGGAAAAATCTTTTGGATATTATCTGCAGCAATAATAATAGCTGAGTAACCTGCAAGATTCGCTTGAGAACTTAAGGCATCCATTTTTTGCGCCCTTGTCGAACGAGGGATCATTTCCATTGCAATTGCTGAAACTTTTTGCATCGCAATCGCAGATAACAAATTTGGTTCGAAGAATGGTTCAAGGTAACTGATGTGTATCGAACCTTCTTTTAGAAATTGAATTTCCTTCATTTCAGGTTTTCGTATTCGAACTACTATGTCACCATTCTTCATTAGTTGTTTATGATCAACTTCAATTGAGGCACCAGCTTTCTCATATTCTTTATCTGTAATGTTGAGTGAGTTACCAAGCCCTTTTTCAACAAGAACCCTCGCTCCTTTTTTCACCAAACGTTCAACTGTCTGTGGCAGTATAGGAACACGGTTTTCTGTTTTTTCACTCTCTTTCGGTATAGCTATTTGCATATTCATCTCACAATAAAAATAAAATTGTATTATTTTCTATAAATTTCACACGAAATTTATTTTCAAGATAAGAAAAAATTCATTTAATAAACAATTGTTACACCATATTTTGTTCCAAAATACCCCTTTGTTAATAAGTGAAAAATTTATTAAACATTTAATTAGATACTAAAAGAACAAATAAACATTATGGCAAGTAAGAGAGTTAGATTGATTCGAGAGGAAATATTTTTAATAAGATAACAACTGTAGACATTATTATTGTCAGTCTAAAATTTTCTTATCAAATGCCGATGAGATTTCTATTTTGGTTCGTTTTGTTTGATATGCTTTACGACTTCTTTCTGAAATTCCTAATCCTGATAGATAAAGTAATGGTATTTTGAATTTTCTACTTGAATCCACGTTATTCCCAAGCGGTTGTAACAACCCAACATCATAAATTGCACGAATAGCCTCGTCGCCATTTGGAGAGAGCGGTTCAAATAGCATATACAATTCTTCACGATGAAATACAGCACTATCACTACCTCGAAATACATCGAAGTGCTTTTTTAAATATGGAAATTCAGAATAAAGATAAGTATCGCACCGGTATTGCGAGATCGACTTGTATGCTTCTTTTAGAGCTTGCACTCCTATCAATCGACTTGATGTATGTTTACCTTGAGTCCGATTTATTTCTCTTTGTATCTCTACAGCTTTATTACCTAAATGAATCAGCTCCCTTGGGAAACTATTTCCCGTTCCATCAATTAATCTTTTCAATATCCATTGATGTGTTGCGTATTTTGATTGGTCAACGTCCGCTTTAGAACTAACTGTAGGTTCAAAAATACAATAGAATATTTTTAGCACATACTCCTCAGAGCCGACTATAACATTCGTGACATCTACTGGTTCACCAATGATCTCTTCACAATATTCTCTGACAATTGGATCTACAACAGCCCGGGCAACGATCAGTTTGAGCAACAATGGCCCACGCCATTTCATCTCGGTAGTATAAGTTACAAGATGAGATTTGTTAACAATATGTAGTTGCCGATATATATCATTCCTCAAGAATATTTTAAATTGTATATTCTTAAATTGATTACCATACTGAACCAACAGCTGAACAAGTCCAGTAATTGAAGCACGAAGCCTTTGAATGTCATCTACGTATAAAAGATCTAACTTATCGAGCATGATCCAGACTAAACAATTTGTTTCACGTAAAATCGAATCAATGGCTTCCAACATTGCCATAATACTAACCCCGGTCTTCTGTTTAAAATCTGCAGCAATATATTTATCGCTTTTCGATGAATCCTTTTTCTTAGTTTTTATATGTTGAATTTTATGAACAATATGAGACACTCTCGAAAATAAATTTCCCTTTTCAACTAACCCAACATCAACTAACAAGTGTTTCAATTTGTCGAATGCCTTTTTTACTTCTTTTTTCTTTCTATTCTCTATCAATTTTTGCATCATCACATCTTTCAAAAGAGTTGAAGATACTTTTAATCCCAAGTACAACAACCAAAAATACCGAAACTCATCTACAGTATTGGGAGTTAATTCTCTCAATTCAACATTTGGTAACTCTTCTTCGCTTTGTAAACCATAAGCTGGTATGCAAAATATCTCTTTGTATTGTTTTGGTAAAAGTGGTCTTACTTTTTGAAGATCGTCGACGAGGAGTCGGCAGATAGCTGATTTCCCTGAACCTTTATTCCCAACGACCAGCGAATGCTGAGGAAGAAGAACCTGACGTAACATTTCTGTACCTATAAAACACTGTTCAAATTTATTATCGGTTTCACCATCAACCCGACCAAAATTTAAATTTGTCAATATGTTTTGCATATCCATAAAATAACTACCAATTTATCAAAAAATGCTTTTTATAACGTATCGAATATAGTGATTTTTATCAATATAAGGAGTGGCATTACTCACATTTAATTTACACTGATATTTATTGTTATTAATTGTTTTTTCAGGAGCTTTTTTGTATTTTATGCCAATAGTTGCGCCAGTAGCTCAACTGGATAGAGCATCAGCCTACGGAGCTGAGGGTTAGGGGTTCGACTCCCTTCTGGCGCACAATCTAAATTTTTTTTGTATAAGTATTTTATTATAAATTGATAAACATTAAATAAAAACTGGAGATAAAATTGAGTGTAAAAGCACGCATTCTTATCGTCGACGACGAACCCGACCTTCGAACATTACTGGCACACGTACTTCAAAACGCAGGTTACGAGGTAAAAGAAGCTTCCGATGGTGAAGAAGCAATCAACAACTTAAAAAATCAGAAATACGATTTAGCCCTTCTCGATATTCAGATGCCGCTTGTTAATGGTATCCAAGTACTAAAATATATAAAACAAAACACACCTAAAACGAAAGCAATTATGTTAACAGGATACGCAGATCTCAAACATGCTATGGAAGCGAAAGAGTTTGGAGCAAAAGATTTCATTGGTAAACCATACAAAATAGAAGATATCCTTTTAACTGTTGAAAACGTTCTGAAAGAACAATAAATGTATGACGATATAAAAAACATCCCTAGCAAGGTTAATTTAGAACAATTCGATGTAAGTACATTTGCAAAGGATAAAATACGCGACCTTTTCCGTACAGGAAAAGTCCCAACTGCCGATTTAATGGCAGATGAAATAATACTAAGAGCAATTAAGCTTGGTGCAACTGATATTCACTTTGAACCAACCGATACAGAATTACGCATACGTTGTGGAACAGAAGGAGTACTTAGAAAACTTGTTTCTCTCCCAAAAGAAATTTTTGAAAATCTTGCAAGTGTTTTAAAAACAAAAGGGGGACTCAATGCTTTTGAGAAGAAGAAACCACAAGAAGGACGTTTCTCTATAAATATCGGTGCCCACCAATTTGACATACGAGTTAGTATTGTTCCGATAATCTCTGGAGAACGTATTGCATTAAGAATATTAGAAAAAACAGCGCGAGTAGCAAATCTTGAAGAGTTAGGTTTTTCGGTAGAAAATTTAGAGAAGGTAAGAAAAATATTACGCCAACCTAATGGATTATTCATTGTAACTGGACCTTCTGGCTCGGGAAAAAGTACAACAATTTATGCGGCTGTTAATGACACCCAAACAATTGAAAAAAATATTATAACTGTTGAAAACCCAGTTGAATACAAACTTGATTTTGCATCACAAGTTCAAACTTCAGTCGATAAAAGTTTTACATTTGTAGATG
>JBBIRP010000160.1:0-5028 GCA_037441745.1 Ignavibacteriales bacterium
AATAAAATTAATCTGCCCTCTGTTTTTGTAAATCCAAACGATTGGTCTATCTTATTCAACAATTTCATTTATTACGAAAATATATTTTTCATTTTTTCAAAGAAGCTTTTATCTGAGTGTGCCGATTTATCACCTTCATGAGGATTTATATTCTCACTCTTCGATAATGTTTTAATTAATTCCTTATCTTCCTTGGACAAATGAGTTGGGACCCAAACATTGACACGAACAAGTTGATCACCAATGTGAGCCCCACGTAGATTCGGTATACCCTTTCCTCGCATTCTCAATATTTTACCAGATTGAGTACCAGCTTCAATTTTTAAACGAGCTCGTCCGCTTAAAGTTGGCACTTCAATCTCAGTCCCTAAAGCTGCTTCCGGGAAACTTATTAGTAAATCCAAAATTACATCATCACCATCTCTTGTGAAAATCTTGTGAGGTTCTTCCTCAATCACTACAATTAAATCCCCTGGATCGCCACCGCGTTGTCCGGCATTCCCTTGATTTCTTAACGGAATATAATTTCCCTCCGATACACCAGCAGGCACGTTCACTTTGATTGTCGTCTCACCATGGACCCGACCTTCACCGGCACAAGAACTGCAGCGTTCTTTTATAATTCGACCTTCACCTCCACAAACATTACATGTAGTTACACTAACGAATTGACCAAACACTGACCGAGAAACCTGACGAATCTCACCTGTACCACCGCATGATGGACATGTTGTTTTTGAAGTTCCAGCCTTCGCTCCACTGCCATTACAAACATCACAAATTTTCCAACGCTTCACTTTCAATTTCTTCTCGACACCTTTTGCAATTTCTTCTAAGGTTAACTTCAATCTAATTTTTAAATCTGAACCGGGTATTCCAACTTGCGTTCGGGTACGAGTCTTTCTGCCAGTAGAGAAAACATCATCAAAAATACTACCTCCAAAACCTGCACCAAATATGTCACTGAAGTGCCTAAAGATATCATCAAAATTTGCGTATGTATGAAAATCTGCTCCCGCTCGCATTCCTTCATGACCAAACTGATCATAACGGCGGCGCTTTTCTGAATCACTTAAAACTTCGTAGGCTTCAGCTGCCTCTTTAAAACGCTCCTCTGCTTCTTTGTTATTCGGATTACGATCAGGATGCCATTTTAACGCAGCTTTCCGATATGCTTTCTTAATTTCTTCAGGTGTCGCGTTACGATTAACTTCTAATATCTCATAGTAATCACGTTTTGCCATTTTCTTAATCCATCTCTGAAATGTTATTTATATCTGATTCAGTGTCAGGCTGCAGTTCAGCAGAAACAATCACTTTTGCATGACGCAATACTTTATCGTGTAGCAAGTATCCTTTTTCGATCTCTTGAACAACGGTATGTGGAGGATATTCATTTGTTTTAATTTGCTGAAGTGCATCATGTAAATGTGGATCAAATGGTTGACCAACCACCTCCATTGGTTTTACGCCATGTTGCTCAAGAATTTTTTGAAGCTTAGTATATATCAACTCAATTCCCTTAACGATACTACCATTATCAATTGCTTTGCTACTTGATTGCATCGCTTTAAGAGAACGTTCAAAGTCGTCGAGAACTGGTAATAATTTCTCGAGTAAATCCTCATTTGCAAATCTAATGAGATTTACAGATTCATTCTCGACACGTTTCTTGAAATTCTCAAAGTCAGCAGCCTTTCGGAGAAGTTGATCCTTATAGAAAGCAAGACCCTTCTCCAATTCAACGATCTTTGTATTCAACTCTTCAACCTCAGAAGACTTTGATAATAATTGCTGAGGTTCTTTAGTTGATGGTAATGTTGATTCTTGATCTGGTACTTTTAATTCATCATTTTGCATAATATATTAATTTTCTTATTAAATGTAGTAATTTTCGATATGACTAATTAAATTATAACCATTTTTAACAACTTTTTCAAGGAAAGGTATTTTCGATTCGAATTTAAAAATATAATATTCTTGCATCTCTCTCAACTTCTTCTGATATTTAGATGTCGTATGCAAATAATATTAAAAATAAAGGAAAAACTATCTAATTCTTTCGACAACGAAAAAATCCGAAGCAATATATTAGTTAAAATATCCATTGGGTTAGTAATATTAATGTTTGGAATTTTTTTCTTCCCACATCCAAATTATTTAGAGTACCAATATAGCGTTGGAAGTATTTGGTTGGCAAAAGATTTAGATGCCCCATTTTCATTTCCAATATATAAGGATCCTAAACAATACGAACAAGAAAAAAGGGAAGCAATAAAGTCTATCTACCCCGTCTTTCAACGTAAGTCGAACGTAAAGCTGGAATGCATCGATAGTCTTAAAAACACGATTAAACAATTACAAAACATCATAAATCATTTCAATAGGTGGTCAAAGACACACAATGAAATTGATTCTACAAAATATACAGAACTTTCAAAAACATTGCCGTTCTCTTTAACTTCAAATGAGTTGGAATATTTTAATATAAGAGAGAAAAACGTTAATGTAATATTTCAAAAAATTGAAAAAATCCTTACAAGCGCTTTTGATGAAGTTTTTACTAAGGGAATAATAGATAAAGGCAAATCGAAACAACATTATCCAACAATAGCAATTCGAGATAAAACATTAGAGGAGTTGTCGCGCTCTGATGAGGTGTTTGATTTAGAAGAAGCGTTCAATGCTATTTATTCAAAGATAAGCACCACACTGGAGACAAACATTGAGTCAGAAGTTGCAATAGAAATTTGTAAATCGGCACTCCGGCCAAATCTGATATACGATCAAAACGCAACAGATATATCAATCAAGATGGCAATTGAGAATATACCAAGAACAATGGGATATGTTTTAGCAAACGAGAGAATTATCAGTAAGAACGAAATTGTTACAGAAGAAGTTAAATTGAAATTAGATTCATATCGGAGAGCAAAAGATGATTTGGGTATTTACTCAGATCGTTGGAAGCATTGGCTTGGCGCAGGACTTCATATTTCCGTCATATTGGGTTTGTTTACTTTGTACCTTTTCTTTTTCCGAAAAAAGATATTTCATGATAATATCATGTTGATGTTAATCGGAATTATAATTCTATTTGAATTTATTATAGCATATTTCTTTTTAATTATACAAACGCAGGAACCCTTTCAATACCTTATACTTGTACCAGTCGCATCAATGTTGGTTACAATAATCTTTGATTCGAGAGTCGCATTCTACGGAACTGTAACCATTGCATTTCTTATCGGTGGAATTCACGGGAACGATTATGCTCTAACATTATCATCAATCATGGCTGGAGGATTAGCTGCATATAGTGTCCGTGATATACGTAACAGAACACAGATATTCCGCTCAATGATATATATATTTTTAGGTTATGGAATTTCCATTATCGGTTTATCATTTGAACAACTGGATAAACCGCATGAGATGTTTACAAAAATTTCATTCTCATTAGCTAATTCAATACTATCACCGGTAATAGCATATTTATTTTTAATAATCTTCGAGCGAGTCTTCCGTGTAACAACAGATTTAACACTATTAGAGTTATCGGATTTAAATCATCCACTCTTGCAAGAGCTTTCCGAGAAAACACCTGGGACATTCAATCATAGCGTTATTATTGGTAACCTTGCTGAAGCTGCCGCAGAAGCAATTGGTGCGAATGCAATTCTCGCAAAAGTTGGTGGTTATTATCACGACATTGGTAAAATGAACAAGCCAGAATACTTTGTTGAGAATCAAGTCGGACCTCACAGCCGTCATTCAAGATTGAAACCACGGATGAGTGCATTGATAATTGCTTCACATGTAAAAGAAGGAATCGAATTAGGGAAGGAAAAAGGACTCCCTGAAGTTGTTCTTGATTTTATTCCACAACATCATGGAACGACAAGAATTTCATATTTTTATGACAAAGCGTTAAAACAAGCTGCCAAGAGACCACCAAAAGATGAAATACGTGAGGAAGATTTTCTTTATCCAGGTCCTAAACCTCAAACAAAGGAAGCAGGTATTGTAATGCTTGCTGATTCCATCGAAGCTTCGACTCGAACACTTACAGACCTAACACCACAAAAACTCGAAACTGCGATCGATAACATGATAAAACATCGGTTCATGGATGGACAACTCGACGAATGTGATTTAACACTCCGCGATTTAACCAAAATAAAAGAAGCTTTCTTAAAGATCTTACTAGGTACTCATCATCAACGGATAAAATATCCTGAAATTCAAACGACTGAAACCAGACAATTTGATGGAAAAATTGAACAATTGGTTGAACAAAGGATTCTCCCTGATATATCAAAAGAGAGCAAACCGGAAATTTCAGAGTCAGTTAATGAAAATCTACCAGAAGTGAAACAAGAGCAAAGCTTGAATTTGGAAGAGTCAAAGGATAAAAGTAATCAAAATCCATGATAGAGCATCTTAGATCATATATTCATTATTTAGAATTAGAGAAAAACGCATCCCCAAATACTATAGCATCTTATAGGCTCGACATTAAGAGATATATTGAATTTCTCAAAGATAGAAATATCACAGAATCATCAAAGATTAGAGAGGAAGATTTATCATCATTTCTAAATCTACTTCGTGAAATCGGTTTATCATCAACAAGTATATCTCGGAACTTAACATCGATAAAGACATTCCATAAATTTTTAGTTGGAAGCGGGATTACAAAAAATAACCCAGCAGAAAATATAGAGACTCTGAAGACTCCAAAAAAATTACCAGATGTACTCAGCCCCGACGAAATCGAGACGATATTAAATCAACCAAATCCAGTAGAACCTTTAGCCATAAGAGATAGAGCAATTTTAGAAACATTGTATGCTACAGGAATGCGTGTAACCGAACTGATAATTTTAAAACAATCGAATGTTTTCAAGGAAGAGGGTATCGTTCGGGTGTTCGGAAAGGGATCAAAAGAGCGATTAGTACCTATAGGTAAATCTGCACTTGCTTGGATTGAAAAGTATTTAAATGAAGTACGTTCGCATTTGTCAA
>JBBIRP010000161.1:0-4986 GCA_037441745.1 Ignavibacteriales bacterium
AACGGCATTAGACCCAATTCTACGAGCCTGCAGCGGTGTATGGATTGCTCACGGTAGCGGCGATGCTGATAGCGAAGTTGTAGATAAAGATAGTAAAATCAATGTCCCTCCAGAAGAACCACAATATACTCTGAAAAGAGTTTGGCTGACTAAAGAAGAAGAAGAAGGATATTATTATGGTTTTTCAAACGAAGGGATATGGCCGCTTTGTCATATTACACATACGAGACCTATTTTCCGATTGGAAGATTGGATACATTATCAAAAAGTAAATCAGAAATTTGCTAACGCATTGCTTGAAGAAATTGACAAAGAGGAAGAACCTTTGATTTTAGTACAAGACTATCACTTTGCATTACTTCCATTTCTTATAAAATCGGAACGACCGGATGCAAAAGTGGCATTATTTTGGCATATACCATGGCCCAATCCTGAGGCATTTGGAATTTGTCCGTGGAAAAGAGAAATACTTCTTGGACTATTAGCTACAGATCTCATGAGCTTTCAAATTCAGTTTCATTGCAATAATTTTCTTGATACAATCGACCGATTTATTGAATCAAAAATAAATTGGGAACTCTTCTCAATTGAGAGGAATGGACATCTTACTTTTGTGAAACCATTTCCAATAAGTATTGCATTTCCATCAATACTCGAACACGACGAAAAAACAGTTGTTTTAAGAAATACGATTAAAAACAATGTGATGAAAGAACTTGGGATTTCTGTTAAATATCTTGGTGTTGGTGTTGATAGAATTGATTATACAAAAGGAATAATAGAAAGATTTAAAGGACTGGAACGCTTTTTCGAAAAATATCCAGAGTTTATAGAGAAATTTTCATTCGTCGAACTCGGGGCACCAAGCCGAACTCATATTAAGAGATATCACGACTTACTTGCAGAGGTTGAGGAAGCAGCAAATCGGATAAATTGGCGATTCCAAACAAAAAAATGGAAACCAATAATTTATCTTGAAGCTCATCATAGTCACGAAATGATAAATAAGTACTACAAAGCTTCCGATCTTTGTATGGTCACGTCGCTACACGATGGAATGAATCTTGTTGCCAAAGAATACGTTGCATCACGCGATGATGAAGATGGAGTACTTATACTAAGTCAATTCACCGGTGCATCCCGAGAATTTTCCGATGCTTTTATCGTAAATCCATATGATATTGAAGAAGTTGCAGACGCTATATATTCATCATTAAATATGTTACCAGAAGAACGTAAAGCAAGAATGCAGAGAATGCAGATGATATTGCGAGAACATAATGTTTATCGCTGGGCGGCAAATCTGATCTCTACCCTATGCAGAATACGAATAGATAAAAAAACATGACATCGAAAATTAATATGAACCAAACGTATATTTTCGAAAAAAAGGTGTGGGAGACTTTCAAAAAGCAAATCTCGGAAAATCATAAAATATTTTTACTCCTCGATTACGATGGTACAATCGTCCCAATAAAAAAACACCCTCATTTAGCATTTTTACCAGAACAAACTAAAAAAATAATTTCACAAATTTCAAGTCATCGAAATATCAAGGTTGCAATTGTCTCAGGCCGCTCTTTGAATGATATTCGAAAGGCTGTCAGCATCGATAACTTGTTGTATGTTGCGAACCACGGATATCAAATTTATTATCAAAATAAAACTTGGACTCATCCACTTACTAAAAGAATAAGAACAATATTTAAAAAATTAATCCCAATTTTATCAAATGCTCTATCATTTATAAAAGGGATATCAATCGAAGACAAAGTTTTAACCTTAAGTGTTCACTACAGAAATGTACGAAGAAAAAACTTAAATGGAATCTTAAAGACTATTAAAAATTTTATCTATCCTTTCCAAAATTTTGTCAATCTGACAACAGGGAAAAAAGTTGTTGAAGTACGTCCAAATATTCAATGGAACAAAGGATATGCAGTTCGCAAAATACTCAAGTTGATGAAAGCAACGAAAAAATCTACAATTATTTATATTGGTGATGATAAAACTGATGAAGATGCTTTTAAACAATTATCAGAAAATGCATTCACTATTCGCGTTGGAAAGAATAAATCATCGTTCGCAAGATTCTATGTGAATAGTACTTTAGATGTCCTAAAATTACTTTCTTTCATAAATGGTAGAATATCTGCATGAATCGTATTGCAAAGAAGCCGTTTCAATTTCTTACACGACAGAACCTAACATTCCTGTTAGGACGTAAAGCAAAGAATTTAAAGACAATTTTAATGCACATAAAAGAAGTACCACTATCTTCAATTTATCATCATACTCATCATTATTTAGAACAGCACGAATATCTTTCGCCCGAACCACCTAATGACTTTGCCTATTGGATTACAAATGTTCTTCAGAATGATTCACTTGGAGAAAAAATAGCTGGTATAGATTTACGATCGTTGGATTCATTGGAAGATATTCGTACTAAATTAATCGAGGTAATCGAGAACGGGATAATGCAAGACCCTGAATCTGCTGTTCGCAATGTTCCAACGGGGGAAGAATTTCATTTCATGGCTGCCCAAACCTTTGTCTTTCCGACACGATATCTAGCCCGTGATTTAAATGAATTTAAAGAATGCTTAAAAGCTGTTTCAATATTTTCGATTTACTATCACATATTTGAAGCAAGATTATTCCAGCCAGAAGCAAGATTTTGTCATTGGATCGAGAACTCGCTCGAAAATAAAAAATTAGCTGATACAATAAAACGCCTCGACCCTTATACGCAAACATTGGATAACCTCAGACAAAACCTCATCAAAATTGTTACTATGCATCTTGAGGAGAATTAACATGGCTAATTTGTATGAATATGAACCAATTGTTGGTAAGGACGTTATCAATGAACTTGAACTTTATGCTAGTAAACTCAAAGGCTTATCGGTTCAGCATGTTAACTCAACCGCGGTTGGAGGAGGTGTTGCTGAAATACTTATCAGAATCGTTCCATTATTTAAAGAATTAGGTATCAATACTTGTTGGGATGTTATCAAAGGTGGGGGGAAATTTTTCGAAGTGACAAAAAAGATACATAATGCACTTCATGGTCAAAAAGTCTACTTTACACAAGACGAGATTGATGTTTTTATTCAGACAAATGAACAAAATGCTCTTGAAATGGATATTCGTGGAGACGTTATCTTCATTCATGATCCACAACCAATTGGGTTAATTTCACGTAAGAAAGAGATTTGTCGTAAATGGATTTGGAGATGCCACATAGATTTTTCACATCCAGATACATTTACTTGGAATTTCCTTAAAAAATATATCGAGCAATATGATGTGAGTATCTTTTCAGCCCCAGCATTTGCCCGTGAATTAAAAATTCCGCAAGTCTTAATTGCACCATCTATTGATCCTTTGAGCGATAAAAATAAAGAACTGCCGCAAGAAACTATCGAATCTATTTTAGAGCTTTTCAAGATCGATAAAAACAGGCCGATTGTTACACAAATTTCCAGATTTGATTACTTGAAAGATCCAAAGGGAGTAATTCAAGTGTTTCGAAAAGTTAGAAAATATATTGATTGCCAACTGGTCCTTGCTGGTGGTGGCGCTACGGATGATCCCGAAGGAGCAAAGGTACTTGCCGAAGTTCAAGAAATAGCTGCAAATGATCCTGATATCTTTCTGTTACTTCTTCCACCAAGTAGTGATATTGAAATAAATGCACTTCAACGCGCATCGACAGTTATTCTACAGAAATCACTTCGTGAAGGGTTTGGACTGACAGTTGCGGAAGCTCTGTGGAAGGCTAAACCAGTCATTGCAAGCTCAGTAGGAGGTATACCTTTACAAATTGCTCATAAATATTCGGGACTACTCACAAATACGATAGAAGGGACTGCATTTGCGTTAAAACAACTATTACAAAACCCAGCATATTGTCAGAAGCTTGGTTCAAAGGGCAAAGAACATGTGCGAAAAAATTTCCTGATAACACGTCACATACGCGACTACATGCTCGTTCTTCTTTCATTAAGCTACAAAGGCAAAGATATTGTGTTTCTCTGATATCCTATTTATTTACTATTTCTCTTCAATAATATGTATTTCTCTTTGAGGGTATGGAATTATAATCCCTTCTTTATTATACCGTTTATGTAACCTTTTAATGAATTCGTGTTTGATCACATATTGATCAACTACTTCTTTAGCACGGAGAATTACCGAAAAAATAATTCCAGACTCTGAAAAAGTATGATAACGTATGAAAGGTTCAAATGTGGAAACACCTCCCTCTACAGTATGCATTACTTCTTTAGCAACATCAATGGTGATTTTCTCAACCTTATCCAAGTCGCTATTATAGCTGACTGAAACCTGAACCAATACAGAAACTTCAGTATCAGGCATATAATAATTCAGTACGATGGCTGATGCCAATTTCGAATTTGGAATGATAACTATATTATTTGATAGTTGTCGGATTGTTGTCGTACGCCAATTTATATCAATGATGTATCCTTCTTCACCAGTCTCTAACTTCACGAAATTTCCTGGTGTTAGCTGACGCGAAATTAAAATATGAATACCGGAAAAGAAATTACTCAATGTATCCTGAAGAGCAAGTGCAACTGCTAATCCTCCAACACCAAGTGCGGTGAGGATAGGTGTTATTGAAATTCCAAGACTTTCGAGAATAATTAGAGTGCCAATTAGTAAAACCGAAACTCTTGTAACATTAGTAAAAATTGTAACTGCGGGTAAACCGCCGCTTCTCTTATTACTGTAAAATTTAATAAATCCTACAGCAATTCTTGCTACAACTAGACAAATAGAAGAGATAAATATAACAAGCAATAGTTTGTCTATAATATGAACAACATATGGTTCAAATTTAAAGCTTCCGGTAGTTGTACTGATTACCGCGATAATAATCCAAAGGAATATCATCCCTTTAAGAGAAGAAATGATGATATCATCCCCTTCCCACTTAGTTTTCAAGGCTAAGCG
>JBBIRP010000162.1:0-3394 GCA_037441745.1 Ignavibacteriales bacterium
TCTTATTTCCCGTCATAGTAACAGTAAGTGGATTATCAGACCCACTTGCATCACCACTCCAGTTGACAAAATGATATCCCGCAGCTGGAATTGCAGTCAATTGAACTGTAGAACCACTGTCGTATAATGCCTGATCTGGTTCCTTCGTCACAGTTCCATTTGTTGCGTTGACAGTTAATGTGTATTGGTTGATCGAAAAGTAAGCAACTATTGTATGGTTAGATGAAACGTTAAAGAATGTATAACTTGATATTGCTCCTTGATTAACACTATCCACTATAACACTATCAATATGATAACCACTAGATGGCGTTATACTGAATGATTGGTCAGTACCTTGAGGAATACTTATAGAACCGGATGGTATTATGAAGCCATTACCAATATTTGTTGCTATGATTGTAAATAGATTAGCTCCACCAGTTGTCGTTCGAAGTATTATTCCATCTGCTCCAACTGCTGTACCGGTCATTAGGTCAGTGAAAAAAACAGCAAATAGTGCCTCATTTGTTCCACTGATTTGGCTTGTCCAAGATGTACCACCGTCTGTAGTTCTTAGTATTGTTCCTTTATCTCCGACAACAGTTCCTGTTTCTGAATTAACTAAAAAGGCGCCTCGTAGATTTTTTAGGGTACCACTGGTTTGATTTAACCATGTCGAGCCCCCATTAGTTGTGCGTAGTATTAATCCTTCGGAACCAACAATAATCCCTATATCCGAGTTTGCAAAGAAAACATCATTAAGACTCTCAGTTGTACCACTAGTCAGAGTCGACCATGAGTTACCACCATCTGTAGTTTGTAAAATTGTACCACCCGTCCCGACTGCGATACCATTAGTAGTGGAAGTGAAACAAACACCGTTTAGGTTATTGGAGGTACCGCTCGGTTTCAATACCCAATTTGCACCTCCATTAGTTGTTTTTAGAATTTTCCCACTCGAGCCTACGGCAACCCCATGATTGGTGTCTGTAAAAAAAACATCATTTAGGTTATTTGTTATTCCGCTTGATTGACTTATCCAATTTATTCCACTGTCTGTCGTTTTAATTACAGTTCCATTACTTCCAACAGCTGTTCCTATAGCAGTTGTTGGAAAATATACTCCGGAAAGATGATTAGAAGTTCCACTGGATTGAATCGTCCATAGTGTTCCTCCATTTGTTGTACGGAGTATTTTTCCACTGCTACCAACAACTATTCCATTAAGGGAATCCGTAAAATATAATCCTCTCAGAGCATTTACAACTCCGCTTGTTTGTGGGTACCATCCTTGAGGAAATGTTTGCTCAGAAAAAATAAAAAAAACATTAAATAATAAACCTGTGAAAATGTAAAACCTTTTCATAAATCGTCCCTCCAAATTTAATTTTGGAAAATATCTCCCGTGATTATTATTTATTTCTTAGAAAAAAATAAATAATATAATTTTTAGAAATTGTTTGAAGACTCTTGAAAATGTATAACTCTATTTTAAATTTAATACAATTTTTTGAGAATATCAATTTTGGAATATCGAAAGTGTATGTTTTTTATAAAATTTGCGTTAATACTCTAAAAGTTACGTCTTATTGCTTGAAAAAACCACCTATTAATTAATTTAAATGAAATGACAGTTTCTAAAAATAAGTAAGGATTCCTGTCGAGAAATCTTTCATATCAATGAAAAATGGATTTATTAATAATTTTTCTAAGCGGGAGTAAGTATCCTTAGTCTAGTTGCACTGCTCTCATGTCCCTGCACTATAATCTTCCATATACTTCTTTTGCTCGGCTGTAAGTTTATCGATCTTTAAACCCATTGTTGCTAACTTAACTGATGCAATTTCTTGATCCTGTTCGACAGAAATATCATAGACTTTGTTTTCAAGTTTCTTGCCCTGCTTATGAAGTTGGACAAGTCGCAATTGTGACATAAATTGATTTGCAAAAGACATATCCATTACCTCCGAGGGGTGACCTTCAGCTGCAGCAAGATTTACAAGCCTGCCTTTAGCAAGAACGTATATATGTTTTCCATCTTTCAATGTATACATTTCATTGTTTGGTCTGATTTCTTTTACCGATCTTGCCAACTTGCTGAGATGCATTAGATTCACTTCACAATCGTAGTGGCCAGTGTTACAAACAATTGCCCCATCTTTCATCATTTTGAAATGACGGCTTACGATTATATCCTTGACGCCAGTAGCAGTAATAAAAACATCTCCAACTTTAGCGGCATCGTCCATTTTCATTACACGCATACCATCGAGTGTTGCTTTTAATGCAGCCGTTGCTTTAACTTCTGTGACGATTACGTTAGCGCCAAGGCCTTTTGCTCTCATAGCAACCCCTTTACCACAATGTCCATAACCAGCAACGACTACATTTTTACCTGCCAGAAGGATACTCGTAGCGCGCAAGATTCCATCGATAGTCGATTGACCCGTGCCGTAAATGTTATCGAAATCCCATTTAGTCTCAGCATCATTTACTGCAATAACAGGATACTTCAATGCCCCATCCTTTGCCATTGCTCGCAGTCTGTGAACTCCCGTTGTGGTTTCTTCCGTTCCACCAATTACATATTTTCGTGCAAATTCTGGATGCTTATTGTGTATAGTAAAAATTAAATCCGCACCGTCATCGAGTGTCAGATTTGGATGGATTTTCAATGTCTCTTCGATGCACCAGTAAAATTCTTTTACGGACATTCCATGCCAAGCGAATATTGAAATACCATCTGCAGCGAGCGCAGCAGCTACAGCATCGTTTGTAGAAAGTGGATTGCATCCACTCCAGCTAACTTTAGCTCCAGCTTCGACGAATGTTTTTACCAGAACTGCTGTCTCTTTCGTTACATGCAAACAGCCAGCAATTCGGTATCCTTTAAGTGGTTTTATTTTACGATATTTATTCCTTAGTGCCATTAATACTGGCATTCTTGATTCAGCCCAAGCGATGAGCTTTCTACCTTCGTTAGCTAATTTTAAATCTTTAACTTTATATTGACTCTTCTTGTAGTTCATGATTATTTCTTAGTTAGTGATCGTATCAGTTGATTTATTAAATACACATTGAAGTTGTATTTATTTTACTTCTCGCTTTAGTGAATTCACCAAATCTAATTTTTCCCATGTGAAGTTTTTTTCTGTTCTCCCAAAATGTCCATATGCTGCGGTTTTCTGAAAAATCGGTCTGCGGAGATTAAGTCGTTTTATAATCCCTTGTGGTGTTAGATCGAATGGCCCATTTTCTACTGAATTGATTTTTATGATTTTTTCTAACTCGTTGTCTGGGATGATTCCGGTTCCGAATGTTTGTGCATGAATGGAAATTGGTTCCTTAACTCCGATTGCGTATGCAACCTGGATAAGACACTCGCTCGCTAATCCCGCTGCAACAATATTCT
>JBBIRP010000162.1:3462-4844 GCA_037441745.1 Ignavibacteriales bacterium
CACCACCGTGGGGTGCTCTTCCACCATACGTATCGACGATAATTTTTCTTCCTGTCAGTCCACTATCGCCATGTGGACCACCTATTTCGAACATCCCTGTTGGATTGACAAAATAACGTGTTTTATTATCTAACATCTCTTCAGGTATTACATATTTTACAACGTGCTCGATAACGTCTTCTCTAATTTTCTTCTGTGAAACGTTAGGTGAGTGTTGTGTCGAGATTACAATTGTGTGAACGCGGATTGGTTTTTTGCCTTCGTACTCAATTGTGACCTGCGATTTTGAATCGGGTCGGATATATGGCATCAATCCATTTTCGAGTTTTCTTATATCTGCTAAGCGTTTTACTAGTTTATGAGCATACATGATTGGCATGGGCATCAATTCGGGTGTTTCGGTGCAAGCATAACCGAACATCATTCCTTGGTCTCCAGCTCCTCCAATATCTACTCCCTGAGCAATGTCTGGAGATTGTGAATGCAGTGTAGATAGTACAGCACAAGAATCCGCATCGAATCCTACCCCAGCTTCCGTATAGCCGATATTTTTGACAACATCGCGAACAATTTTTTGTACGTCTACATATCCCTTTGTTGTAACTTCACCACCAACGAGAACTAATCCAGTTGTAACAAAGCATTCGCAAGCAACTCGAGACATTGTGTCTTGTTCGAAAAGTGAGTCAAGCACAGCGTCTGATATTTGGTCGCAAACTTTATCAGGATGCCCTTCTGAAACCGACTCTGATGTAAAGAGGTATGACATTATATTTTCCTTCGATTAATAAAATTCTATTTCAGATGAATCACCAATATTTATTCGTCTTAAATTCCCCTTAATGACAGCATTGCATCCAATTAATGAATTCTCCAAAAGTGCGCATGTAACTTCTGCTTCTTCACTGATTATTGAATTGCGAATGATCGAATCTTCGATGATAGCATTGTCTGCAATTGTTGTGTAAGGACCGATAATCGAACGTGATATCTTTGCATTCTTAGAGATAAAAACAGGCGGTACAATAACTGCATTTTCTATTTTTACTTTGTTTGGAATTTTAGAGAGTAGATGTCTGTTTGTTTCCAACAGAGTTTCTGGTTTACCGCAATCGTACCATCCTTCAACGTTAAATGTTTTGACCTTTTCCCCTCTTTCAATCATTAATTGTAGTGCGTCCGTAAGTTGGTATTCACCCTTAGTCTTTTTATCTTGTTTAAAAAGGTCTTTGATACACTGCTCCAAAAGTTTTGGATTTATTATCCAATAAAGACCGACTATTGCAAGACTACTTGTTGGGTGTTCTGGTTTTTCGATAAGTTTGCAAGCAAATCCATCTTTTAATTCCGCAAAATTTCTTGAAGACATAGAAGCGTAAAAG
>JBBIRP010000163.1:0-4842 GCA_037441745.1 Ignavibacteriales bacterium
TAAGATGATGCTTTTAAGTTACAAAAATGATATTATAAAGTCAATAAAATTAGCCGGTCAGTATTTAATAATATGATAAATATTAATAAAGTTATTACTGAAGTTATAAATGGTTTATTATCCATTAGAGTATTCAAAGCATTTCTGATATAATGAATCTTATACTCATATAACCTTTACAGTTTCTGCTGTTAGCCAACCAACCTTCCCATCTGCTAATCGTATTTTTTTCCATTCACCGACCTCATCAGAAATTCGACTTTAACACCTTCATGGAGAACAAATAAGTCAGTGCTCTGAGCATCCGGCGCACTCTTTACAGATACAGTTTGTGAAAATATTATTCCCGATTTTTGTTTCCCTTCATCTTGATAACGTTGAATAAAACAAATCACTGAAAGTAGAACAGAAATGACAGCTACAATTGCTACAAAGAATGCTAATCTTTGAAGTGTTGAACTCTGAAAAACAAAAATTAACGCACCACAAAAAGCAGCAACCCATAGAATAATGATGATCATCCACGCCCACCCACTTGATGAAAATGTATTTACGAGTGAATTCCACCAATTGACAATGAAGATTTGTGGAATGGGTTCTATTTTATCTATTACTCTTAAATTTGCCAATCGCAGATTATAATTGATATCATCATCATTTGGGGAAAGACGTTTTGCACGCTCGTAATTTAAAACAGATGCTGGTATATTACTTAATTTAAAATAAGCATTACCAAGATTATAATAAAGAGATGGGCTTTCATATCCGTTCTTAATAATTTGTTCATACATTTGTGCAGCTTTTTGATATTCTCCATCGCGATATAATTTATTTGCTTGTTCGAATTGAATAATCGCTTCTTGTGAAAAAGATATAGAGGTATAAAATAAAAATATCAGCATCATTAAATATCTCATCATAGATGTTCCTCGATCTTTGATATTAAATCTATTGCTTCTTCATATATCTTTTCCATTTGAATATTATCCTGCGACGGAGCAAATCGAGCAAACTCGCAGATCTCGATCGTAGATGCAAATTTATTTATCACATCTGGTTGAATATTTTTACTTTCAAGTTTTGTACGAACAAAATCGATAGATAAATCCGCAGGTGGAATACCCAATTTATTTGCAGCATACTCCCACAGTGCTTTCGATATTTCTGAGTAAAATTCTTCCTTTCTCTTTTCATCCAAGTATTTCTTCGCATTTGACAAACGGTATCTGGCTAATTTCCTTGCTTTTCGATTTCTAATTAGAGTTATATCACCTTGTAGTTTTTGACGCCGTTTTGCAAAATATATAAAACCGAAGAAGGTTATAAATGGTGTTGTCGTTAAAATGAAAAATAATATTAGCCAGCAAAATTCTCCCCGGCACGTCGAAGCGATAATGTTTCGCTTTTTATAAAACGTATATCCTCACCAAGTAATTTCACATCTTCTTTACTAATCCCGATAGCATAAGTAGGCGATGTTTCAGAACCTTTTTCAACATTCAATATGAATTCAGAACTTGTTAGTGTTATATAATCTTTTTTATCAACATCGAAGAAAGAAAATATAACTGGAGAAATTTTTTGTTCACCTGGATGGCGGGGAATTAAAAGATATTCAAAAGTTCGACTTCCCGCAATTTGATCTCCGTGTTTCGAAATATTGTCAGAAATTTTTGGATCATATTTTTCTATATCCGAGGTAACATTAAGTTCAGGAGGAGTTAGAAGTTTTAAATTGCCTCTACCAGCAATTTTTACCTTCAGAGTGACCGGTTCATTAGTTTTGGTTTCTCGTTTATCAAGCCAAGCTTCCATCGAATATTTTCCTATTGCTCCATTGAAACTTGCAGGTACAGCCGAAGTTGGCAAAGGAAGAACCGTAATATTTAAAGGTTGATTGCGAACTTTATGACTTACATTTGTAACGTTTCCGAAGAACGGATCATTAAAAAATTGATCAAAGATATCATTTGATCTGCGACGAGTTTGTACTTGAACTGCACATTCAACTTCCATAGGATCAATTGCGAGCGTTCCACTTCGCTGTGGGAATAATGCTGTTTTCTTCAATATTCCTACACGATATTGCTTCCCATTTACAACTTCGGTAGATAACTGAATTTGTTTTGGTACTTCAAGTTCTTCACTCCAGAAACCGGTAAGCGATGGAACTTTCGTGATATTATAATTTACCACATTGACTCTTGTATAAATTTTATAGGTTGCAGTTATTTGTTCACCTTGATATACTTTGGCTTTATCAACGGTTACTTTTAGAAAAAGATTGTCTCCGATCTGCTTGCCAATATCTGATTCTTGCTCCGACGAGCGAGATTGTTGTTTTTGTTGTGGTGTACCTTTTGTTACTTCAATAGTGACCGTTTCTGTTTTAAGTTGCTTTCCACCATAATTTATAAATGCAGGTGGAATTACAAACTTTCCCTCTGCTCGGGGTTGAAGTATGTAACTATAAGATATCGATGCAGACATTGCACCGTTTATAAATTGCATACTTGTTGATTGATTTGGACCAGATAGCACTATGAAATCATTGAATGAGGGTGGACGGAAATTACTTCCACTTGTTGATCCGTTGAGTGTAAATGTTATTTCAAAATGCTCCCCCATCGATACTTTATTCTTATCTACCGATGCTGTAAAGGTTGCATCTTGTGAAATTGCAAAATGCCAAAAGGAAAACGTTAAAACCAAAATTATTAATAATACCTGTGAGAACGCTTTAACCATCCTACGATTCAATTTATTGTTAGTTATCATTAGATTTTCGTCTCAAGTGAATATAATATCGTCTCTTCGGTTTTCTCCATTGTTTGTCCAACAGTTCTTATCATTTCATTCCCTGCAAACCACTCCATGTTCCTCTTTTTAACTATGTTTACCAATCTTTCTTACCACTAATTCTAGCGGGGATTTTCCTCTTCAATTTCTTCTGCACGTCTTTCTCCTCATTTTTTAATGCTTCAAGTATTCTTTCCGCATCTTCTTTAGATATTTGTTGTTTCCGTTGTTCTGTTTTTTGTTGTTGCTGCGATTGCTTTTGCTGTTGTTGTTTTTGTTGATCCTTTTCCTGCTGTTTTTGATCCTGTTTCTGTTGATTTTGTTGATTATCCTTTTTCTGATCCTGCTTTTGCTGTTGCTGCATTTGTTGTTGAAGCATACGCTTCGCATATTCAAGATTGTACTTAGTGTCAATATCTTTCGAGTTTAACTTCAATGCCTCTTTGTATGCTGCAATACTCTCTGGGAATTTTTGTTCTTTCAAGAGTGCATTACCAAGATTATGTAACGCTTTAGCTTTTATCTCAGAATCTTTTTGCCTTTGAGCTGCAATCCGATACTGTTCCGCAGCTTCATTATATCTTTCCTGTTTGTACAATGCATCTCCTAAATTAAACGAACCTTGCTGCAATTCTTTATTCTTCTCAAGGGCTTTTCTATAACTAACCTCGGCATCAGCATATTTTTCTTTTTTATATAATTGATTACCTTCACGTAATAAAGATCGCTCCGATTGAGCCTCTGCAATATGCAAAAGACCAAAGAATAAAATTAATGTAATAAATAATTTGTTCATCTTGTTCTGAAAATATTTAATTTTACTAACCACGGATTTTTTCTCTCAGATATAAAGAATTCAAGAATCAATAACAAAATAGCAACAGCAATAAAATATTGAAATCTATCTTCATATTCAGTAAAAACTTTTGCTCCGAACTCTTTCTTTTCCATTGCTTGTATTTCTTTAAAAACAGTATCAAGTTCATCTTGTTGATTTGTTGCTCTTATGTATATACCACCAGCTGTTTCGGCAATTTGTCGCATTCCTTGTTCATCCAATTTTGTAATCACTGTATTGCCGTCCTCGTCTTTTTTATACCCAACTTGAACATTCCCTTGATAAATAGGAATCGGAACGCCATCGGGAGAACCCATACCGACTGTATGGATCACAACACCTTCGTTGTTGGCATCTTTCGCTACTGAAATTGCATCATCTTCATGATTCTCGCCATCCGAAATGATAATAAGAACTTTGTGTTTCTTTTCTCCATCAGCAAAAGATTTCATTGCAAGTTTTATAGCAGAACCAATTGCTGTGCCAGGGATTGGAACAACATCTACATCAACAGTGCTCAAAATAAGACGAGCAGCTGAATAATCAGTGGTCAATGGAAGCTGCAAATAACTATCACCAGCAAAAACAACCAACCCGATTCGATCATTCTGGAATTTATCAATCATTCGAGAAATCTCTTGCTTAGCACTTTCAAGTCTGTTTGGCTTGATATCTTCTGCTTTCATACTATTTGAGACATCCAGAGCAATTATAATATCAACCCCTTCACGTTTAACTTCTTCCATTTTTGTACCTATTTGCGGATTGGCGGTCCCAAGAATTAACATTGCTAAAGCAATAAACGTTATAAAGAACTTCATTGTATGCTTGTAACCACTTACCGATGGCATTAACAACTCAAGCAGTTTTAGATTACCAAATTCCATTAATTTACGATGACGCATTTGTACCGCCCACCAAAAAAGAGCGAGCATTACAGGAAGGATTACAAGAGCGTATAAGTATTCATTGTGTGCAAAACGGATCAAGGTATTTTCCTGAATAAGGTTTGAGAAAAAATCAATTCCAATAACAAAAACAATCCTGCAACCATCGCTGTAGTATAAAACTCTTCCTTGTGTCGGCGGAATTGAGTTACTTCAATCTTAGTTTTTTCAAGTTTATCAATCTCTTCATATATTGCTTTCAATTTTTTATTGTCCGTGGCACGATAGTATTTACAACCTGTCTGGTCTGCGATTTGC
>JBBIRP010000164.1:0-4825 GCA_037441745.1 Ignavibacteriales bacterium
TGCAGAAATGTTTAATTTTCTCGATGATTCCTGCTGCAGTGTACTTGTTATAAATGGTGGCAGCGGATTTCGTTTTACCACACGTTTGTTAACTTTTTTTATGATGAATTTTTGCTTCTCAATATCATCGATATATGATTTTGCTTCATTCTCTGATTTGATGTAGGTAAATCTATCCGATGTACCTTTGTGCTGAATTTCAGATAGATTTTCTTTTGATGGAATGATTAATTCCTTTTCTTCGATTTTAAATAATTTTGCAAAAAATTTATCATTATCGTTAACTCTAAACTCACCGATAATTGACCAATATTCGGTTGGGATGAAATCTTGTATTTCTTTTTCTCGTTCACATATTAATCGAAGAGCAACAGACTGAACTCGTCCCGCCGATAATCCATAATAAATAGTTTTCCAAACGAATGGACTTACCATATAACCAACAATCCGATCCATCACACGTCTGGCTCGTTGACTGGCAACAAGGTTTTCATTAATAGTCTGCGGTTGTTTCATAGCCTCAGCAACACCATGCTCTGTGATTTCATGAAAAAGTATACGCAAAATTTTATCATTCTTACTTTTAATTTCCTCTGCGATATCAGCAGCGATGGCTTCACCTTCTCGGTCTGGATCGGTTGCTATGTAGACAGTATCGGATTTTTTTGCTTCCTCACGCAACCTTTCAATGACTTCTTCTTTACCTTTGATAATTTCGAATGTAGGTACATAACCTTTCTCTAAATCAACACCAAGTTCGCTTTTAGGTAAATTTTTAATATGTCCCACTGAAGCACGAACCACATAATCTTTACCGAGATATTTATTGATCGTCTTCGCTTTAGCTGGTGATTCAACTATGATTAATGATTTGTTCATCGTTCTGTAAAATAATTTATAATTTCAATTTTTTCCTTCTTTGTAAATCATCGAGATATTGATTCTCGAGTCCCGTCATCTTTTGCTTTTGAGCCTTCCTGTTGTCTTTGTACCCAATGAGGTGGAGTACCCCATGGATTACCAAACGCGCATATTCTCGTTGAATCGTTTCTTTATATGAGCGGGCTTGAGTTCGAGCTTGGTCGATATTAATATAAATTTCACCTTCGAGGAGATTTGGTGATTCACTCAATGGAAAGCAAATTACATCTGTTGCATACCAATGATTTAGATATGTTGCGTTCATCTTTATCATTCCCTTTTTATCGACTGCAACAATATTTACATCAGCATTCGTAATACATTCATTTTTGAGAACATGACGGACTACAAATTTAGTTCCTGATGGCTTTATTCGATATTTTGAATGTGTATTAAAAACTCGCACCACAATCATTTCGGCTTTTGCCTTTTATGCTTTTTCGTGTCGGGAAGAATTGTTTCTGTTAACGATAAAGCAATACCCGAGAGCATAACTTCGGGTCCTAATCTCGTAAAGTCACCAGAGAGAATTTCCCGATCAACGTTAGCATATAATGAACATCCACCTTCTCTTTCAATAATTAAGCCGGTTAATTTACCATTATGCTCACCGATAAAAGTTACTTCGTTCAACATTTCGCTTACGACGAAACCAGAGCAATAATGAAGTTGAAGGTGTGTTGTTGGCGTGTAAACTGATATTAAGTTCCCACGGCTTTTACCTATTATCACATTGGGATAAACTTCAAGGGATAATTTTCGGTGTGGGTCACGACCTCTAAGCTCAAAACGATAGTTATTCCCTTTGTGTTTTGGTGTAACTCCGAGGACTTTAGCTAATTTTTTAATATCTTTCTCTTTGAATATAAATGCCATTTTAAATTTTTTCTTTCAATCATAATCGTAATTTCACCATACCTTTAGTGATGGAAATAAAGTCGCAACCGAACTTATATCTTTAATGTTTACTTGATAACAACAACATTCGATGCTTGCAAACCTTTTTCACCTTGTGAAACTTCATACTCAACGATCATACCTGCCTTTAATGTTTTAAATTCATTATCGGATTTGATCGAAGAATAATGGACAAATACATCACTACTTTGACCATCCTGTGGAACTATAAAACCAAATCCTTTTTTACTATCAAACCATTTCACTTTACCAGTCGCCATAATGTAATTTTCCCTGAAATAATTACAATATTATTAAATTGATTGTAAATATAATAACCGTTTAACATCATTGTCAAGTATGAAAGGAATTAAACTTCTATTTCTAATCCCTCTGCAGCAGCGATACATTCAAATTTGTAGTTTCTATTACGAATTTCTTTTCTGCACGTTTTAAGAATTTCATCAATTTTATCATCATTGTGTGCAGGATCGTGATGGAATAAAACCAATTTTTTAACTTTACCTTCTGCAGCAGCTTTCAGTGTAAATAGATAATGTGAATGACCCCATCCTACTCGGTCAACATATTCCTCAGGTGTGTACGTTGCATCATGTATAAGAATATCAGCTCCACGGATAAAATCGAAAACTCTTTGATTTGGGTCCCCTTTCGAACGAGAATATTTTTCAATAATAATTTTTTCCACATTCCTTATTGCCTGTGCCACTTGCCTATCAAATGGTTCGTTATCACTAATGTATACAACCGATTTGCCATCGTGTATAATTCTATATCCAATTGCGAAAGATGGATGGTTGACATATATACTTTTGACTACCGCATCAAATACGGTAAGATCTTCTTCAACAACAGTGTGGAATTTAATCGTGGCTTTTAAATCCGTGAGTTGAATAGGAAAATATATTTTGTTCATTTGATCTGCTATCATCTTTGGTAGAGTCATTTTTTCTATTTCACCACCAATGATTGTCAACTCATTTCCAGAAATAAACGCTGGCTTAAAAAATGGAAACCCTTGGATATGATCCCAATGAGGGTGAGATATTAAAATATAAGCTTTTACTGATTCACCATCCTCGATTAATTTTTCACCAAGATTTCTAATACCCGTTCCAGCATCAAGAATTATCAATTCACCATTTGATAATCTAAGCTCGATACAAGGAGTATTTCCGCCATAACGAACTGTAGCCTTACCAGGAGTTGATATCGACCCGCGTGTTCCCCAAAATTTAATATTCATACCTATTTCCCTCTTCAGGTTCTGGATTAATCGTACAATTTATTACGTTGTTATACTCACATCATTTATCCCCATTATGAGAACGTGGTGGGGCCCAGCCATCTCGCTTCCAACTTTTCAGCTCGATATAAATATTCCCTATTAAAACTTTCATCTTTGCCATAATTGGAACACGTGCTGCATCATTGCTAAACCATCCTTCGAATTCGCCAGTGAGTCCAAAAATTCCAACAAAACCAGCTTCACCATCAAAATAGACTAAGTCAATTTTATAATCAACTGCATCAATTTTACCCGTCACGAATCGTTTTGTGAAATTAATCTCGGTTCTAAACTTTTTTTCATTAACCACCACAGGGATATTCATGCTTTTCCCTTCAAATAAACTCTTGCGTGCAAAGAATAATAGAGATAAACCATCTTGGGTAAGTGTATCAACACGAATAGAATCACGTTTATCAATCTTACCGCTGCCGAAAATACTTTCTTCTATGTACATAATATGATTCGCGTAGTCAAAATTATAGATGAATGATTTCCAATGGTTATTCTCCTTATCCCGTGCATGAAAAACTAATGAGTAAACATCAGGATGCATTATGCTCTCAAATATAGAATGAAGATTTACAAAAGGAATACCACGATATGAATCAATGTAAGCAACCACTTTATAATTTTTTTGATTATCTTTATTTAACTCTTCCACTTGTTTTACACGAATCTGCCCGATATCGATTGACATATAACTCACATTGTAAACCAATTCCTCTCCGATCTGGAAAACAGAATCAGCTGGATATTTATCTGCAGAATTATGAGAGTTAGTAGAAAATCCACCAGGCATCGATGTATTCAATGGAAACAACTGAGATATGGCAAATATGAATATATAAACTATCAATGCCTTATTTGATTCTAAATAAGTATTCAATATTTTTTAATCGAGCAAAATTTAATGTAAACCAGCTATTTTTTCTGCTACTGGAAACAGTGTTAAAGCTTTTTGTAATTGATTATCATCGGAACGTATCACTGAATACCAGCCTTCATTGCCCCAAACAATACGAGCAATTTCTGCTTTCAATCTTATTTTAAAGAATTGAATATCTTTCTGATATTGAACAGAATCAATTGCTATACCTTTATCCTTTGTTAAATTCTCAAAATCTTTCATCATATTATCAGAGACCAGAAAATTTTCGTTAAATTTCTTCAACCCACTTGATTCATACTGTTGGTGTATCTGTTTTCCATTCTTATCCATAAATGATAGAGCAAATTCACGAAAGACACCTTTACCCAATATCTGAACAAATAAAGGTGAAGCCTTCTCGCTCTTGACAATAAAATCTGGTGTTATTCCACCACCACCGTAAACCTTACGTCCCGATGCTGTATAGAAAATTGGTTTCGTAGAATCTCTACCAGTTGTTTGTGTTGAGTCTTTAGATGATTTTTCTTTTTCGTGTTCAATATTTTCACCTTCTACCTCATCTCGCTCGTAAGCAGCTTTACGATAAGCTTCGATATCCTTCCCGTAAGGTCTTTGAATAAGTCTACCTGAAGGTGTGTAGTAACGTGCAATGGTTAAACGAAAAGCAGACTTATCAGGAAGATCAAATTGCCGCTGAACTAAACCTTTCCCAAATGTCGTTTCACCAACAACTAACCCACGATCTAAATCCTGTACAGCACCAGAAATGATCTCGCTTGCTGAAGCAGAGTTTGTATTCACAAGAA
>JBBIRP010000165.1:0-4814 GCA_037441745.1 Ignavibacteriales bacterium
TTATTGTCGATCTTACAATTATACCTCTTGGAGTCGGTGTTTCCATTTCAAAGTACATAGCTGTGTGTGAGAAGATTCTATCCGATGCTAAATTAAAGATTCAACTTCACGCGAATGGGACTAACATCGAAGGTGAATGGGATGCAGTGTTTTCTGCAATAAAACGATGCCATGAAGTTTTACACGAAATGGGTACGCCTCGCATATTTACTACGATTCACGTTGGTACCCGCACCGACAAAGACCAAACCATGGAAGATAAGATTAAAAGTGTCAAAGAAAAATATAAAGATTTGTTGTGAACTCAACGATGTTTCAACCTGAACTTATCCTCATCTTAGATTTTGGGTCTCAATATTCTCAACTAATTGCTCGAAGGATTCGAGAATTGGGTGTCTACTCAGAACTTCACAGATTTGACATACCTATTGAAAAAATACAAGAACTGCAACCAAGGGGAATCATACTATCGGGTGGACCTGCAAGCGTTTATACAAAGAATGCTCCTCTTCCGACTCCCCAAATATTTGAACTCGGGATTCCAATTCTTGGTATCTGTTATGGTTTGCAAGTTATTGCCTTCCAATTAGGTGGACTGGTAGATAGATTAGCAAAACGTGAATATGGTTTAGCTAAAGTATTTATTGACGATGATTCAGATTTGTTTGCTGATCTAAATGACAATGAAAGAGGGAAAACACTAAATGTTTGGATGAGCCATGGCGATGCGTTGACAAAATTACCTAAAGGTTTCGAAAGGATTGCTCATTCTCAAAATTCACCAATTTGTGCAATTAGAAATCGAGAGAAAAGAATTTATGGTGTACAATTCCATCCTGAAGTTGTTCATACTTCGGGTGGGAAGGAAATCCTAAACAATTTTCTATTTAGAATTTGTGAATTATCAGGTGGATGGAACGCAGGAACTTTTATTAACAATAAGATCGAAGAAATTAGAATAAATGTTGGGACAAAAAAGGTTATATGCGCGTTGAGTGGAGGTGTCGATTCAGCTGTGTTGGCTTTTCTACTACATAAAGCAGTTGGTAAACAGTTGTTTTGTATTCATATAAACAATGGATTTATGAGAAAGAATGAAAGCGAAAAGATTATAAGGCTATTTCGCGATAAGTATCATTTTAATTTCGAATATCTTGATGCTGAAGACTTTTTCATAAAGAAATTACAAGGTGTGACTGATCCAGAAAAGAAAAGACGTATTATTGGAAAGGCATTTATAGAGCTTTTTGAGGGTGAAGCAAAGAAAATTGGGGATGTAGAATTTTTAGCACAAGGGACTCTTTACCCTGATGTTATAGAATCGACTTCACATAAAGGTCCATCGCATACAATAAAAACCCATCATAACGTTGGTGGGTTACCTGAAAAAATGAATTTAAAACTAATAGAACCATTTCGTGAATTATTTAAGGATGAAGTCCGAAATGTTGGAAAAATTCTTGGTTTACCCGACGAATTAATTTTAAGACATCCATTTCCCGGTCCTGGGTTAGCTATACGCATCATCGGCGAAGTAACGAAGGAAAAACTTTCTATTCTTCGGGAAGCTGATGATATTTTTATAAACGAATTGAAAGAAGCTGGATTATATGATACAATCTGGCAAGCCTTTGCTGTATTATTACCTGTTCAAACAGTTGGTGTTATGGGTGACCAACGTACTTATGAAAATGTAATAGCTCTTCGAGCTGTAACGAGCTTGGACGGAATGACAGCTGACTGGGCGCAAATCCCCCCAAACATACTGGCCAAGATTTCAAATCAGATTGTTAATGAGATAACAGGTGTTAACCGAGTAGTTTACGATATTAGTTCTAAACCTCCATCAACGATTGAATGGGAATGATTGGAGTATTTATCTCGCTCCTTCATCAAATCGTTCTGCTTTTCTGTTCCATGTGTAAAAGATAATCCCGCTCCTGCCTGGTTCATCTTTAACTGTCGTCGTATGATAGATTGCAATCTTCGATAAATCGCCTTTTTTATCCTTTTCTATATCTATCTGTGTTTGGTATAGTGTTGTTGAGTCACCTAATACTTCATCATGTATTATTTCTTTTCGAAATTTACGGAATGTAAGTGCATCGATTACATTTGTTGGTTCAAGAATGAAAAATTTTAATATCTCTTCATTAAAATTTATTGGTCCATCACAGCATGGATTTTTATTTGATATACCAAATATAAAACCGACGAAAGGATTTCCGCTGACGGTTAAAGTGTCTTCTTCTAATGCCATACGAGTCAATTCGCTGCATGTGTCGCAAGGATTCGAGTGTGGATAGATTGTCAGTTTGGACGATGCACTATCTAAATTGAGCACCGCAAGCCTTTCATCGTAGAACTTATCTCCATAGCCTTTTGCATTTGAGAAACAAGTAAATGCGAAAAATATTTGATAAACATTTTTTTCACTTTTTCTGAAATACAATATCCTCAAAGCATTCGAAGCTGTGTTCTTAGCAAATTCTCCCCAGTGAGATATCATACTTTCGCATCCCCTTTTGTATTCTTTCGGGAATAGTGAAAGTAATAATTTTTCGATCTTGCTATCGAGCTCTGTAGGTGCTTGCTCAAATTGTCCGAAGTATTTCAAAAGTGTTTTATGGTCTTTTTGTTTTATGTTGACCTCGACTTTCAACTGAGGTAGATTCAGTTGGGCAGAGGTTTGATTTGAAATAATTAAGAAAATAGAGATTAATATAGCTATTATTTTCAGGAACATCCTGATGTCTCCCCACAGTTTACACATTTATAACATGATCCACTACGTACCATTATGCTACCGCATTGGTGACATGGAGGTGCATCGGCTTGCTGTTGATAGACTTCTTTTTCGTTTTGTTCTCTTGCTGTAGCAGGTAATATTTTAATTTCACCAAATGAATCTATGCTTTGAGTGTTTTCAACGTCAAGCTTTCGAATTTGTTTATCGGGGAGTAGGAATTTTTTATCGAGCCATCTAAAAATATAATCAAGTATTGATTTGGCGATCGGTATATCTTTATTCCCTGTATATCCGCTGGGCTCAAAACGCATATGAGAGAATTTTTCTGTTAGCACCCGTAACGGCACTCCATATTGAAGTGCCATCGAAACTGAGGTAGCAAATGCATCCATTAATCCTGAAATAGTTGAACCTTCTTTTGACATTGTTATAAAAATTTCTCCTGGAGTACGATCCTCGTATAAACCGACCGTAATATAGCCTTCGTGTCCACCGATTGAAAATTTATGTGTGATTGCCTGTCTTTCATCGGGCAATCTTCTCCGGAATGGTTTTGGTTTCACTTTTTCTATTTGTTGATCTAAACTTGTGTTCAATGGTTGTGTTCGCTTGCAGCCATCTCTATAAATTGCTATGGCTTTCAGACCTAAACGCCATGCTTCGATGTATATGTTAGCAATATCCTCTGGAGTAACGTCGTTCGGTAAATTTACGGTTTTGGAGATTGCTCCTGATATGAATGGTTGAATTGCAGCCATCATTTTAACATGCCCACGATAATGGATTGTCCGCGTTCCCTTTGTTGGTTTGAATGCACAATCAAAGACGGGGAGATGTTCTTCTTTAAGGTGCGGAGCACCTTCGATTGTATCATTTTTGTCGATGTATGCCAATATGTGTTCAATTTGTTCATCGATGTAACCAAGCTTTTTAAGTGCAAGTGGTATCGTCCGATTGATTATTTTTAACATCCCACCACCTACTAATTTCTTGTATTTAACCAAGGCAAGATCTGGTTCGACACCAGTGGTATCGCAATCCATCATAAAGCCAATTGTTCCTGTGGGTGCAAGCACAGTTGTTTGGGCGTTCCTATAACCAAATTCTTTTCCGAATGTGATAACATCATCCCATACTTTTCGAGCTGCGGTAAGAAGATCACTTGGTACATACTTATCTGGGATTTGATCCGCAGCTAAGCTGTGCATCTTCATTACTTTTAACATCGGTTCACGATTTTTCTTGAAACCTTTAAATGGACCTTTTTCTCTTGCAATAAGTGCAGATTGTTTGTATGCTTGGCCAGACATTAGAGCTGTTACTGCTGCTGCATAGGCTCTTCCTTCATCACTATCATAGGCAAGTCCGCGTGCCATTAGTAAAGCTCCTAGGTTTGCATATCCTAACCCAAGCGGTCGAAAATTGTGACTGTTCTGTTCAATCTTTTGAGTTGGGTAACTTGCATTATCAACTTCGATCTCTTGTGCTGTGATGGCTATGCTTACGGCATGGCAAAATGATTCGGTATCAAATTCACCATATTCTGTTATGAACTTCATTAAATTCAATGATGCTAAATTACATGCAGAATCATCAAAGAACATATATTCACTGCATGGGTTAGATGCGTTAATCGGTGCAGTGTTTGGACATGTATGCCACTTGTTTATTGTAGTGTGAAATTGCATTCCCGGATCTCCACATATCCAAGCTGCATCTGCCATATCCTTCATCAAATCACGAGCTCGATATTTATCCAAAGGCATACCTCCGTGAACTGCTTTCGTAATCCATTCACGATCGTCTACAACTGCTCTCATGAATTCATAGGTTGCTCTCACCGAGTGATTTGCATTTTGGTAAAATACCGAATCGTATGCACCTCCGTGTATATTGAATCCACTATTGTATCCCGCATCGATTAATACCCATGCTTTTTTCTCTTCTTCAGCTTTACAACGTATAAAATCTCTAATATCAGGATGATCGACGTTTAATATTACCATCTTTGCAGCTCTTCTGGTTTTACCACCCGACTTTATTACACCTGCGAATGCATCGTAAC
>JBBIRP010000166.1:0-4801 GCA_037441745.1 Ignavibacteriales bacterium
ATCTTGAATAATATCGGTCCTTAATAATGTATGTTGTCCGGTAAGGACATCAATCATTACTTCCGAAACAGCCATTCCGAATGAATAATAGAAAAACGGTTTACCTCTACCCTTTGATTTATCCCAACCAATTGTAGGTGTTTTGTAGAAACCAGTAGAGCTTAAACTTACTTGACGAAGATTCATTTCTTTCGCTGCATCAGTAAATGATATTTTTCGTTCAGGATGATCACTATCGATAATAGTATTATCCTTAAACAAAATGGATGCTTGTAGGGTTGGAGCATTTGGATTTTGTTGAGTCCAAATTGATGCTAAATCCTTCGCAATGCGATCTTTGATAGTATCAATTGCATTTTTTACTGCCATACCATTTAAATCAGAACCAGTTGACGCTGCTGTTGCAGATGTATTCGGAACTTTGGATGTATTTGTAGCATTAACTTTCACTCTGTCTGGACTTACACCAAATTCCGTAGCAGCAATTTGCTGGATTTTTGTATTAAGTCCTTGCCCCATTTCCACGCCTCCATGGTTCACAAGTATTGTCCCGTCAATATATACATTTACTAAAGCCCCTGCTTGATTAAGAAAAGTTGTTGTGTATGAAATACCAAATTTCACCGGCGTTAGCGCAATTCCTTTTTTATAAAATTCATTTTTTGCATTGAATTCATCAATCTCATTCCTACGTTTGAAATAATCTGATGACTCAATTATTTGATTATATATAAAGTGCAGCCGATTATTTTCGACTTTTTCTTCATAATGAGTCGTATTTCGAGAATCAATTCCATAGAAATTTTTTTGACGAATTTCAGCTGGATCTTTTCTCAAATATCTTGCAATTCTATCAATCACAGTTTCCATTGCTGCCATACCTTGGGGACCACCAAAACCACGCATGGCAGTATTAGGTGGGAGATTCGTTTTCCATACACGTCCTTCTACAAAATAATTTGGTACAAAATAAGCATTATCGGTATGTAGCATCGCACGTTCGAGTATTGCAAAAGATAAATCCGTTGCCGCCCCACCATCACTATTCAGCTCAAACTTCACAGCTTGTAAAATTCCTTCACCATCGAACCCCGCTTCGTACTTCGTTAAAAAACGATGTCGTTTGCCTGTCATTATCATATCGTCATCGCGGAAAAGACGTATTTTAACCGGGCGCTTTGTTGCATGGCATAATAAAGCCGTCCAACATGCAGTATGATTTGCTTGAGTCTCCTTTCCACCAAAACCACCACCGAGTCTTCTGACTTCAACAACAATCTCATTCCGTTTTACACCAAGAACCTCTGCTACAATTGCTTGTGTCTCTGATGGGTGTTGTGTTGAACTGAAAACGTTTATTTCATTTCCTTCGCCCGGAATACACAAGCAAATTTGCGTTTCCAAATACCAATGTTCTTGTGCGCCAGTTCTTAACTCCCCACGTATAACATGCTTTGATGCTTGCAATGCGGTATCAACATCTCCGCGTTTAATATACCTTGGCGGACCCATCAAATTACCTTTTACCATCGCAGTTTCAATGTCCAATATAGCTTCGATTGGTTTATAGTCTACTTTTATTCTTTTTTCTGCTTCACGACATTGTTCATCAGTCTCAGCAGCAATAAGAAAAACAGCCTGTCCAATAAATGTTACTTCATCCTCTGCAAGCACCGGTTCATCTTTAACAACTGGACCCATCTGATTATGTCCCGGTATATCTTTATAAGATAACACAGCATGAACGCCTGCAACTTTTCTTACTTCACTCAAATCAAATGAAATTATCCGAGCGTGGGCGTGTGGAGAATAAACAACCTTGCCGACGAGCAATTGCTCATTGACTAAAATATCATCAACATAAACAGCTTCGCCTGTTACATGACCAAAAGCGGAATCATAAGGAAGATTATCCATTTTTATCTTTCCTGTTTTGTTTCATTATAGAATTTTAGTAATAAATTTTTCGCTGCCACCCTTCTATATTCTGCACTCCCTCTAACATCTGAAATCGGGCTAAAGTCTTGATCAATATATTGCATTGCCTGCTCAACAACATCCCGACACCATGTATTTTCAATGAGAAAGCGTTCGGTTAATGTCGCCCGTTTAGTAATATCTGCCATTCCACCATATGCAAGAATTATCGAAATAATTTTATTCTCGTCTAATTCTAACCTAAAACCGGAATTAAGTGTTGAAATATCTAAATCTTTTCTCTTTGATATTTTATACGATTTAACAATTGTTCCATTCGAAACCTTAGGTATTGTTATAAAGGTAATCAATTCATCAGGTCTACTCACTGTTCTACGGTAGCCAACTATGTAATCATCTACAGAGAGCTCACGTTTACCATTCAGACTTTCGAGAATTACTTTTGCTTTATATGCTATTAAAACTGGTAGTATATCACCAATTGGTGAAGCTGTACCAAGATTTCCTCCGAGGGTTGCCACATTCCGTATTTGATTTGCAGCAAAAACATCTAACATTTCATAAAGTGCTGGGAATAATTCTTTAACATGCTGCCTCAAATCATTAATTATAATTCCAGCACCAATCCAGATTGAATCAGTTGACTCTTTAACTTCTTTTAATTCCTGTACATTTGAAAGATCAATAATCTCATTCAATAATTCGTGTCCCTTTGTACCTCGTAATGCGATATCGGTTGCTCCAGATATTACTTGAGCTTGTGGATAACGATGCTTTAAAGAAATCGCTTCACCTAAACTTGCTGGTTGATAATACTTTTGTCGACTTGTTTGAATATGGAGTGATTCTAGTGGGATTGATTTTAACAATTCAATTGTTTGTGGTTCATTCATTGTAAAATGATCAACACCATCATATCTGCACGATTTTCTGACGGCTTCAATAATCGGTCGATAGCCAGTACATCTACATAAATTACCGGTTAATCCATTAAGAATTTGGTCATCTGTTGGTTTTTGATAATTTTTGTATATCGCAAACATTGACATGATTATCCCCGGTGTACAAAATCCACATTGGCTACCGTACTCATCAACAATCGCTTGTTGAATAGGATGAAGTTTGCCAGCAGGGTTCTTTAAATTCTCCACTGTAATCAATTGTTTACCATGAAGCATCGGTAGGAAGAGCAGACACGAATTAACAGCTTTGTACTTTATCTTTTTATTTCCATCAAGTTCACCAAGCACTATAGTACAAGCGCCACAATCACCTTCAGCACAACCTTCCTTCGTACCTTTGTGAGTGGGTAAACTGCGTAGATAGTTTAAAACGGTCGTGGTGGTTGTATATTTAGCTGAATGCTGGAGATCAATATAATTCAAACGCCCGTTAAAAACGAATGAAATCGTATTCTGCATGTTTGCTTGTTTTTGTACTTTTATCGAACAACCTTATTAAGTTTAATAATTTTACAGGCAAGTTTCAAATTTAAGGAGTTTGAGATTAATTTAAGAAATGAAAATGGTATTTATGTTTCCAATAAAAATTTTAATTTATAAAATAAACAGTTTAGATATATCTTTCTCCATACAAATGCTCTAAACTTACCTCCTCTAATATGAATTAGCCACTAACTAGCCAAAATTAGCTTAATCCGCACATACCACCTATACAACCGCCACCCCCGTATGATCTACAAGATCCGTCTGAACAATTCGTCGCCGGCTCATTACCTATTGATACTTGGGTAACCGACATTAATTTCTTATGATTTAAAGAGCCACAATATGGGCAAACGACATCTTCGATGATTTCTTTTCCCTTATGAAATATATCATATTTCCCACCACAGTCAGTACAGCAGTAATCGTATATAGGCATTTTGAACTCCTTTCTAATTAATACACTTTGTCACAGTTTTTCATCGAATTCAAATCTTTAACAAACTTTTCTATTTCCGCTTCAGTAAATCCTTTTTCTTTCGATTCACTCTCGAGTGTTCCCCAAACTGGTTCACCACAAGCTAAACACTTGATCCCCTTTTCCATTAAATAATGAACTGAGCTTGGAATCTCACGAATTAAATCTTCGATTTGAATATCTTTTTTAATCATTTTTTGAATAGGTTTTTCTTGTTTTCTCATTAGATGCAAAATGTTCTTAATGGATTCAATTATTTTGTAAGTTAATTCGAACAATCGTATATTAAGTACAATAATACACAACTTTTATACAAATTATAAAATACCATAACTAGTAATCAATTTCTAGTAATATAACATGAACAAAATAAAATTGACTACAATTTTATTTTTCTCATTTATATTTTCATACGTAACGTTCGGACAAACGGAAGAAGAAATAAAAAGCGATGTGCCCGAATTAAAAGCATTACATGAAGTAATATTTAAACTTTGGCACGATGCTTGGCAAAATAAAAATATTGAATTATTAAAAGAATTGGTCCCGGCTATAGATAGTCATGCGGTAAAAATCCAAAGTGCAAAGTTACCCAATATTCTACAAGATAAAAAAGTAAAATGGAACGAGGGATTGACTAAATTAAAAGAAATTGTAAACGAGTATCATAAAGCGGCTACCACAACTGATACACAAAAGATTTTAGATGCGGCTGAAAAATTACACGCCCAATATGAAAAACTTGCCCGCATGATTAAACCCGTTTTAAAAGAAGTCGAAGCGTTTCATCAGATACTTTATACTCTGTATCACTATTATATGCCAGAATATAATAAGGATAAGATAAAAGCATCTGTATTAGACCTTCAGAGAAAAATGGAGGATCTCAATAAGGCTGTTTTGCCTGATCATTTATCACAAAAAAAGGAAATTGTTTGAA
>JBBIRP010000167.1:0-4784 GCA_037441745.1 Ignavibacteriales bacterium
TTTGTTTAACAGTTACAAACATCTCGGGAGTTGTATAAATCTCGTACATATCCTCCTCTGTTTTAATATCATCTGCGCCCGCTTCAATGGCGAGATTCATTAATTCATCTTCATTATAATTAGACTTATTGATACGTAATACCCCTTTCCTATGAAACATCCAAGCAACTGAGTTTAAAGCTCCGAGTTTTCCATTATGACGTTCAAGTATATGGCGAATTTCAGAAACAGTTCTATTTTTGTTGTCTGTGACAGATTCAATGATAAGCGCGACACCTCCAGGTCCGTAACCTTCGTAAGTTACATCTTCGTACGTTGTACCAGGGAGTTCACCAGTGCCTTTCATGATAGCGCGTTTTATGTTATCGGCTGGCATATTGGCTGCTTTAGCTTTGTCAATAGCAAGTCGGAGTCGGGGATTACCTTTTGGATCACCGCCTCCCATCCGTGCTGCGATTGTTATTTCTTTGATTATTTGAGTAAATATTTTACCTCGTTTTGCGTCTGTTACTGCTTTCTTTCGTTTAATTGTTGCCCATTTAGAATGACCTGACATAATTAAACCCTTTCTTATTAAATCTTAATTTGCATTATTGATAATCTCGATCGTGTTATCTGTTGTGTGTTTTCTGATATCTTTTATTTTTAACTGAGGGAATGATTCAGCAGTTTCCGAACCTGCGACTATTATTTCGTGTTCATCGACAGAGAATACCAAATCTAAATTTTTACCGTTGTTGCGCACTTCATCAATTAGTGAACCCAATCCGAAACCAATTGCATCGAGAGTATATTTATCTTGACGAACCCTAAATCTTAAATGGTCTTTTCCTACTATCTTTGGAACGCTAACAGCTTCAACGTTTCTTGCTAAGAATACGGGTCGCATATTACTTGGTCCGTAAGGCGCAAATTCCCTGAGAATTTTTAGGAATCGTGGGTTGAGCTCGCCGAGCGATATTTCAGCATCAATCATTATCTCCGGAGTTCTAATCTCCTCTGGTAATAGTTTATCAACTGCTTCGTTGAATGCTTTTTTAAATTCATTAATTCGGTTTAATTCTATTGCTAAACCAGCGGCATATTTATGACCACCAAACTGAAGTAATTTATCCTCGACCAACTTTAATGCTTGGTAAATGTCGAAACCTACAATTGATCGTGCAGATCCTTTCACTATGCCGTCAATTGTAGTCATCATTATCGTTGGTCTGTAATATTTTTCAACTAATCTTGATGCTACGATCCCTATGACACCAGGATGCCATTCTTCATTGTGAAGAACGATCGCTGGATCGGACTCTATATCGATATAGTTCTCAACTAATTCCTGAGCTTTAAGGAATGTTTCTTCATCAATCTTTCTTCTTTTACTATTTTCCTCTTCTAGGATTTGAGCAAGTTGTGATGCCGTTTCTTGATCTTGACTGGTTAACAATTGTACTGCATGTTGTGCATTGCCAATTCTACCTACTGCATTAATGCGAGGTGCCAATACAAATACAATTTGTCCAGTTGAAATTTTTCCAAGTTCTATCCCCGAGGACTCAATCAAAGCTCTAATCCCAGGGCGTGGATTCGAGTTAATCTGATTTAGACCGATTTTGGTTAGTACACGGTTTTCACCAATCAGTGGAACAATGTCTGCAGTTGTAGCTAATGTGACAAAATCTATGAAATTATCGAAAAATTTTTCTTCGCCGCGTGTTTTTTCAATTGCCTGTAAAAGTTTGAAACCGACACCGCAACCGCAGAGGTGCTTAAAAGGATATTTTGAATTTGGTATTAACGGATCGAGAACAGCATATGCATTTGGAAGTTTTTCACCTGGTTCATGATGATCGCAAATGATAACATCCATTCCTAATGATCTGGCATATTCAACCTGCTCGATCGCTGTAATTCCGCAATCGATAGCGATTATCAATGATGCACCGAACGCTTTTCCTTTATCGATCCCAAATGCTGAAATACCATAACCTTCTTTGATGCGATCGGGGATATGAATTAAACTCTGAACGCCAACTTGATTGAAATATAAATGAAGCATTGCCGCGCTCGCTGTTCCATCAACGTCATAATCTCCAAAGATTAAAATTCGTTCTTTAGTCTCTATCGCTTTGGCTATACGTTTAACTGCTTGTGGTATTCCTTCAAGAAAAAAAGGGTCGTGGAGATTGCTGATCTGTGGCCTGAAGAATTCCTTAGCTTGATTATACGTAGTGATACCGCGACTTATTAAAATCTTAGCGATAGTTGTGGGTACGTTGATTTCTTTTGCAAGATTGATTGCTTGATTTTCATCAGTTATTTTTGATATTGTCCATCTATATGATTTTTTCATAGCTTTATTTTGTAATTTATTAAATAAAATCTTAAACTGCGCATCTGTAAGCCGAATTCTGTATTCCGTTTCATTGAAATTAAAACAGAACCGCAATCATTTCTCTTGCCTCACCTTCGCAGGTGAGGTCGAGCGACCTACCCGTTCCGTCTTATCATTGCTTAAGTTGAACGGACAGTTCTTCTCCCTATATGGGAAACGGAACTTACTTGGTCTTGCTCCGAGCAGGGTTTGTCAGCCCTCAACATTACTGTTGAGTCGGTGAGCTCTTACCTCGCCTTTTCACCCTTATCCAATCCCGTTAATTATGAACGGAAAAGGACGGTATTTTTTCTGTGACACTTTCCGTTGCCTTGATCTTTCGATCAATGCACCCTCCTGTTAGGAGGTGCTCTGTCCTTGGGAGTTCGGACTTTCCTCCCCGTTTCTTTATTAGGAGAAACAGGGCGATTGCGCGATGCGCAGTACTTTTTAAAATTAAATCTTGTAATCTAAGATACTTACTCTCGGTATATTCTCAAAGTAATATTCATGGAATAGTATTTATCGATTCCACTATATGGTCAGATACTAAAATCCGACCACAGCGTTCACATGTGTAAAGTCTTGAGTTTTGTCTTATTTCAAGAACCTTTTGAGGGGGTACCCTGCTAAAACAACCCCCGCAAGCACCTTTTTTAATCGGGACGACGGCGAGTCCATTTTTTGCTTTTCTGATGCGTTCATATTTTTCGAAGTCTTGTCTATCAATGCGAGGGATTAATTTTTCTCTTTGATGTTGAAGTTTTAATTCTTCTTTTTCATGTTCTTTACTAATCTCTCGGAGCTCTTTCTTCTTTTCATTTAATTCATCGGTTGTTTGCTCCATCAGTTTCATTGCAGCTTCAAGATCTTTTTTACCAGCTTCCATTTTTCCTTCATATATCTCGAGGTCCTTTTCAAGTTGGGCTGTTTTCTTTTCCGCTGCTTCAATTTCCCTCGTCAATGCATCGTATTGTTTGTTCGATTTTACGTTGAGTTGTTGGTTTTTATACTTCTCGATTTTTTCTGCAAGGTCAATTATCTCAACGTCAGCATTATCTCGATCAATTTTGCATTGTTTAATCGTGTTATTTAGTTCTTTGATTTTTGCTTTGATATCGTCAACTTGAGATTCAAGCTCTTCTACTAGCTGTGGCAAATCACCCTTAAGTTCATTGACTTCTCGTAATTGTGAATCAACTATTTGTATCGCATATAAATACTTTAACCTGTTTTCCACCGTAGTGTCCTTCATTTAATAAAATACTTAATTTGATTTTTTAAAAATTCTGATTTAAAAATCTCTACTTTTTGATTTTTAGTTTCTTGCTTCAACCTTTCTACAATCTGATCAACAATTGGGACTTCTGTTTCATAATGTCCCGCATCAATTATTAACATCTCTCCATCGGTTTTCGAAAATCGGTGATAATGAATATCGCCTGTAACGATTGCGTGGGCACCATTGTTTTGAGCTGCTTCTATTAATTCAGCTCCACTTCCTCCACAAACTGCGACACGCTTAATATGTTTTTTATTCCCCCCACTATATCGAAGTACAGGTATTTTCAACTTTTGACAAATATGTTGTAAAAATTTTTTTGATGAAATACCATGTTTTAATTCACCTATTGCCCCGATGCCATAATCACGACTTTTATTTTCAATATTGTATACATCGTATGCAATTTCATCGTAGGGATGAGCTTTTCTCATTGCTATTAAAACATTATCCAGTTTCCAAATTGGAACAATCATTTCTAACCTTACTTCTTCTACTTTTTCAAATTTATCGACTTCACCAATATATGGTGTTGCCCCTTTTGATGGCCGGAAAGTTCCAGTCCCTAAACTTCCAAATGAGCATTCTTTATATTTTCCGATAACTCCCGCTCCTGCATCAGCCATTGCAATTCGAACTCGGTCTACATGACGAACCGGGACGTACACTACAATCTTTTTATCGATGCGATAATCTTTTAAAAGAAAATCTATGTTCATTAAACCAATTTTTTTTGCTAACGAGAAACTAACCCCGTCTCTTGTAAAGTCCAAATTGGTATGGGCAGTGTAAAGTGCAATATTATTTCTAATCAAGAATGTCAATAAGTCATCTAAGAGCTTATTATTGTTTATTCTTTTAATAGGATGGAATATAAGTGGATGGTGGCTAATAATTAAATCGACATTTTTCCTATTAGCTTCTGCTATAACTTCTTGAGTTACATCGAGTGTTACTAGTATTTTGTTAATTCTTTTATGTGGTGTACCTACTTGTAAACCTACATTATCTTTATCCCATGAAATTTCTTTTGGTGCCCAAGCCTCAATTATTTGTTCAATATCGTTGATAATCATTTAGTTAAAATATGTTAAAAAAAATGTCCCGTTTCTTGGGCGGGACACATTTTGATACTTA
>JBBIRP010000168.1:0-1090 GCA_037441745.1 Ignavibacteriales bacterium
ATAATAAACTACCGGGAGCAAACTTGCCATCGTAATCCTTCATTTGTTTCTGGGCTAAACTATATTGCGGAAAAGATTTTAGCCCTGGATAGCTCACGAATTTTACACGTGAATCGCTTTCGAGGAAAGTTGCAACCGCATTTGCACTAGCCATTTGCTGCCGCATACGAGTTGGTAAACTTGGTAAACCGAATACAAGCAAAGGCCATGCACTCTTTGCTGCAAGAGCACCACCGAAATCTTTCCGATACAAAAGTAATATATCATAAGCCCACTTCGGTCCAATAACTACACCACCCATATCCGTACCAAAACCACAAATATTTTTTGTTAGCGATGCAACAACAAAGTCAACACCAAACTCAAGCGGCCGTTGACAAAATGGACTTGCAAAAGTGTTATCAATTACAACATATATCTTCCTTGTTTTGGGTCTGTTCTTATTTACATTTTTAACAAGTTCAACAACTGCTTTAATATCAATCAATTCAAGCGTTGGGTTTACGGGCGTCTCAAAATAAATGACACGTGTACTTGAGGTTATATTCTTTTTAATATTATCTATTACTTTCATATCAACGAATTTTGTCGAAATCCTATAACGCGGATACCAGTTCGTCAGAAGCGAATACGTACACCCATAAATAATATTATGAGCAATTATCTCGTCTCCCGAGCCAGTTACACATCCAAATGTAGCAGATATTGCAGCCATCCCTGTTGAAAATGTGACTGCAACATCGCCACCTTCAGCGGCAGCGAGATTTTCTTCCAGAATTTCTTTATTAGGTTCACCGAGTCGATCGTAAATATAAATAGGTGACCGAGATTCAATTGTTTTTTTATCACCATGATGTGCAAATTCAGCAAATCCAAGTGCACCCCGCTGTGCAGATTCAAGTCGGAAAGTACACGAGGATGAAATTGGTGGGACTAAATGATGACTAAAATCCCATTTCTTTGAGAACGATTTCCCATGAATGAGATTCGATTCTAAAGAGTGGGATAATTTTCTTTTACTATATTTCATATTTAACTCTTAAATTCATCCATTGATAATTTGATGGTGGTAATCATTAAAAATATTTTT
>JBBIRP010000168.1:1101-4774 GCA_037441745.1 Ignavibacteriales bacterium
AATCTTGTTTGTTCACATGACCTTGAATATTCACGTAAGTAATTCAATATCTCGGATTTAGTCCAGATATTCTTAAAATCGTAATCAACTTCTCTTAGATCACCGCATTCTTTACACATTCTACTGCAAACAAAAACTTTTCCGACTTGATTAATAAACGCGAACGTTTTCCCTGCCAAACATTGATGAGTCCATATTGGATAATCCCGGGTATCAATATCTATTTGCCTTTTATTAGATGAAACATATCCTACACATTGAGGCGAAAGGTACATACTGTTTGGTATTAAACTCTTTATCTCTGACAGTTTATTAATAAATTCGTCGGGAGAATGTATCTCATCGTCGAACATCGGGTCTAATGGAATATGCTTATCGAAGCGAAGATGACAATAAATTCCTTTAGCCCCTTTTCTGAATGCATAATCAATTGCAATAGTTAACTTTCTTATATCAAGACTTTTCACACAATAACTGAAGTGAATATCTAATAAGTTATCTTTTAAAAGTTTAACCGCTTTCTCCAGTTTTATAAAAGATTCAGTTGATTTGTACCGAGCGTCCATATCTTCAATTATCGCATCGTCGATAATCAACCGGAAGATGCGTTTACCATAAGATTTATAACGTTCGATTATCTCATTGTTAAGCTCATCCGGCAGTAATTCGATTATTAATTTCAAACCTAAAGCGTTCCCATATTCAACAATTTCGGGCAAGTCTAAATGTTTAATTACATGATCACCAGTCAGGACGATAATGGGTTTCGAGAGGTGTGCAATGCTATCGATAATTAAAAGGTACTGGTATTTTTCAAGGGAATCAAAGTATTTCGGACAGTCATCTATTTTATTCGTTAACTGCCAGATGATAATACGAGGTCTAAAGTCGTTACGAAGTATCTGATTATTCATTTACTTCCTTAGTCCGATGCTTAATGGAATTAAGTTTTAAAACTATCTTGGATCTGGTCTAAAACTTCAAATTTGGATTTCATTATAAATTTAGCTTCTTCTAAAAGCTGAATAGATTTTTGACGTTGTATAATTAATTCATTCAATATTGCGACAACATCGGGATAATTACATTCATTCCTGAGTGAATCATACTGAATTATTGTTTCTTTCTCTTTTAGAAGCGTAATTTCCAATGCGTTACAAAACTCTTTACAAGTGTGCTGGCAATTCTGTTTAGTGCTCATATCATCCTCCATTAGGCTAATGGTGTAGCAGCTTCAATAACTAACTTTTCGCCTCGTTCAAGGGCTTCTTGATTTATTTTCAACATATGGTGATAACGTTCAGGAAATACTTTTGGTAATACCTTAATAACGGCTTGAATGCTAACCACCTGGCATATACTTAAAAATGCACCTAACATTACCATGTTTCTGACTTTTAGATTATTCAATTTTAAAACTTCAGATTCAACGTCAACCGGAGCGATTGTGATATCTGTCCGCGTGGGTGGAACAACAATATTCCCGTTGTCGTATAAAAGTACGCCGTTAGGTTTCACATTTTTTTCAAATTTATCAAGAGACGGTTGATTCATAGCTACGAGTGCATCAAATTTTGAAACTATCGGAGAACTAATTCGTTTATCCGAAACAATCACAATGCAATTTGCAGTACCGCCTCGCATTTCTGGTCCATACGATGGATACCAAGTAACTTCTTTCCCTTCCATTAGACTTGCATAAGCTAAGGTTGCTCCCATTGAAAGTACACCTTGCCCTCCAAAGCCTGCAAATAAAATTTCGTGGGTCATTTTTTATTCTCCTTTTTTTCTGTAACAACAGGATTAGGTTTTTTCTCTACAATTTTACCATCAACTTTTAAGTCACCAGGTGGAAAGTATGAAAACATATTTTCTTCTATCCATTTATTTGCTTGCACTGGTGTCATTTTCCATCCTGATGGACAATTGGATACGATTTCAATGAGGCAAGTTCCTTTCTTTTCCAATTGGTAGTTGAAAGCTTTTTCTATAGCTTTTTTTAAATGCCGCACTGCGGTAGGTGTATGTACCGATTGCCTCGTAACATAGTACGCCCCTGGTAATGTTGCAATTAATTCTGTGATTTTAAATGGGTAACCCTGTGTCTCAACTTTTCTTCCTTCAGGTGTGGTACTCGTTACCATTCCAAGTATAGAAGTTGGAGCCATTTGACCACCTGTCATTCCGTATATTGCATTATTTATAAAAATAATCAAGAAATTTTCTCCACGATTACAAGCATGGATTGTTTCGGCAGTTCCGATAGCTGCGAGATCCCCATCGCCTTGATACGTAAAAACAAGTTTGGTGGGGAGTACTCGTTTAATGCCTGTTGCTACAGCAGCTGCACGGCCGTGTGCAGCTTCTTGCATATCAACATTCATATAATTGTATGCAATTACAGAACAACCAACGGGGGCAACACCAATTGTTTTATCTTGTATTCCCATTTCTTGAATTACTTCCATTAGAACTTTATGAACCACACCATGTCCACAACCCGGACAGTAGTGCATTCTGATATCTGATAATGTGCTTGGTTTTGTCCAAACCACTTCCATTCCATCTAATGATACTTGAGTCTCTTGCATTTTCTTTATTTCTCCTTGATTTCTTCTACTTTCATAATTTTTTGTAGCGATTGCATAATTTCTTCAGGTGACGGAATTATTCCACCCATCCTTCCATAGAAATGTACAGGGATCTTTCCATTGACAGCAAGTCTTACATCTTCGATCATTTGTCCTGAATTCATTTCAACATCGAGAATGCCTTGAACCTTATCAGCTAACTTATCTAATATTTCGTAGGGAAAAGGATATAGCGTAATTGGTCGTACAAGTCCAATCTTCAAACCTTGGTGTCGGGCATTTTCCGTAACACGCTCACAAATTCTTGCTGATAAACCATAAGCAACAAGAAGATATTCTGCATCTTCAGTGGAGATCAATTCATAACGAACTTCGTTTTTCTCTATTTTTCTATATTTTTCCTGAAGATGAACATTTATTCTTTCCATATCTTCAGTCTGAAGATGCAATGATGTTACAACGTTTGGAGGACGATCAGGAGTTTTACCCGTGGTTGCCCATGGCTTTGGTATCTTATGTTTTTGAGGATCATAGTCAGGGAAAACAACTTTTTCCATCATCTGGCCCAGAGCACCATCTGTTAATATCATCACTGGATTGCGATATTTATCTGCAAGATCAAATCCGAGATAGACGAAATCTGCCATTTCCTGAACGCTTGCAGGTGCGAGTACTATTAGATGATAATCTCCATGTCCCCCTCCTTTTACGGCTTGGAAATAATCACCTTGGGAAGGTTGAATTGTACCCAATCCAGGACCTCCACGATTTGCATTCAGGAGCAAGCAAGGAAGCTCAGCACAAGCGATATAAGAAATTCCTTCTTGCATTAGACTTATACCGGGGCTTGAAGACGACGTCATCGCACGAGCACCAGCACCAGCCGCACCATAAATCATATTGATTGCTGCTACTTCACTTTCAACCTGCATTACGATCATTCCTCGTTTGCGACCTTGGTCCGATAGGTATTCGATAATTTCGGATTGAGGTGTTATTGGATAACCGAAATAAACATCACAACCAGCTCGAATTGCAGCTTCAGCTGCAGCTTCATTACCTTTCATTAAACGAACTTCATT
>JBBIRP010000169.1:0-4773 GCA_037441745.1 Ignavibacteriales bacterium
TTACCTTTTCTTCAGTAGTTAAATTTCTATTGTTATATCTCCAAACATACTCTGACTTCCAGAAATGATAAACCATCTCAAAAATTTCTTCCATCCATACTTGCTCAAGTTTAATGGGTACCTCTTTACTTTAAATTCATATCTGTGATTTTTACACTTTAATTTGCCTCCTCTGATATTCCAAAATCCTTTTCCAGAACACCTCAGGGATAACTCCTTATTCATCGACACATTATAGCATTTTTAAGTGGCTATTTCCTAAGATAACCCAAAGATTAAATCTTTATTAGAATTTATATAAAATAATACAAATAAAAATGGACGGAGAATATCGATCATCCATCCATTTCTAAATGAAATAGCTTTAACGTTTTAAATTAACAAATAATAGACTTAATAAATTCCCTATTCAAACGTGCAATGTGCGTTACAGAAATCTTCTTAGGGCACTCTTGTTCGCATGCATAAGTATTAGAACAATGTCCAAATCCTTCTTTATCCATTTGTTCTACCATTTTTTGTACACGTATCTTTCGTTCTGCATTACCTTGTGGTAGTAACGCCAGTTGAGAAACTTTTGCACTTATAAACAACATAGCGGAAGAATTCTTACAAGCAGCTACACAAGCTCCACACCCAATACAAGCTGCTGCATCCATCGCTTCTTCAGCTTTTTCTTTGGGGACGGGTATAGAACTTGCTTCAGGGGCACTTCCTGTATCAACAGAAACGTAGCCACCTGCTTGAATGATTCTATCGAAAGCAGTTCTATCAACAATCAAATCCTTAATGACTGGGAAAGATTTGGCTCTCCATGGTTCAATGACCAATGTCTCTCCATCTTGGAAATGTCGCATCCGTAATTCACAAGTTGTTACTCCTCTCTGAGGACCATGAGCTCTTCCATTAATGTATAATCCGCAACTGCCGCAAATTCCTTCGCGGCAATCATGATCAAAGGCAATAACATCTTCCCCTTTTTTAGCTAAGTCACGATTTACAGCATCCAACATTTCAAGGAATGACATATCGGGCGAAATGTTTGCTGCTTTATATTCCACGAATTTTCCTTTTGAATTTCTATTATGCTGTCGCCATATTTTCAATGTAAAGTTCATATTTCAAATCGCAAATATTAAATTAAAATTTTATTTATAGCTTCGTGTAGATGGTTTAACGTTTTCAAAAATTAGAGGTTCTTTATGTAGTTCCCAACTTGTTCCATCATCTTTATATTCCCACGCGGCTACGTACGAAAACTTTTCATCGTTTCTCAGGGCTTCACCATCCTGCGTCTGATATTCTTCGCGGAGATGAGCGCCGCATGATTCTTCTCGATGTAATGCATCTCTGACGATCAATTCAGCAATTCCGAAGAAATCTATAACACGTATTGCTTTCTCGAGTTCAGGGTTAAGATTATTATCAGTTCCGGGTACATTTACATCTTTAAAGAATTCATCACGGAGTTGTGGAATCAACTCTAGAGCTTTCTTTAGACCCGATTCGTTCCGTGCTAATCCACAATAATCGTACATTACTTTACCAAGTTTCTTATGAATCTCATCGGACGTTTGTTTGCCTTTGATTGAAAGTAGCCTCTTAATAAAATCTTGAATATTTTTCTCAGATTCTTTAAATGCTGGATGATCTGTTTTTACCTTCTGCAATTTTGAAGAAGCCAGATAATCACCGATTGTATATGGAATAATAAAATATCCATCCGCAAGACCTTGCATAAGAGCACTCGCACCCAAACGATTCGCACCATGATCAGAAAAGTTTGCTTCTCCGATAACGTACAATCCAGGAATAGTTGACATCAAATTGTAATCAACCCACAATCCACCCATTGTATAATGTGCAGCAGGATAAATTCGCATTGGCGTTTGATAAGCGTCCTCACCTGTTATTTGATAATACATATCAAATAAATTTCCATATTTTTCTTCTACCCATGCTTTGCCATTTCGTTTGATCGTGTCAGCAAAATCGAGGTAAACTGCTAATTTGGTTGGGCCAACACCAAAACCCTTGTCACACATTTCTTTTGCACGTCGTGATGCAACATCTCGAGGGACAAGATTGCCAAAAGATGGATATAGTCTTTCTAAATAATAATCTCTCTCATCTTCAGGGATATCTTTTGGACTGCGTGTATCTCCAGTTTTCTTTGGTACCCATATACGACCATCATTGCGTAAGCTCTCACTCATCAACGTTAGTTTTGACTGATACTCACTAGAAAGTGGAATACATGTCGGATGAATTTGAGTAAAACATGGGTTAGCAAAAAAAGCTCCTTTTTTATGAGCTTTCCAGATAGCTGTACAATTTGAGTGTTTGGCCATGGTTGTATAATAAAACGTATTTGCATAACCACCAGTTGCAAGAACGACAGCATCCCCGACGAATGATTCGAGTTGACCTGTTTCAAGATGGCGAGTGACGATACCTCGTGCTTGGCCATCTATTACGATTAAATCTAGCATTTCCCTACGACCGAAGAATTTTACTTTTCCAGCATTAATCTGGCGAGAGAGTGCACCATATGCTCCGAGTAAAAGTTGCTGTCCCGTTTGACCGCGGGCATAAAATGTTCTAGAGACTTGTGCACCACCAAATGAACGATTGTCGAGTAATCCTCCATATTCTCTTGCAAATGGTACACCTTGGGCAACACACTGATCAATGATGTTTCCACTTACTTGAGCAAGGCGATAAACATTTGCTTCACGAGCACGGTAGTCACCACCTTTTACAGTGTCATAAAATAATCTCCATATACTATCCCCATCATTTTTATAATTTTTTGGAGCATTTATACCACCTTGAGCAGCAATGCTATGTGCGCGGCGAGGTGATTCATGATAACAGAGCGAGATAACATTATATCCCAACTCTGCTAATGATGCAGCAGCCGAAGAACCTGCTAAACCAGTTCCAACTACGATTATAGTGTATTTTCGTTTGTTTGCAGCATTCACGAGTTTAATGTTGAACCGATGATTATCCCACTTTTGTTGTATCGGTCCTTCAGGTATTTTAGAATTTAAAACCATAGTAAAATCCATTCATTCAAAATTTCAAAAGAAAATATAAAGGCATAACCGCGAAACCAAGTGGAATCAACAACCAAAAAATTACTCCACACCATTCAATTATTGATGAATACTTTTCATCATTCAGTCCAAAGGTTTGGAAGGCTGATTGGAATCCGTGCCGCAAGTGAAAACCAAGAAGAAACATTGCGATCAAATAAAAGATGCCATATGCCGGTTCACTAAATGTTGCCTTAATAACTTCATACATCGAATAATGTTCACCAGCTTCATAACGAGAGTTGTACCAGAATTGTCGCATATGCACAACTAAGAAAATAAAAATTATACTACCCGATAAGAACATTGTCCTTGATGTAAGTTGGCTTGTTTGTCCCGGTTTTCTTACTTTATAATTTTGCCCACGCGTTTGTTTATTCAATAACCATGTATATGCAGCAGTAATAATGTGAATAAGAAAGATCAAGAATAAACCGACCTCTATAATCCGAATAATGAGAATTTGGGGTAAAACCTCGGCATAAGCATCGAATGCTTTACCACCATCATTTCTGAGAATTAACAAATTCCCAAATAAATGAATAACTAAGAAACTGATCAAAAGAAAACCCGTTAAACCTACAATCAGCTTCTTGCCAACAGAGGAATTATAAAATTGTACAAGTGTACGCATTGCTTAAGAAAAAATAATTTAAAAAATTTTTAGATTGATTGAAGAACAAGATGAATAATGATGTGCTTATTTTTGACAACTAACTACGCCTGCAAATGTATGAAAAGAATTAGAAAAATGCAAGAAAAATTTTTAACAAAATTTATTTCGTAGTTAAAACTCAAAATTAACAAGTGATGTTGAGTTATTAATTGTGCTTTTTAGGAATTTTATCCAATTGTATCACGTATAAAACGGCGTACCGAAACGATGCTGCCAAAAAATCCTAATAAAATTCCCACTACAACCAATGCAATATAAAAAGCCGATTTTATTACAAAGAAATCTAAAAGATCATTTGAGATGAAACCAGCAGCTATACTAACCAAATAATAAACTAAACCCGAAGCAACTATTCCTCCTATCAAACCTTGCATAATACCTTCGATCAGAAATGGTGCTTTAATAAACCATCGTGAAGCACCAACTAATTTCATCGTTTGGATAGATTTCTTCTTTGCGTAAATTGTAAGTCGAATTGTATTTGAAACAAGAAATATCGCTGATACAGCTAATAGCATACCTACTGCAAATCCTATAGTATAAAAATTTCTCACTCGTTGATCGAGAAATTCTAAAAGCTCTTTTCTATAGGTTAAATTTTCTACACCTTTTATCCCAATCACCATTGCATGAATCTCTTTCGCCTTTTGAGGGGTGCGATATCCTTCCTTTAAAATAATTTTGAACGAAGGTGGAAGTGGGTTGAAGTCGAGAATTTTGTTTATATCTTCACCAAATTCTTCCATAAAAATTTTTGCTGCTTCTTCTTTTGAAATAAATCTGACAGAGTCGATACCTTCAATCGCTAGCATTTGTTTTTGAATCTCATTAATTTTTTCAGGAGTGATGGGTTCTTCTAAAAAAGCTTCAAGCTCGACCTTTTGTCTGATACTCTCGATAAATCGTGCTGTATTTGTCGATACAACATAGAAAATGCCAAGAATAATCAATGAAATTGTAATTGTAATAATTGAACCAATAGCGGCAATTTTTGCT
>JBBIRP010000170.1:0-1935 GCA_037441745.1 Ignavibacteriales bacterium
CGATCCTCTGAACCGAAATAGAATCTTTCATCGAATCCACCGTATTGTTGAAAAATTTTTGGATAACAAACAAAGTTGGATGTGAGTATGAACATAGGATTGAATGGGTCTACATTCATCCGTTCGATGAGAAACTGATTCATTTCATGATGAACAACAGAAAAGTCACTGTCATGTAGAACATTCGAAACATTACCAAAAACAAGAGATGCTTGATTATGCTCGAGTGATTTTTTCAAATCGTTCAACCAGTTCGGGTAAACGCTGCAATCATCATCGAGGAATGCTAAGATTTCGCCTTGCGCTGCAGAGGCACCGCGGTTCCGCGAAGCTGCAATTCCAAGGTCCGGAAGTTCAACAACGCGGATTCTGTCGCCACTCTCTTCCTTTTTAAGAAACTCGGCTGTTCCATCTTTACTCCCATCGTTTACTACAATTATTTCATAATCAGAAAAATTTAGATTGTATAAACTTTCAAGAGCTTTTTTAAATGATGCTAATCTATTATAAGTCGGGATAATTACAGAGAAAGTCATTCTTCAACATTTAAAATTTTGTAACTTAAAAATTGTCATTAAATATTCATCAATTTTGTGTGAAAATGTTGTTTTTAAAAATCATTATTTAGAAATTAAATAATATTAATGCGAGAATCAAGTTAAAAAATTCTATTGCATAACATTATAATAATGTCGTATATTTTCTTATTCTATGAAAGCAATTAGAATCATTCTTTATATTTTTTGTGGTATTTTTATTTCGCTCCACATTTTCGGTACGCTGTACCCATCGCAATATAACTGGGGAACGCAATCATTCGCATATTATAACCCAATTTTTGGAATAGCATCCATATTAATGTGTTTATTTATATTTTATTTTTCACAGAAAGAAAGTTGGTTGAAAGCACTTGAGTTTAAAGTTCAAAGAATATATTCTATACCGACATCATTTGCATATCTTGGTGTTGCGGCAATTTTAATTTTTTTAATTCTTGAGTTTCCAACAGAAGGATTACTTTTAGGCGATAGTAAAATCATATTACTCACAACTTCAAAAATTCCATCGAGTACAGAAGTATCAGCAAACTTCAGGAATCAACCGTTGGTGTTAGTTTTATTGCGAACATTTCAAAATATTTTAGAGCATGAAGGTGTTAGTGGATTACAAGAAGTTTACAAGTGGGTAGACCTACTTGCCAGTTTAGTGTTTTTGTTTTTTGTTATTCTACTTACTCGTAATTTAAGTGTTTCTCCTCTTGAAAAGATTTTGGCAGGTTTATTCCTTTTTGCTGGTGGTGGGACTCAATTGTTTTTCGGATATATCGAGAATTATGCGTTTCTTTATTCTTTCACCGCCGGTTATATTATTACTGGCTGGCTAGCATTTCAGAAGAAAATTCCAGTTCTTATCCCCGTGATAATTTTAGGAATAATAATCGGCTTACACCTGAGTGCATTGATATTACTACCAACGATAATATTTTTTATGATTTACACATGGCGAGATGATCGACGGATGTTTCTTTTACTCACAATTATTTTCATCATATCCATTATTGTCTTTTTCACCTTAGGTGGTTATAGTTTACCAAAATTTCTTATCAGAATACGTGATGCATTTCGTTACGACTTGTTACCATTTATAAAACCTGTTGCTGGGATTCCTTATACAATGATATCGCCACTTCATGTACTTGAATGGATTAATCTGAATCTTCTTGTGTTACCATTTGGTTTAGTACCAGTGTTGATTTTAATAATAACACAAACACAGATGAAAAAATCTTTAGATAACCTTACACTTTACTTTTTAATTTCTGCATCTGGGTTGGCTCTTCTATTTACGTTTATTATCAATCCAGCCTTAGGTATGTTCAGAGATTGGGATATGATGTCGAGTTTCTTTGTTCCTCTAATGATTTTGACAGTTCTT
>JBBIRP010000170.1:1945-3761 GCA_037441745.1 Ignavibacteriales bacterium
CAGAAAAGCTAAAAGATAAATATCGCAAACCAATTTTTTTACTTATTACAGTCCTTTCTTTATTACACACAACATTCCGAATTGGGATTAATTCAAATGAGGACCGACACCTGCAAAGAGCAGAGGTAATGGCGAATCCGAATTTCATTGGAAGGTTTGGACAAATATTGTATTACGATAGACTGGCAAATATTTTTTGGGAACGACAAGATTACCAAAGGGCAAAAATTTGGTACGAACATTATATACAACTCGATAGTACAAATCCTCGAATAATATCAAACCTTTCTGATGTCTATAGAAAACTAAACGATAAAGAAAATACTTTCAGGATGTTAAAACGTTCTGTAGAATTAGGGAGTAAAAATCCTGCTGTGTACTCGAATCTAAGTGTTGAATATTTTAATCGAAAAGATATTAAAAATGCCATATCAACAGCAGAAGCAGCATTAAAGCTTGATCCATATTATCCAACCGCACATGCAAATTTGGGATTATATTATACTGAATTAAATGAACTTACAAAAGCCATCAATCATTTTGAGAGGGCAATTGATTTAGGTAAAATTGAGCCAATAATTTTAAAAAATCTTGGTATCAATTATCTTTACCTGAAAGATTATAAAAAAGCGACTAAAAATTTTGATGATTATTTAAAAATGCTACCATCCGATACATCAATTGCAAAGTTAAATAGAGATTTAAAGAACAAATTAACCTCAAACAAAAAATAGCATCAATACAATGAAAACGAATAAACTTATACTAACAATCTGTGTATTAGTTATAATTATTCACGTTTGGGGTGTTATAGACACATCTCATTTAAACTGGGGTGTACATTTTGGGGGATTTTTTCCCACAATGTATTCATTGATTGCTTTGGCAGTCATTATACTTTTTGGGTATCTAAAATTACAAAGTAGAGTCATAAAAGGATTTGAGCGAATACTTAATAAACTTAAAAAATTACCCATCATTTTAAATTTTATATTGGTTTCGGGTTTCGTTATACTTGGGATATATTTATTTCCTGCGAAACTTCATCTCCTCGGAGATGGAGCTGTACTTTTACGTTCAGTACCACATGGTATCATGGGAGAACAAATTACGTTGAGTTTCAGGAATCAGCCACTGATGTTCTGGATTTACAGATTTGCAATGAATCTTCACCCTTTTCAAACAAACCCAGATGCGTACACAGTTTATTATACAATTGATATAATAGCTGTTATAGGATTTTTAACACTCATATTTTGGGCAATGCAGCAACTTCAGCGACCATTAATTGAAAAAGTTCTCCTTGGGTGCATCATTTTCTTCAGTGCTGGTAGTCAATTTTTCTTTGGATACGTCGAGAACTATGTTCTACAGTATGTTGTAACCGCAGCTTATACAATAACAGGTTGGTATTCACTTGAACGACGTATTCATATTGTTATACCGATAATATTTTTCATCATTTCCATATTATTACATTTAGGGGATTTAGTTTTTCTACCAAGTTTGGTCATATTAATTTTATATAAATGGAAAAGAAGTAAGTTACAAGCTTTTATTTTCCTTGCCAGTGTCGCAATTATTGGAATTGCTGTACTCTATTTTATCGGTTTCAATCTTGTCGATATGACACGACATCTAAAATCTGGAAGCGTTGATTTCCTTCAACCATTTACTGCTACTGGATGGATTTTCCCTTATCCCATGTTCTCACTTCCTCATTTACTTGATTGGTTTAATGAGCATATGCTTGTTGTCCCATTTGGATTATTTTTACCAATTATTTTAATTCCAGCTTTGCCAAAAGAGAGAAAGT
>JBBIRP010000170.1:3802-4764 GCA_037441745.1 Ignavibacteriales bacterium
ATATTCCTTTTATCAGTGAGTGCATGTGGAATATTTTTTACATGGGTTATTAACAGTGCATTGGGACTCGCAAGGGATTGGGACCTCTTCTCAAGTTTCTTACTTCCACTACTGATATTAGACATTTATCTTTTGTCACAAGTAAATATATCTGAGAAAAAAGTTTATGTTTTAACAATGATTGCGTTAACAATGTTATTCCATACAATCCCATGGATTGGAGTGAATGCATCTGCTGAGAAGCATTTAGCAAGAATGAGAATATTGGATAATCCTATGCTCCTCTCGAGAGCGGCACGTATGGCATACTTTGAATCCCTTGCAAATTATTATTTCGATACGCAAAAATACGATGAAGCAAAAGTATATTATCTCAGATATATGGAGATAGATAAAAACAATCCAAGAATAATTGGCAACATTTCAGATGTATACAGGAGATTGGGAGAAAAAGATAATTATTTCAACATGCTACTTTATGCAGTAAAGATAAACAGTCCTGATGCGGGAATATATTCGAACTTGGGAGTCGAGTATGCAACACGCGGTGACACTTCAAATGCAATTAAGTATAATGAAATAGCTATCTCGAAAAATCCGACAGCAGCAAAAGCATATGCAAATTTAGGTGTATTATATATGGGTAAGAAAGATTTTGTAAAAGCAGATCAATATTTCACTACTGCAATAAAACTTGGTATGAGTGACCCACTTTTATTCGTTTACACTGGAGATGTTGCAATTCGTTTGCGTGACTATAAACGAGCCCTTAATTACTATGATTATTACCTTTCAGCTAATCCATCAGATAAACATGTCCGAGAGGTGAGAAATAAAATTGCCGAATATCTAAATAGGGAGAAAAAATAGATACATTAAAAGTGGGCCCTGTAGGACTCGAACCTACGACCCGCAGATTATGAGTCTGCTGCTCTGACCAACTGAGCTAAGGGCCCCTTAAT
>JBBIRP010000171.1:0-4730 GCA_037441745.1 Ignavibacteriales bacterium
GGCATTTTTTTAATTCTAGGCATTTCTGCATTACTGATTGGAATTTTAGTTGACGTTTTTGTAGTTCGATTGCTTTGCTTAATAGTTGTTGTGGTTTCTGCAGCTTTGATTTATTTCACTCTTCGAGCAAGAGAGTTACAAATTTCAACTCAGAGTGGTGGAACTAATTCACAAATTAAATCATTTTCTGAAAGCAGTAGCATGAAAAAACTGATCTTCGATGATTTTAAATCAAATATCAAGGATGAAATTCGGAACGAAGATAATGAAGAAGTCGGGTTTGGAACAAACGATGGGGGAAATCAAAATGAGTTAATTAAGCCGATGAGCGGGGGTAATAATTTCCCTCCAATATTCAGCATGAGAGAACAACCGCAAAAAGTTCGCCAGTTCGATACGTCAGATTTTTTTGATATTGATTCTGAAATATACAAGGGTGAAGTGGAGCCGCGGACTGAATTTGATTTCTTATTGAATAAAGTTTTAGGTGTTATAAAAGAAGTATTATTTGCACATTCAGTCGCATTTTTTTGGGCAAATCACGATAAGAATCAGATGATAATGGAAGCTTATGTGTCGGACAGTTCTAATTGCTTCACATCTCGTCGCTTCCCGATCGGTGATGACCTTGTGAGCAAGGTTGCACAAACAGGTAAGCCTGAATTTCTTTCAGAAATTAATCAATTATCAGAAGCTGAATTATTTTGTTATTATTCTTCACCAATACCTGTAAAATCATTTGTTGGTGTACCAGTTTATTTTTCAAGAGGTAATGTTGAAAAATTTAACCAGATACCTGTTGCTGTTTTGATAGCTGATAGTAAAGCGAAAGATGAATTTGGCGAAGAGACACTAACACTTCTTGGTAAATTTACTAAATTAATTTCTGCACTCATAAAGAGTTATAACGATAAATATGATTTATTAATTGACGTCGAATTGATGAGCTCGATCAGACGCCTACAGGAACGAATTCGTAGTAATTTTTCGTTAAATAATATAGTTCAAGCCTTAGCAGAAGAAACATCGAGACTGATTAATTGGGATTTTCTTACGATTGTACTTTATGATGAAGCGAAACATGCTTGGGTTGCAAAAAAAGTGACCAATCGTTCGCATGAAGCATACATTGTTACCGAGCAGGCAATAGATTTCCCGGAAAGTGTGGTCGGGCGTACAATTAAAAATAATGTTCACACATTAGTCGATGATATTGAATCTTCTTTAATACCGAGGTTTTATGCAGAAGAACAAATCGAGAAAAAAGGTTCGTTTACTTCTGTACCGATTACATCGTTCAACAAATGTTATGGTGCCATCAACATCGAGAGTCGTGAACGATTTAATTTTTCACGACGTGATATTGATATTCTGTATCGGTTGGCCGAAAATGTTGGCTCTGCTCTTGAGATTTTCTACATGAAAGAAATTATTGATGAGTACGTAATAATTGATGATATGACAGGAATGTACTCGAAAAAATTCTTTATGCAAAGAATGGAAGAAGAACTTCATCGTGCTGATGATGCTGGCAATGAATTATCTCTATTATTCATCACAATCGATAAAGGGGATGAGATAACTCAGCGATATGGAATTGATGGATTTGAACGCGTTATGTTAACATTAGCGAAAACAATTCGAACAAGCGTAAGGCAGTACGATCTCGTCGGTAGATTCGATACAGACCGTTTTGGTGTCTTACTCGTGGGCACACCTTCTAGCGAAGCGTATTTATGGGCAGAAAAAATTCGTAAAGCTGTATCTGCACTTGCCATAAATATCGATGGGAAAAGTTTCTCAGTGACGATCAGCATTGGTGTTTCTGGTGTCTTGGAGGGAATGAAAAAAGAGGAATTAATTGGAAATACAGTAGCAGTGTTAAATGCTGCGACTCAAGCAGGGGGTAATGTAGTAAGAGTTTTTTAAAATGGAATTATAAAAAAGGGAAAAATAAAATATGGCTAAGCAACAAACATTCGCAGATAAAGCTGCAAAAGCTGCACTGCAGCATGGGAAAAAATGTCAAAAATGTGGTGCAATAAAACAACCGATATTGTATGTCTGTTCAGAACCATCAAAACACGGCAGTATCCGATTCAGCCACACACGAATTCAAGTTTGTAAATGTAATGAAAAAGAAGTTTATGATTGAATAAAAACACAGAAGAAGAATAAAGCAACATCGGTCAGTTCCTCTCGTACAAACAAACATGGTCATAAAATGTTTTTAGGAAAAGTTATTGGAACAGTTTGGGCAACCCGAAAAGATGAAGAATTAATCGGGATGAAATTTCAGATTGTCAAACATATTGGTTTAGATTATAAGCTCAAGGATACATTTGTAGTAGCAGTAGATACAGTACAAGCAGGTGCTGGCGATGTAGTCCTTGTGTGCAGTGGAAGCTCGGCTCGTCAAACAAATTTAACAAAAAATAAACCGGTCGATGCTGTTATAATGGCAGTAGTCGATAAATTAGATATTATAGAATAAGAATAAATTTATAAATGTTCTTTGCAAAAGTTATAGGAACTGTTTGGGCAACAAGGAAGGATCAGAATATGCAAGGTTTTAAGTTGCAATTTATTCAACCTCTTAACGCAATGAGAGAAAAAGTTGGGGATCCAATAGTTGCCGTAGATACAATTGGTGCTGGTGCAGGTGAGACAGTTTTTTATATCACTGCACGTGAAGCAACTATCCCACTTCCAGTAGAAATGGCACCAGTGGACGCAAGTATAGTTGGAATTGTTGATCGCATTGATGTTGATGGGAAATACAGTTAATATGGAGTAGAATTTTTTATTAAGGTTTTTCTATGGCAAAGTCAAATAAGCTAATTACCACAAGAGAAAGCCAATCATTGGATAGATATTTGCAAGAAATCGGGCGGGTTGAGTTACTTGATCCCGAGGAGGAAATCGAGTTAGCTCGCCGGATCAAAAAGGGTGACCAGAAAGCTCTGGAAAAGTTGACTAAAGCGAATTTAAGATTTGTCGTTAGTGTGGCAAAGCAATATCAAAATCAAGGGCTTTCTCTGGGGGACCTGATCAATGAAGGAAATTTAGGATTGATTAAAGCCGCTAAAAGATTCGACGAAACGCGCGGCTTTAAGTTTATCTCTTATGCAGTATGGTGGATTCGTCAATCTATTTTGCAGGCATTAGCAGAGCAGTCAAGAATTGTAAGATTGCCACTAAACCGTGTTGGGGCATTAAATAAAATTGGAAAAGCATTTAGTACGCTTGAACAAGAATACGAGAGAGAACCCAGTGCTAGTGAACTGGCTGAAGAATTAGATATGTCTTTATTCGAAGTTGCCGATACTCTCAAAATTTCTGGTCGACATCTATCGATGGACGCGCCTTTTGTTCAAGGTGAAGATAATCGTTTACTAGACGTGATTCAAGATGAACGTGCCCCGATGCCTGACCACACTTTGATTCGTGAGTCATTGAGTAAAGAAGTAGAGCGTGCCTTGAATACTTTAACTGAACGCGAAGCTGAAGTAATTCGTCTGTATTTTGGGTTGGGTAGAGAACATTCTCTAACACTCGAAGAAATAGGAGAAAAATTCCAACTGACACGGGAACGAGTTCGTCAGATAAAGGAAAAAGCGATTCGACGATTACGGCACGCTACGCGGAGCAAACAATTGCGTGCATATCTCGGTTAATTAAAACTGCCCATCATCTAAAACTTTGAATCATAATGCTAAATTAAAGTTGTGGTTTAATACTAAGAATATTAAACCACTCTTATTGGTATATATTATCTTTTTAATATTAGGTTGTTCATCGTCATCACGAGTTATGACAAAATCAAGTCAGAAAACTGATGTTACACCTGTTGAGTACTATGGATCTATTGGGAATGACATTGAAGATCGCACATGCAAGTCTTAAAAATGGAGTAACAATTTCTTTACTGGAAAGTGAATACTATAAAAGAAATTACATTGAGGCACGAAGAGCAATCGAGTGAAAACTCTTTTGTTTTTCTTTTTATTCTTACATATATTATCAAAGACAAATTTATAAAAATATATGGCAGTTTTACCAATATATACTGATGGTTCGCCCGTACTTCGGAAAAAAGCTCAACCAGTCAAACAGCTTTCGAATGACATAATACAGTTAATAATGGATATGTTCGAAACTATGAGAAAAGCAAACGGAATCGGTTTAGCGGCAAATCAGGTCGGCGTGCTACTCCGCATTATCGTTGTTGATGTTTCAGAAATTGAAGGGATGGAAAATGTGAAACCTATGGCACTTATAAATCCTGAAATCGTTGAACAGAAAGATAAATGGATAATGGAAGAAGGTTGCTTGAGTATTCCAGATATCCGAGATGAAGTAGAACGGGCTGAAAAGATGAAAGTACGTTTTAAAGATACCAACTTTGAAGACAAGGAAATTCAAGTAGATGGTATTTTAGGAAGAGTTATACTGCACGAAATGGATCATCTCGATGGTATCCTTTTCATTGATAGGTTGCCGAGTGCCAGAAGAAAAGCCCACGCAGAAAAACTTAAAAAAATACGTGATGGTGAAATTGAGGTTAGCTATCCGATTGTAACCGCTGTTGATGTTTTAGCTTAGTTATTCTATTAGGTAGACAATGCGAATAGTTTTTATGGGTACTCCAGAATTTGCAGTCCCCAGTTTAAAGATATTATTAGAAAATAATTATGAAATTGGGGCGGTTGTCACCGTACCAGATAAAC
>JBBIRP010000172.1:0-4723 GCA_037441745.1 Ignavibacteriales bacterium
GACTAACAGCATTTCACATTTAGTAATACGAGATTCTGAAATATTTATTGGAACTGGTAAAGGATTAGCAAAAAGCATTGATGGTGGTAGGCATTGGATTAGTTTTCGGAACAATCCCGCATTTGCAAGTGATGGAATATTTGCAATTTCAATAAATCAGGAAACCGTATGGACATCCACCGGATACGAAAAGGATGTAAACGATGGCAGTGTTCAAACAGGTAGCGGATATACTTACAGCTTCACTGGTGATACAGGGTGGGTACATATTCCACAAACATTAGATCATAGAACCGATAGCATAATATCATATTGTCCTATTGATGGAGTATGTATCAATGATTCAGTACAAATCTTACCAATTTTAGTTGAAGAGCAGAACGTTACATTTGATATTGCTTTATCAAAAGGAACAGTATGGATTGCAAGCTGGGCAAGCGGTTTACGCAAATCAACAGATAATGGCCGACACTGGGAACGAATTCTGCTTCCTCTAGATAATATGAACAGTATCAGTCCAACAGATACGCTTTGGACTTATGTTCCTTACGATTCGTTACGAACAAGAAAAATATTTAAAAAATTCGACCCTCGACTTAACAACAATCTTCTGGCATTTTCAGTCTTTGCTTCCGGAACAGATACCATATGGTGTGGGACTGCAGGGGGTGTAAACCGTTCAACGGATGGAGGAAAAAGCTGGAAAAGATTCAGCCATCAAAACCAAGTTTCTTCTATAATTGGTAATTGGGTTATTGCAATTAAAGAACAACGATTCGGTGATATAAAAAGAATTTGGACAACTAATTGGAAAGCCCAGGACCCTGATGAAGATTTTGGTGTAAGTTATACTGATGATGCTGGAAAAACATGGAAAAATTTACTCCATGGTGTACGTGCATACGACTTCGCATTTAAAGATTCTATCGCATATATTGGAACAGAAGAAGGAATATATCGGACAGCTGATGGAGGAATGTCTTTTTCCCACATTTCCAATTTTATAGATAACGAAAACAACAATGTGATAATTGCCGGACATGTATATGCAATTGGTGTTATAGGCGATACTGTTTATTTAGGTACTAATGAAGGATTCGCAAGCACCATTGATAATGTAAATTATATATTCGGGTCTCAATGGAGAATTTACAGAACAACGGAAAGTGTTGGTACATCCACTACAACATACGCTTATCCTAATCCTTTTGCTCCAAAATCTAATCTTAATGAGCCGTACGCTTATGTTCGAATACATTATGGAAAAGATAATCATTCAAATACGGAGCGAAGGGTTTCAATTGATATATTTGATTTTGGGATGAATCGTGTAAGGACACTTCTAAAAAATGCGATACGCTCAACAGCCATTGAATATGATGAACTTTGGGACTGTAGAGACGACTACGGCAATATAGTGGCCAATGGTGTGTATTTCTTTATGTTGCGAATAGATAATAACGAACCACAATATGGTAAAATTTTAATCCTCCAATGATATGCGAAATTCATTTTTAGTTATATTTTTTTTATTACTTATTTCCGAAAAAAGCCAATCGCAATCTTTCAGTGTTGCAGGCGCTTTCGCTCGGATGGGTTTCGGTGCAAGAGGTATGGGTATGGGAAATGCTATGACATCCATTGTAATCGGCGAGCTTAATACATATTACAATCCTGCCCTCTCAGCTTTTTCACAATCGAGGATTGCGGCTGCAACTTTCTCTATACTTTCACTCGATAGACACTTAAATTTCCTCAGCTATACTCAATCAATCAAACCAACAGCAGGCTTGTCGGTCGGGTTGATTAACGCGGGCGTTGGAAACATTGACGGAAGAGATAATGACGGTATCCATACCGAAAACTATTCGACCTTCGAAAATCAATTTTATCTTTCATTTTCAAATCGTGTTCATGAAGATGTTTCTATTGGTATCACAATAAAATTATACTACAGTAAGTTGTTCGAGCAAGTTAAATCAACAACCGTTGGTTTCGACGTTGGAACAATCATACACATCATTGATGGATTAACCGGTGGAATTGTATTACAAGACCTGGGTTCAAAATATTTATGGAGTACGAAAGAAATTTACCCTGATCCGCTGGGTAAAAATACAACCAACAAATTTCCGACATTGAGACGAATTGCTTTATCATATTATTTCGAAAAATTCGGTGGCACAATTTCAGCAGAGTATGAAAACTCTACTTCAGGCTTAAACCTTTTACGCTTCGGTGCTGAGTATGCTATTTTAGAATATTTCCAAATACGTGGCGGTGTAGATCGAATTGGACTCGAGGAAAATTTCACAGGTACAAAACCATCATTTGGATTTACGATTGTTAAAGCAATAAATGGCTGGAAGCCCGCAATTTCATATTCTTTTATATTCGAATCGTTTGCTCCACACGGAATGCATATAATTACATTATCCACAAAATTTTAAAGTTTATGAAAAGAATCTTAATTTTTATAATCGCATCAAATTTATCAATGAATGCTATATCTTCTGCACAAACAGGAAAAACTGGTCTTGCTTTTTTAAAGCTCGGAGTAGATGCCAGAGCTTTAGGCTTAGGCGAAACTTACACAGCATTAACGAATACTCCAGCCGGTACTTATTACAATCCTGCATCAATATTTAATACATCAGATTTACAATTATTAATTATGCATAATGAATGGACGCGAGACACAAAAGTCGAGTTTATTTCTGCTATTACTTCCTTAAAAAATTTTTCTTTTGGCTTAAGTATAAACTCAACAAGAATTGAAAATATCGAGATTCGAACTAATCCCGGACCTCCTATTGGTACTTTCGATGCTCAAAATGCTGCAGTGGGTCTAACAACTTCATATAATTTTGATTCCAAATTCTATTTTGGTTTAACAACTAAAATATTATATGAAAAAATTTATGTTGATGAAGCTACTGGATATGCATTCGACTTTGGAGGAATTTATACAACAACCTGGGGTACAAACATCGGACTATCGATCAATAATGTAGGTAAGATGAATAAGCTGGAAAATGAAGCCACTAGCATTCCAACATCGATCCGTTTAGGCGGGATTCATGAAATAAAATTGATGAACAACGATGGGGTGCTTTGTTTAGCATCGGACGTAGTTACATTCCCTAAAGAAAAAGGAACGCATTTGCATATAGGGACAGAATTTGCTTATAAAAGTACAATTGCTGTACGTTTAGGATACCAAACTGGTTATGAATCAAGAAATTTTTCAACCGGAATTGGTTTAGAATATAAAATGTTCCGACTCGATTACGCATTTATTCCATTTCGTTACGATTTTGGTTCTACACATACTTTCTCATTAGGAATTTCATTTAATTAAAAAAGGATGCATATGAAAAAGATTCTCTTATTGATTTTAATAACACTTTCATTCGCTCAATTTTGTACGTCGGGAGATAAAGTTGATTTAAAATGGAAAAAATTTGATGAAGGTGTAATCGAGGCAAAAAAGACAAAGAAGAAAATCTTATTAAATGTTTATGCAGATTGGTGCAAATGGTGCAAAAAATTAGATGCTGAAGTTTACACCGACCCAAAAGTTGCCTCATATCTGAACAAGTATTACATTCTCATCAAGGTAAATGGTGAAAGTAACGACAAAGTGACACACAAAAATCAGAGAATGACAGAAGAACAACTTTCAAGAGTTTTTGGCGTCACAGGTTTCCCTACCATTATTTTTCTTGATCACAATGCTGAGGTGATTGACAAGTTAAGCGGATTCGTAGCAGCCGATAGATTCCTTCCAATTATTCAATACATTGGCGAAGATTATTATAAAAAAATGAAATGGGATGAATTCTTTGAAAAGAAGGTAGGTAAGAAATAACATTTCGCATTTCTCAATTTGAAGTTGGATTTCTGAATATCTAAAATTTTAATTATTTACTCCTCTCCAAATGTATTTACTGCCATTCCAATGGATGTTACTTATCTTCTTCCCTTTACCTTCTAAAACTATGTCTGACCCTCTTGAGTTTTCGATTTTATGCCACGTCTTAACCCATTTGAAATCTTTACCCGCATCTCCAAAAGTCTCGCCAGCCCCAAATATCGAAACAACGTAATTCAATGACTGTGGCTTTTTGCCATGGAAAATTGCAATTCCAGCTTTACCATCTCTTTTCCCCACTATTTGAACAGCGACGTCCTTTCTTCCATCGCCATTAAAATCACCTCGTAATGTATAAGGATAAAGTCGGAATACAATCGTGTATTTTTCATCGAGGCGTTGTGATGAAAACTCCTGCCTTACCCATTTCGGGATATTTTTTAATGGATTTGTGATTAGTCTTCCCTGTGCATTAAGCGTTGCCGAATAAATAAAAATAAGAAATATCATCCTTTTCATAAAAGTCCCTTAAATTAAAAAAAGTCTAATTGATTTTTAAGACCTTTACTAACCATAAACTAAGATCAGGAATATAAGTTATTGCAACCAGTGCGATTAAGAGTATAACAATGAATGGCAGTACAGCTCTAATAATTTGAATGATTGGTTTCTCGAACCTAAAACTCGACATAAATAGATTTAATCCAACGGGCGGTGTCAAGTATCCAATCTCTAAATTTGTTAGGAAGATAATTCCAAGGTGGACTGGATTTATTGAATATGCCGTTGCAATTGGTACGATGAGCGGCACAACTACGATAATTGCAGAAAAAATATCCATCATCATTC
>JBBIRP010000173.1:0-3644 GCA_037441745.1 Ignavibacteriales bacterium
ACGGTGGCAATAAAACACGCACTGCGTTCAATCTATAATAAAGATCTTCTCTAAAATTTCCATTCTTTAACAACTCAGCCACATTCCGATTTGTCGCAGCAATGACTCTTACATTGACTTTTCTCGTTACATTATCACCAACGCGTTCGAATTCACGATGTTGAAGAAACCTTAATAATTTTACTTGCGATGATGATGATATATCTGCAATTTCATCGAGAAATACTGTTCCACCATCAGCGATTTCAAAACGACCCTCTCTATCTTTTAGTGCACCTGTGAATGCTCCTTTTACATGACCAAACAACTCACTTTCTAATAAATTCTCTTGAAGAGCAGCACAATCTACTTTTACGAATGGTTTATCTCGTCTATCACTATTTTCATGAATGTATTGAGCTACCATTTCTTTACCGGTACCACTTTCACCCTCAATCAAAACAGTCAACATACTATCAGCAACTTGCCTGCATAATTCCAATTGTTGAAGCATCATTGGATTTCTTGTTATAATTTTTGTTTCAGACTTTATCTCTTGAATCTGCTTTTTTAGAGATTGCACCTCCAAGCGAAGTTTATGATGATCCAGAACTTTTTCTGTGAACAATTGAAGTTCTTTCAAATCGAATGGTTTCTGCAAAAAATCAAAGGCGCCGTTTTTAATCGCTTCGACTGCACTATCGATTGAACCATGTGCAGTTATGATTACACAAGTTGTATATGGTGACTTTCGACTAATTTCTCTTAATAATTGCATACCATCAATTGGCTGCATCATAAGGTCAATGAATGCAATATCATATTTACCATCTTCAACGGAATCTAAAGCAATAACAGGATTTAAAAATCCATCAACTTTCAAATTATTTGCTTCTAAACCTATTTTTATAGTTTTCAAAATGTTTGGTTCATCGTCGACTACTAAAATTTTTCCACGTTCACTCATACCGAATGTACCTCACTGATAGGTAAGTATATTGTGAATGTTGTTCCTTTGTCGAGTACACTTTTTACGGTAATTTTTCCACCATACATTTCGACAATCTCTTTGACGATAGATAATCCTAGACCAACACTTCCTGGTGTCGGGTTGAGGGTTTGCTTTACTTGTACAAATTTATCAAAAATTTTATCCAAATATTCACCTGGAATCCCTTTTCCTGTGTCACTAACCTCAATTATAATTTCAGTACCATTACTTTCTGCTTTAACTTCGACTATTCCACCTGCATCAGTGTATTTAAGGGCATTAGTTACAAGATTAGAAATAACCCAAGAAATTTGCTGAGCATCTCCGATAAAAATTGGAAGCGAGGGAGAAGCATTCAACTTTAATGTTACACCTTTATCTTTAAATGGTAATTGCATTGGATGGAGTGCAGAATCTATGACTTCTATTAAATTTAATTTTTCTTCTTTTATTTCAAGTTTACCGGATTCTAATTTCGATAACTGTAGAAGCTCTTTTACTAATTTATTTAATCTGTCACAATCTTGTTTGGATGCATCTAAAAGCTCTTCTTGGCCCTTAGTTAGATCACCTAACAACTTCTGCTTTAAAATATCGACACTCATGTTGATAGATGTAAGCGGAGTACGAAATTCGTGAGAAACTGCAGCCATAAAATCCGATTTCATTTTATCAAGCTCTTTGAACTGTGTAACATCCTGTAAAATTAATACAATACCTGATTTACCCCCATGTGGGGAAGGTATTTGAGACACTCGGGGACGTAGAAATATTTGTCTGCCGTTATGCTTGTACTGCAAATAAGGTTGGTTTAAAACAGATGTTTTTTCGGGAGAGCGAAATATCTCCAACAAACGTTCATCAATAAAACATTCCTCTATTTTCTTTCCAACCACATCAATTCCTTTTAAATTCAATAAATCTTCAGCGGAATGATTTAATAACTGAATTTTTAATTCTGCATTGCAAACAATGATAGCATCAGAGATACTTTCAACTATTGTCTCCGATTTTTGTTTTTCAGAAATGATTTTTTCTATATTCATCTCCTCAAATTTTCTCAGCCTTTCAGTCATCTTATTAAATTCACGACTCAATTCTCCGATCTCATCGTTAGTGGTGATATCGATTTTTAAATCGAGCCGACCGCGTCCTATTTGATTCACAGTCTCCGTTAATTTTTCTGCAGGTTCAATGATTCGTCTTGTGAATTGAACCATTGTGATAATGCTTAAAATTATAGCAACTATTGCCGCAAACAACACCGCTATAATCGCTTCGTCGGACGTGACTTTGGCTTTCTTCGCTATGTTCATCATCTCCTTTTGATTTTCTTCTATCAACCAGAAAGCATTATCAGATAATCTCTGTGAAAATGGACGAACTATATTACCGTAGTACGTTCTTGCGTCTTTAATCTTTTTCCTTAGTGCTAAAGAAAATAATGAATCAGAAACAATTAGATAACCTTCATACGTCGATTTGATATTATCAAGAATCGCTCCAGCATCTGGTAGCGATCGTTGCTCATTTGCCTTATCGAACACTTGATAAAATTCGTCTTTCGCTAACTTAAACTCAGCATAGCCATTCTCGACATCACCATTTAAAATCATCATCAATCCATGTTCGTGTCGTTCTACTAAATGCGCCATCCGCTCTAAAATTACGACATGTGGATAATTAACGCTTAAAATAGAATTAAAAGAAAGAGTTATCTTACCAAAATTATAAATTGCCCAAGCTGTAACGGCAATATTAATGAAAACAAGAACAATATAACCAAAACCAACTTTAAATCTTAGACTATTGAAAAAAGGTATACTCATCTTAAATTTAATATATTGAGAAAGGTCAGAATATTCAAACATAGCTCCATCAATCCTAAAAATTTGAGTGAATCATAGTAATCTACAGATTCTAATTTTTTGACTTTTATAAAATTTCTTTATATAATAAACCTCAATTTTACCTATATGATTTCGAATTTTTAAAGATTTATGGAACTTTCCACTAGCCGACCACGTGTTTTAGGCTGGCTTCGCAGTGCTGCAATACTTGATGGTGATTGGGGAACCAGCATCGCATACGTGTTGGGAATTGCCTTTTTCCATGCTGGATATTACAGTGGTTGGCATCTAATGATGATGCTACTTTTCACCATTCTAATCGCCTTCAATTATATCACAATTTGCCGTATATACCCAGCTGGTGGTGGTGTCTACAGTTCCGTAAGTCACCGCTCAAAAATCCTTGCTATTATAGGGGCATTGATGCTAAGTGCAGATTATGTAGTCACGGCATCATTGTCAGTCCTAGATGCTTGTCACTATTTAGCTCTTTCAAATCCCGAACTTTGGGCAATAGGAATAATAGTGTGCATTGGCGTTTTAAATTGGTTTGGTCCCCGACATGCTGGTAGTGTAGCAATCATAATTTCGAGCGCGACACTTGTGGTACTTATTGTTTTAGTATTAGTAGTTTTCATGCCAGCAGTATCAGCAATCAAACTTGAACCTCATCCAGGTGGTTTAATTACAAATTGGAACTTCTTCGTCGCGATAATTCTCTCGATTTCTGGAATAGAAGCAATCTCAAATATGACTGGTGTGATGAAAGATCCAATAAGGAGTTCAAGAAAAGCAATATTAGCTGTGTTGACAAAAATAACTTT
>JBBIRP010000173.1:3680-4693 GCA_037441745.1 Ignavibacteriales bacterium
CCCAATTTAAGCAGAGTTGATCATAAAGAAGAAATGATTCGGTATCTAAGTGAATTCTATATCGGTGATTGGTTCGGTCCGATTATTGGTTCTGTACTCGGTTTCCTATTGATATCTGCGGGTAATACGGCAATCAATGCATTAACTGCTATTCAATTCTTGATGTCAGTCGATGGAGAGTTACCACGCGAGTTACGAAAATTGAACAAGCACGGAGTACCTGTTATTCCTCTAATCGTTGCTACAGCCATTCCCATACTTATTTTAATTATCATTCATGACGTAATTACCTTAGCATCACTATATGCGATTGGCGTCGTCGGAGCAATAATGATTAATATTGGTTCAACGGGAACTGATAGGGATTTGAAACTATCTCCAGGAATTAGAATTTTCATGATCGCGTCTGCAATAATTTTATTTTTTATAGAAACAACGATTGCAGTTCAAAAAACTAAAGCACTAATTTTTGCAATGAGTGTGTTGGTTTTAGGATTGAGTACTCGTGAATATAATCGACGACGACGTGTCGCCGTTGCACCTACGATACCTATTCCTTCAGTTCCAAGCGTTTCAACGGCTCAGAAGGAAACTACTTCATTCTCTTCGCGAATGATGGTTGCAGTTAGCGGTCGCGGTCAACGATTGTTACGACAAGCTTGTGAAGATGCGAAATTAAGAAATGCTTTTTTGTTCGTTATTAACGTCAAACAGATTGCAATCTCTGGTGCTCTACCAGAGAAACTTACTTCAGAAGCATTTTCGAATAATAAATGGATGATTGATATTTGCGATGAGTATAAGATCCCTTATCGAATTTTAACTGTAATTTCAAATGAAATTGGTTATACTATCACTGAAAATGCTGCAACCTTTGGTGTAGATCGTTTAATATTAGGTGCAACACAACGCAGTCTTGTTCAAAAAGCTTTGAGGGGCGATGTGATTAAGACTGTATCTGCTTTACTCCCCGAAGAAATTCAATTATTAATCTATCGAGCTTAGGTCTGTTT
>JBBIRP010000174.1:0-4681 GCA_037441745.1 Ignavibacteriales bacterium
TAGTGATCGATAACGCGATAGATTTGGTCAATAAGATAATCCCTGAATTGTCGGAAGAAGACATTGAGCGACGAATGAAGTTGGCAATTAGTGAATGTGTAAGATTTGGATTAACTGAGGTCCATGACATGGGAGTAGATTTGAAAACACTACAGGTTTACAAACGGTTAATAGATAGAGGTGAATGTCTGATTCGAATTTACGCAGCGATTGATTACCCAGGCGAGACATGGCTAAAGTATCTTCAAACTGGACCTGAATATTCATATGGTAATGGAATGTTAGCCGTTAGAAGTGTGAAACTTTATATGGATGGAGCATTGGGCTCACGCGGTGCTGCTTTAATCGAAGAATATAGTGATGACCCAGGTAATCGAGGATTGACAATGATGAGTGAAGCCGAACTGGACACTGTTTGCCAAAATGCATTTGCTAAGGGTTTTCAAGTTTGTACACATGCAATTGGTGATAGAGCAAACAATTTGACGCTGAATGGCTACGAAAGAGCACTTGGCAAGAATTCAGCCAGTCTCGACAGACGTTGGCGAGTAGAACACGCTCAAGTCCTTAATTTAAATGATATTCCAAGATTTACTCGACTTCGCATATTACCATCAATGCAGCCAACGCACGCTACATCGGATATGGACTGGGCTGAATTACGAGTTGGTAAAGAAAGAATTCAAGGAGCCTATGCTTGGAGGTCATTGCTCAAAACTGGTTCTCATATTGTTGGTGGTTCCGATTTTCCAGTAGAGTTTGTAAATCCGTTTTTTGGCATTTATGCTGCTATTACACGTAAAGGTAGAAATGGAAATCCATCTGATGGTTGGTACAAAGAACAATGCATGACAAGAGAGGAAGCCGTAAGATGTTTCACGGAATGGGCATCATATGGGGCGTTCCAAGAAAATGTAAAAGGTACACTTGAAAAAAATAAATGGGCAGATATTACTGTCATAAATAAAGATATTTTCAATATACCACCAGAAGATATTTTAAAAACAGAAGTCGAAATGACTATTATTGCTGGTAAAATTGTTTTTTCGAAATAAATGAAATTGGTGTCATCATGGCTGACTATTATCTTTATACTCCAGGTCCAACATCTGTTCCGGAGAAAGTTCGTAAAAGGATGGCTGAGCAAGTCATTTATCATCGTGGTGATGAATTTAAAAAATTATTTACTCGTATAAATAAAAATCTACAGTATATTTTCCAGACATCTCAACCCGTTTTAACCTTGGTAAGTTCAGGAACTGGTGGAATGGAAGCAACCTTTGTCAATTTATTCTCACCCGATGATACGATAATTTCAGTAAATAATGGAAAGTTTAGTGCAAGGTGGGTCGAAATGCCTCGTGCTCTCGGTTTGAAAGTGATCGATTTAAGATTGGATTGGGGTGAAGCTCCAACTGCTGCTCAGGTATTAAGATTATTGAGAAAACATCCTCAAGCAAAAGCAGTTTATTTGGTTCATTGTGAAACATCGACAGGTACGGTTACAGATGTACGATCATTAGCAAAGGTTATCAGAAACAATTCATCCGCTTTGGTTTGTGTTGATGGTGTCAGTTCGATCGGGGCTCTTGAATTTCGATTTGACGATTGGGGTATTGACGTTTGCGTTACAGCATCTCAAAAAGGTTTAATGCTCCCACCTGGATTGGCATTTGTGGCTTTAAGCCGGAGAGCAATTAGAAAATTCAGTTCATCCTCATTACCAAAATATTACTTCGACTTTAAAAAAATTTTAAACTCATACAGATCAGAGCAAACACCTTGGACTCCGGCTATTTCTCTTCTTATGGGATTAGATGAATCTCTGAAAATGATACATAGTGAAGGGCTTGAAAAAATTTGGAAGCGACATAAAATTCTTGCCGATTCACTTCGATCGGGTATAAAAAAATTGGGTTTAGAAATATTATCAAAAAATCCATCAAACAGTGTAACAGCTGTCCTCTTACCAAGACATATAAAAAGTTTAGAATTTCATAATCATATTCAAAATAAATATGGTTGTATTTTTGGTAAAGGTCAAGGTCATTATGCAAGTGAGTTGTTCCGAATTGGTCATATTGGAAATGTACAAGAGTCTGATGTTCAACGAATAATTACTGCAATAAAGAAGACATTAAACGAATTGAAATAAAAAGGTGATTTAACGTATTAAATCAAATAATTTTATGGAAAATGTGAAAAAATTAAAAATCGCTAAATTATGGCAATTAACACAGAATAAAGTAATAAACTGCAAGATATTTGAGGTTGTTTGATACTTTTTTAATAAGAAATACTTGATAACGAATAAATCATTTAGTATATTTACCTCAAAAATTACTTTATAAAATGTATGTCAATTATTAGAAATATTAATTCAAGAAAAATGAAAAATTAATGAGATCCTATTTTACAACTAAAAGTATAAAAATTTTTATTGTAAAAATACACGATAAACATAAAAAGGAGTCATGCATATGCTAAAACACATTTACAATTTTGTGATTTTAATATTAATGCCATGTTTCCTAATGGCTCAGACTGGAAAGATTGCTGGCAAAGTTGCTGACCGGGAAACAAAAGAACCTTTAGTGAGCGCTAATATTATAATCGAAGGGACAACATTAGGGGCAACCTCAGATGTTGAAGGACGTTTCACGATTCTTGCTGTACCTCCAGGAGAATATACAATAAAGGCAAGTTATGTAGGTTACCAAACTATAACACAGCAAAGAATTCGTGTATCATCTGGGTTGACAACTGAATTAAATTTTGATTTACCACCCGAAGCTGTACAAGTGCCACAAGTAGTTATTGTTGCTGAAAGACCCTTGATTAAGAAGGACCAAACTAATACTCTAAGAATTCAAACTTCGGAAGAAATGAACACATTGCCAATTCGTGGTACTGCGAATTTTGTAGCACTTCAAGCCTCAGTTGTGAAGAATGAGGCTTCGAATTTATTGTACATAAGAGGTGGTCGTTCTGAAGAAGTTAGTTATTTAGTGGATGGTGTTACAGTGAACAATCCACTTTCTGGCAATGCAAGTGCTGCATTCAACAATATCAATCAGAACGCAATCGAGGAATTGCAAATACAAACTGGCGGATTTAATGCTGAATATGGTGCTGCAATGTCGGGAGTGATCAATCTGAATACAAAACAAGGAGGAACTAAATATACCGCAGCAGCGGAGGTAATAACTGATCATTACAAGAAAACGAAAGTTGGTGATGCGACGACGTTTGGTCAAAGTATCTTTACATTTGCGTTAGGTGGTCCGATTATTCCCGACAATAATATGATCACTTTTTATTTAACAGCTGAACGACAATACTTAACTGATAACGATCCTCGGGCAGTAGGTGGCTTTAAACCAAATACCACAACAAAAAGTTGGAACTGGAACGGTAAGTTAGTATTTCGTCCTATATCCACAATGGATATTAAAGTAGGTGGTATGTTGTACAACCGAGAAGGTAACAATTGGGACAACTTCAGAAGATTTAGAGACTGGGAACATCATCAAAAGTTTGATAATTCTACATTTTCTGGTTTTGGAAGATTTACTCACAACGTTGACCCAAATACTTTCTATGAACTTCAATTTGGATATTTTAATGAACAATTGAAGAGTGGAGACGGCGTATGGTTTGATGATCTATTATCGTATGGTGATCCGGCAAAGAATCCTGCGTTACCGAGTGTTGGGACAAATCCCGGTAACATTTATAGTACAATTGCAGCTCCAGGTGCCGTATTAGATAGGTTCACAAAATCAAAATCTGAAATATTTACGTACAAAGCTGATGTAAATAGGCAAGAAGGTAATCATCTTTTAAAATTTGGAGCTGAATATCGAGCTCATAAAATTAGACGATATACTATAAACCCAATGGGTTTAGCTGTTTCTGGTACAGGTGCAAGTGCAGGGTGGCAAGGCTATCGAAATAATAATGTAGAATATTATGGTTATACATATGATGGAGCAAGCGAATACGATGGTGACGTTAATGACGTAAATGATTTCTTTAACAACCATAAGGAGGGTCCTAAGAAACCAACATACTTTGCAGCTTATGCACAGGACAAAGTTGAATTATCAGATTTAGTGTTAAACTTTGGTATACGAATGGATTATTTCAATGCCAATGAAAAGGTTGTAAAAGATCCATTGAATCCTTTCGGTAAACGAGAGGATCTTAAGGGTGGTGTATTTGGACCAGAAGACTTACAAGATTCAAAAGGTTTCACTACTTGGAGTCCAAGATTAGGTTTTTCTTTCCCAATTACTGATCGTGCAGTATTCCATGCACAATATGGAACATTCTTGCAAATGCCACCACTGCAATATGTTCTGATTAGTAAAACTTGGGAAGATAGAATGATGAAAGATTCTCCTTTCTCAACACGGATTCCAAATCCAGATTTAAAACCAGAACGAACAATATCATATGAGTTAGGTTTTCGTCAGTTAATAAGTGATAATGCCGCATTGAGTATCACTGGATTCTATAAGGAAATAAAAGATTTAATTCAAGCAAGAAATGTTGGTACGAAAATTGACCCTGCTTATCCAAATAGCTATGAATCATTTGAAAATGTTGACTTTGGAACAGTAAAAGGATTTGATATTATATTTGAATTACGAAGAACCAAAAACGTAGCGGCAACTTT
>JBBIRP010000175.1:0-3511 GCA_037441745.1 Ignavibacteriales bacterium
TAAAGAATTAATGATAAAATATTTTAGAAAGTGACTTTAACAGTGAACCATTGGTTAGCATCAAAATACTTTACATGTCTATAAGCATAATCGAAAATGATTGTTGAACTCTCTACTGGTATATTAACACCTACACCAAAAGTTGGACCATATATATTGTCATCCTGACTTTGTGATATCATATAGCCACCTCGAGCAAAAAACATATCGTTATACCCATACTCAGCTCCGAGTCTGTATTCATCATGACCAAAATTAGTATTTTGGAAATCACCTGCAAATGTCATCATATGCTGATCGGCAATTTTCAGATCATAACCAAGGCCAATTTCCAAAGTAGATGGTAACTCAAATTCAGCGCTCGGTAATCTAAGTGCACGCTGTCGAGATCCGGGTTCCTGTCCGGGTAAAGAAACAAAGCTTTCAAGGTCTGGACCGTCGTAGGTCATACCAGGTCCAAGGTTTTTTAGTGTGACACCCAATTTGATACCCGATTCTTTAGAAATGTATTGTACCCCAAGATCAACTCCTACTCCATAAGCACTAGTACGAATAACTTTTTCGCTAATCACTTTAACGGTAATCCCAGCATGGATTCGGTCTGTGAATTTTCTTGAATAGGTTAAACCGCCCGTGATGTAGTTTGGTGAGTAATATCCACCAGTTCCTTCGGGTAAACTAACTGTCGTTATTGGAATGTCACCGAAATCTAATGACCTTAGAGAAATTCCAAATGTGCCAAAGTCACCAAAATTAGAAGTGACAGCAAAATAATTCAATCGGATGTCGGCAATATAGGTTAAAGTTGAAAACATTGCTTCAACCCCTTGTTGATTTGCCACTCCGGCAGGATTCCAATGGATAGCTTCAACACCTGCTGCAAAAGAACTGATTGAGCCAGCCATTGCTGAACCACGTGATCCTACTGGAATTAATAATTCCATTGCTCCGGCGGTGCCCGTGCGTCTCTCGGAACCGCCATAGCTCATGTTTAAATTAATAAGCAATGGTATAAGCAGTAGGAGAATGATGGAAAAATAATTTTTTATCTTCATTTTATACTCTCCTAAATTTTTTTCAATAAGTTTCAATATCATTTTATAATCGATTAGAAATTATCCAACCGTTCTTCAGCCATTATAACAGCAACTTTTAAAATCTTCGTACCAATACCGGGCATATCTATGTAAACTACATACATTCCACTTGCAACTGGTAGATCATATTTGTTGCGGAGATCCCAATCGGACGTTGTAAGGTTATCATCTTTCTCAATTACTTTAACTAAGTCAGATGCTAAATTGAATATGCGAATAGTTGCTTTCTTTGGTAAATTAGTAAATCGAACAATCTTACCGAATTGATTTCGTTCATACGCATTAGCACCGAAGTATGGGTTTGGTACAGCCATAATCCTATCTAGTTGATTTTTTGCAAGTGATATATTATCTTTTTCAGCACGACTCGAAGATGTTGAGAAACTAAATATATCAGCTTGAGTATTTAATACATTTCTCTTAATCGAGAGTGTGTTGGGAGATTCCATAAATGTATGGCCTTCTTTTACCGCTAGTCCAAGAACATATATTGCATCATTTTCCCATGGTCCACCGTCTCCATATGTTGATCCTGTTGGATCGTAGGTAGTGGGACAAACAACCAGCACTTCAACAGGACTAGTAGTTGGATCCCAAATTCCATCCACAACTTGATCTCTCCAAGCAAGGTTCAATTGTCGTGGAGATGTCGGATCTGACATATCCCATGCAGATACTGGAATTTTCGCCATATCCTGGAATCGATATCTTGTGACACCACCAACATTGGTTCTTCTATATCGATATGCATATGAAGAATCACCAGGGGTGAATCGAACTTCCGTTATTCGTGGATAATCGCCGAATGGGAAATTATTAGAAGTATATCCTAAGTAATAGTCAATATACGCCCCTAAATCAAGCCCACCCTCAAAATATGGCATACCCCAAAAATCACCGTTACCTGTTATCCATTGTGAATCTGGATTCTCGGGTAATAATAATGTACCATTATCACCATAAGTTGGATTTAGTCCAACTTGAGCATCAACTACTTTTATCATTATACCATCGACAACAGGATATTGATCGTCTCCAGTTTGATTAGTATTCTTACTTATTACCGTTGTATTCTTTGTTGTATTACGTACATACCAGTACATCTCTCCTGTGGTATCTGATTTAAATCTCACTTCATACTTATCTCCGGTCACTACAGAAGGATTTATTACAACTGGAATAACATATCCTTGACTCAGTCCACTGTCGTGAGATGCAACGATATAACCTAGAACAGGGTCTCTTACACCTATCGTATCACCATATTTACTTTTATAAGTGTCGCCAATTGGTGTTAATTGAGGTCTAACGGTAATAATCTTGAAAGGGCTTTCTAAGGTCTTCGGGACACTTTCTCCGTTATATGTATAAGCTGTAACTGCAAAATAATAATCTTTACCATTATAAAATTTATCGTTTGTGTACTTATCCATAGTAAGTCGAATCGATCTCTTTATGCCATTATCTGAGCCGGGTTTTACAACTTTTGTTATTGTGCCATATGCAGGATCGAAAACCTGATCGTTTATTTCTTTTACATTATTTTTAACATCGAAAATCTGTATAAGTCGTGGATCATCCCCTGATTTATTCGCAAGTTGGTAGATTGCATATCCTTCAAACTCATAATAAGGATCTGCTGCTCCACCGGCTTCGGCTAATGGATCTAGATTGCTGAAAGATTCTATTTTATTTGCAAGATCATCGTTTTCTCCCCAATAGAGAACAATTTGGTTATCCAAACCAACTCCGATAACGTCTGGGGTTGGTGGCGGAGCTGCAAGATTAAAATCTAAATCATATGCAAGTTGAACAGCTTTATCTGCATTTTTTAAAACAGTGACACTATTATGATAATCGCTACCTTGTGCTATCAGGTTAGCTGCAACGATTTCTTGTGTATCTCCAGGAGCCATGTTAAATGGTCCGGCACTCATCATAAATCTTCTATCACCACCAGAACCTTGTTCAATCCAGTTTGTCGCTGCGTCATAAGATAGATTTGGATCACCGGGGAACATGAAGTCAGCTGGATTACCGAGATCATCTAGAATTCTTAACCCTGAACGGGTATAACCTTTCATATAATTGTATACCTCTTGGCCATTGTTTGGATTTCCTAAATCACTCGCGTCATTACTGTATTTTAAGAAAGAGGTCATTTTTAGGAATTTCTTCCCCGGGAATATCCTACCATCAGGGAATTTAGCGGTATCTGTTTCATTACCTGGAACTAGTGGACCTTGTAGAAAATCAAATCCAGTTGCAGGCACTGCACTTCCGTAAACTCCATCCACTGGGTCGGCGTTATAAGTATAACCGAGTCCTAACGTTGTATCACATCCATCGTAATCATCACCTGAATCACCGAGGTCTATATCAGTCCAAACGGTTACGTATGCATCTTTTATGTT
>JBBIRP010000175.1:3521-4674 GCA_037441745.1 Ignavibacteriales bacterium
CTTTATTTATAAGTTTCCACTTATAATAAATTGTATTTCCAAGTGCATCAGAACGATTGAAAGCAAACGCAGTAAGTTGGACTTCGATGCCTAATGGTTTCGTATTCATATTTGTATGTAGTTCTTGATTGTTATCATTAAAAACAGTAAATACAGTCATATCACCAATTATCTTGGGAATTATATTTCCCGTGGCATCAAGTGTATAGGGTGCCCCTTGATCAAATGGCCAATTGGCATAATCGGGGTTGGTTAATTCATTATCACCTCTCCGGATTTTATAGACTTTCCATCGAGAATCTTCAGGATCCACACCGCTCGCAATTGGTCCTGCATCAAATTCATAAGAATATTCAGCTACAGCTACACGAGGAGTATCATCCACCAATCCACCCAGCCAAATTCCCGATGCATAGTTTGCAGTGTTTCCAGTTCCCTTAGGCCATTCAAAACCAGCATTACCTGTTCCTGGATCTCTGTTGAACGAACCATTGTTTCGAATGAATGTAGAAATATTATTTACATCAAAAACAACCCAATCACCTCGAGTGGTTATACTCGATGGCTTTTTGATTTTGTTTTTACTATCCATGCGTTGCCCACCTAAACTAATTCCTGTTGATATCATGAACATCGCTATAGATAGCACAAGCAAAAAGTAATTAATTTTTTTCATATAGTGGTTCTCCTAAATTTTTTGAAGAAATTTTTCATATCTTTTTCTCAGCCTGATTTAGTACTCAATTCTTAAACCGAGTCGTATTTGCCGTGGTATACCAAAGTTCGATGGATCGTTTTCTCGAGCTTTGAAAACTGATACAGCTTCTGGCCCATTTAGAGCAGCCCATTCTTGACCTTCACGCGTTGATAACCACCCTGAATTATCCGGTAAGCCTGTGCCTCTATAAACAGTGCCTGCTACTGCTCCAGTGTATCCATTTCCGTATACATTTTTGGAATTGAGTGCGTTAAGTATATAGAATGAAGCTATCATATTCAACGGTCCAATTGAAAATCCACGATCTAACCGAACATCTAATCGTGTCGTCCATGGAGTGTATGCCTGATTTATGCCCCCGGTCGGAGGAACTTCAGTTACTCCACCGAAGAACGGGTTATAAATCACAGAGCGTGTATAAGGAACACCGCTCGT
>JBBIRP010000176.1:0-4659 GCA_037441745.1 Ignavibacteriales bacterium
AGTTTTCAAGGCTAAGCGGTGTATTCGATTGAATATAATTTTTTCGAATGCAATGCCTAAAAGAATTGAACCAACAATGACAGAGATTGGAAAAATATAATCGCTTATGTTAATTAATTCTTTCATAAATCCATTAGCTTAATAAATTTAAAAAATATAAGTAATGCTCGCAAGTTGTTTTTAAACACTTTAGCTTTTGATGAGTAACTAGGATTATCTAAAAAACAACAACCAAACAAAAATAAATGTTGGAATTAAAATTGGAAGTGAATATCTACCGATATATCCTCCGAAGCTTGGGCACTTTACTCCTCTTTGCTCAGCAATAGATTTCACCATAAAGTTCGGTCCGTTACCGATGTATGTACATGAACCAAAGAAAACAGCGGAAACCGAAATTGCTTTCAGATAAATCTCATGATTTCCAATTAAATAACAAACTTGAATATCAGATAATGGTACGTTACCTGCTGCAACCAAGTCGGAATGATATCTCATTAAAGTTACAAATGTATTTTTTATCTCCTCGGTATGTATACCGGTTACTGTTCCGATATCAGAACCTTTGGTCATTATTAAATGCTGTACCTGAGTTATAATATCTTGATCGACGAATAAACCAATGGCACCACTTAAATAATTTAGATATGTCGGAGCGTTATCTAAAAAACTCGACAGTATTCCAGTCCCCCAATAGAATTGTCCCGCAGAATTAACTCCTATCTTTGAAGCATTGAGTTCGAGCCAATCAAGTGCCGGGACCATTGTAGCAAATATACCCAAGAATAAAATTGCAACTTCTTTTATAGGAATAAAATTGAAATCATTTTTCTTATGAACTTCTTGCTTCGTCGTCTTGTACGATCCAACGGCGGCAATTATCATCAATAGTTCTCTGATAAACTGCGGCTTTTGAATAAAAACCGAAATGAGTATCACGAGAAGGAAAAAAACGTTGTGCCAACCATTTACTTCTGCTTCTTCATGTAGTTCTGATTCAGGTATTCGGTCGGGGCTATGTTCGAATTTCCAAAAACTGAAATAATCGAATACGAAAAAAATAAGCAAGATTATCCCGAGCACAAACAACCATATATACCAAACAGCACCAAACACCCAGAAAAAAGGAACTCCTTTAAGATAACCGAGAAATAGTGGTGGATCCCCAATAGGTGTTAAAGCACCACCTATATTACTAACAATAAAAATAAAAAAAACAATATGGAACGGTCGTAGTCTGTATCTATTAACTCTAAGATATGGACGAATTAAAATCATCGAGGCACCAGTTGTGCCAAGAAAATTAGAAACAATAGCTCCAATTCCCAATAGAGTAACGTTCGATAATGGAGTAGATCTACCCCGAATCCTGATATGAATTCCGCCCGAAACTACGAATAAAGACCCAATGAGAATTATGAAACTGATGTATTCAATGCCAGTATGAATTATCCGACCTGAATTATGAAGGAAAAACACGTAATATACGACCGTAATTGTCCCTAAAACGAACGAAATATGTGGATAATACTTTTCCCACCAATGGCGGTCTATAAACGGTATAATCGCAATTGAGAGTAAAAGAAAAATAAACGGTATGATCATCCACGGGGTCACAGGAACAACTTCGTATCCTTCGTTTGCAAACGTTGGGATCGTTCCTATTAAAATCAAAATGAGAACGAAAACGATTCGCATCAAGAAAGAATATTTCATCTCATTACTTGTTCAGTAGCTCGATGCTGCGATACTGCAAAACGAGGTAATTTTTTTTGTGTAACGACTGACACGATTTTTTTAGTTGTTGATGCTGATTGTTTCAGAAAAGTATTTGGGTGAACTCCAATCCAAATTATAAACACTAAGACGGGCACAAGAACAGCAATTTCACGTTTCGAAAGATCGAGAAGATTTTGGTTTAATGGATTTGTTACTTTACCAAATATAACTCGTTGATACATCCATAAAAGATAAACAGCAGCAAAAATCACCCCCGTTGCTGCGAAGATCGTAAACCATTGACTTAAAAATGGTGAGCGGAAAGAACCAAGAAGAATTAGAAATTCACCGATAAATCCATTGAGACTCGGCAACCCAATTGACGAGAGTGAAACTATCATAAAAAATGTTGAAAATATTGGCATCACTTTTGCCAAACCACCAAACTCAACAATCTCTCGCGTATGCCTCCGTTCGTAAATCATACCGACAATTAAAAATAAAGCTCCCGTAGATAATCCATGATTGACCATCTGTATAATTGCACCTTGAATTCCTTCTTCAGTAAGTGCAAAGATACCAAGTACGACAAAACCCAAATGGCTAACCGATGAATATGCTACAAGTTTCTTGATATCTGTTTGAACCATCGAAACAAGAGCACCATAAATAATTCCGAATACCGCAAGCCCAGCAATATAAGGCATGAACTCCATAGTTGCTTGCGGAAAAAGCGGAATTGAAAAACGAAGCAAACCATAAGTCCCCATTTTCAAAAGGACACCAGCAAGAATAACACTTCCTGCTGTTGGCGCTTCAACATGAGCATCAGGTAGCCATGTATGGAATGGAAAGATTGGTACTTTAATCGAGAAACTTAGGGTAAACGCAAGAAACATCCATGTTTGAATAGCCAGTGGAATTGTTGGCCCAATATTATAAAGATGGATCAAATCAGTTGTAAATTGTCCGTTCGGTTGCGTTGAAGCATAATAACCAAGCCAGATAATCGCAACAAGCATTAACAAACTGCCAAACATTGTGTAGACAAAGAATTTTATGGCAGCATAAATTCTATTTCCTCCACCCCACACACCAATGATGAAGTACATCGGAATCAGCATCGCTTCCCAAAAAACATAAAACAGAAACATATCAAGCGCACAAAACACACCAAGCATTCCCGACTCAAGGAAAAGCATCATAATGGTATATTCTTTTAAACGCTTCTCAATTGCTTTCCATGATGATAGTAAAGCGATGGGCGTCAAAAAAGTTGTTAGCATTAGCAGAAGAATGGATAGACCATCAACACCTACGTTGTACGAAATATTTAATCCTGAAATCCAAAGAACTTTATGCTGAAATTGAAAATGTGGATTAGAGGCATCAAACTCGAAGTATAAAAATAACGAGAGAATAAAAGTAAGAATGCTAATAGCTATCCCAAATGCTTTGATTGTGGTGATTCTTTCTCGATTATAAAAAAAGATGAGTATCCCCCCAATAAGAGGTAGAAAAATTATGTATGTGAGCAGATTAAACATTATACTTTTCGTGATAAAATTCTTTATTCACTTACCTTAAAATTAAAATGCCAAGCACAATTATTATCCCAAAAATAAATATCATTGCATAGTTTTGTACAAAGCCTACTTGAATTTTCCTCATATAATTGCTCATCCAAGAAATAAACTTTGCAGTTCCATTTACCAGTCCATCAATTATACCAATGTCAAATCCCTTCCAAAGCAATTTTTCTGAACCTTTTACAACGGGCGTTACAATTACCGCATCATACGTTTCGTCAACAAAATATTTATTCCACAATAAATTATAAACACCTTTGAACGAATTAGAAAATTGCTCAACTAATTCTGGCCTTTTTAAATAAATCTTCCGTGCAAGGAATATTCCTGCAATTCCTATAACAACAGATAAAACCATCAACGTATATTCTGCAGTTAAACTATCGTAATGAATTTTTATCAAATGCAGATTTGCCTGTTCAAAGACTGGTTCAAGCCATTGTTCAATTGCATTACCGCCGCCGAGCGAGTGTGGAATTCCAACAAAACCTCCAATCACAGAAAGAACAGCGAGAATTATTAAGGGCACAGTCATCACTTTTGGTGCCTCATGTGGTTCATGACTCGATACGCCGCGATGCTTATCGCTAGTCCACCGTTCCTTTCCTCCAAATGTCAATGAGACGAGTCGGAACATGTAAAATGCTGTTAAGCCAGCTGTGAGCCACCCTATTATGAAATAAAATCCAGAACCTTCAGAAAAAGCTTTCCATAAAATTTCATCTTTGCTGAAGAACCCTGAGAAAGGAGGGATACCCGCGATTGCTAAAGCTGCAATAACAAATGTAAAATACGTTGTTGGCATTTTTGCCTTTAAGCCACCCATATTCTGAATGTCTTGTTCTTCATGCATTGCATGAATTACTGCACCAGCATCAAGGAACAACAGTGCTTTGAAAAAAGCGTGTGTCATTAGATGAAAAATTCCAGATGCGAATGCACCAACTCCAAGTCCCAGGAACATATAACCGAGCTGACTGATAGTTGAATATGCAAGGATTTTCTTTATATCATTTTGTACCAATCCCATTGTCGCAGCAAAGAAAGCTGTCGCAATCCCAATTATTGCAACAATCTCCATCGAGGTTGGTGCAAGGGCATACAAAATTGAACAACGAGCAATCATATAAACACCAGCAGTAACCATAGTCGCAGCATGAATCAATGCGCTTACAGGTGTTGGACCAGCCATTGCATCTGGGAGCCATATGTAGAGCGGTATCTGTGCAGATTTACCTGTTGCACCCAAAAATAACAGCAATGTAATCCAAAACATCGTTTTGTCGCCCGTCATAACAATTGCAGATGCTCGATCGAAGACTTCGTTAAAAGTTAAACTACCAAACATTTT
>JBBIRP010000177.1:0-4572 GCA_037441745.1 Ignavibacteriales bacterium
ACACTGAGATCAGGAATAAATAAAGAAGTCCATCCACATACGTTCCGCCATTCGTTTGCAACACATTTGCTTGAAGGAGGTGCCGATTTACGAGCAGTCCAGGAAATGTTAGGTCATTCGGATATATCCACAACACAGATCTATACACATATTGACAGAGAATACTTAAAAGAGGTTCATCGTACATTTCATCCAAGAGGATAACATGCAACAAACAAATTCATTACCCAAAACTTTAAAACATTTAAGAGAAGAAATAATTGGAATTGACACAAAGGTTCCGCTCCTCGATGGCAAAATGCAGAGATACGTTTTTTTAGATAATGCTGCAAGTACACCCACTTTCAAAAGTGTATTAAAATGTATTGAGGATTTTTTACCATGGTACTCAGGGGTTCACAGAGGAACAGGATTCAAATCACTTATTGCTACTGATCTTTATGACCACGCACACGATATAATTGGTGATTTTGTAAAAGCTGGGCAAGATTCAAATGTGGTTATATTAGTTAAAAATTCTACAGAAGCGATCAACAAATTGAGTAATCGTCTTAATCTTTCTAGAGATGATGTTATAATATCGACTATGATGGAACATCATTCAAATGATTTACCCTGGAGGAAACATTGTAAAGTCATTCATATAAATGTCGAGGATAATGGTTATTTAAGATTGGATGAACTTAAATCAGCTATTAAGAGTTTCAAAGGAGAACTTAAATTAGTAGCGGTCACCGGTGCTTCGAATATCACTGGAATTTGTAATCCGATCCGCGAGATTGCCAAGTGGGCCCACGAAGCAGGAGCAAAGATATTTGTAGATGCAGCACAGCTCGCACCTCACAGAGCAATTGATGTACTACCAAATGATGATCCATCACATATCGATTTTATAGCATTTTCTGCACACAAGATGTATGCGCCTTTTGGAACGGGTGTTTTAATAGGGCCAAAAGAAGTTTTTGAAAAAGGTGACCCTGATGTTGTTGGCGGTGGTGTGGTAACTGCGGTATCACTTGATGAAGTTCATTGGAGTGAACCACCAGAAAAAGAAGAAGCTGGAAGTCCAAACGTCGTCGGCGCAATCGCTTTAGCAAAAGCAATTACTATACTTGAGGGAGTGGGAATGGATAAAATTGCTGAACATGAAACTGCATTGCTTGAATATACATATGAACGACTGAAAAGAATACCAAAAGTTATACTCTTTGGCCCTACGGATAATCTAAAAAACAAAGTTGGTGTGATAACTTTTAACATCGAAGGAATGCATAATGCTCTTGTTGCTGCAATCTTTGGAACCGAAGGCGGTATCGGTCTTCGCAATGGTTGTTTCTGTGCTCATCCATATGTGAAGCGTTTGCTAAAAATGAATCCTGAAGATGATAAAAAACTAACAGCTGAAATGGTTGCAGGGAATAAGTCGAATATTCCAGGTTTAGTAAGAGCTTCGCTTGGTTGTTATAACAACGAAGAAGACATTGATAGATTTCTTGAAATACTCCAAATGATTACAGCAGGAAAATATCGGGGAGATTATGTTCTGAATCCAAGAACTGGGACATTTACTGCAGAAGGCTACAAACCAGATTTTGAAAAATGTTTTTCATTTGGTGAATCTAAACGGGAGCGTGTTGAACGATTTCGCTCCGAAGCATCATGACGAATAAGCTCACTCTGATTTAATAGATAATTTTATGATTGAACAATTATACATCCTCCCTATACTTCTTTTTTCGGTAGTAATTCATGAACTAGCACATGGCTGGATGGCACTCAAGCTGGGTGACCCAACAGCAAAAATGATGGGGAGATTAACACTAAATCCAATTCCACATATCGACTTGATAGGCTCGATCATTGTCCCATTATTCTCCTTAATAATGGCAGGACAAATCTTCATTGCCTGGGCAAAGCCTGTACCTGTAAATCCTCTTAACTTCTCTAATTACAGAAGAGATGATATACTCGTCTCTGTTGTGGGTCCATTATCAAACCTCGTACTTGCATTTCTCTGCACTTTGCTATTTATTGTCACAGGTATCATTAGTCCGTATTTTGTTCACATAAATCCACTCTTCGAACAAGGATTTAATTTCTTGCTTAGTATGTTTGCCGGTGGAATTACGCTCAATATTGTGTTGGGAGTGTTTAATTTAATACCGATACCACCACTTGATGGTTCTCATGTAATTGCATCACTACTTCCTGAAGATTTAAATCAAAACTATCAACGGATCGGATTTTTTGGGATTTTTATCATCTTAATTCTGATGCGTTGGCCTCCATTCCATTTTTTATTCATCAATATAATTAAAACGTTAACAACACCATTCCAAATGATTATTAATATTTTCTTCTAATAGTTATATGCATGGCAAACGTAGATACGTTATATTAGCGGAAGGGAAATTTGGTCTACTCACATCTAAAACCGCAAATCAGGCGATTCGTTATATACCTAAACAGATTGTTTGCATAATAGATAGTACCCAAGCTGACAAATTTTCTCAAGATGTAATCGGATTTGGTGAAAATATTCCAATCGTAAAGAATCTTCAAAATGCATTACAATACAAACCAAATACTCTGCTTATTGGTATCGCTCCGACTGGTGGTAAATTACCAGAGTCGTGGAGACAAATTATAAATGAAGCAATTGAGAATAAATTAAATATAGTAAGTGGACTCCATTCATACTTATTGGATGATTTTGAATTCTCAACGCTTGCAAAAAAATTCAATGTTCAGATAATCGATCTCAGGAAAGTACCACCAGAGTACGAAATCGTTGCTAAAGGTTTTTGGAAAATTCGGAAAGCAAAAACAATTCTAACCGTCGGAACTGATTGTAATGTCGGGAAAATGACTGCATCTTTGGAACTTCATAAAGAATTTCTCCGAAGAGGGCTGAAATCGGATTTTGTGGCGACTGGACAAACGGGTATGTTACTTTCAGGTAAAGGGGTTTGTGTGGATTCGCTGGTTGGGGATTATATCGCAGGTGCTATTGAGTTGGAAGTTGAAAAATCTGTTCAAGCTGGGTATGAATTCATCCACATAGAAGGACAAGGTTCGCTTACACATCAAGGGTATTCTAGCGTTACGCTCGGATTGATGCATGGCGTTATGCCCGATGCAATGATTTTAGTTCATCATCCTATTCGTGAAAAGGATGATTACGGTTTTCAGATTACCGATATCAACAAATTGATTGAGCTACACGAAATGATCCTGAGACCATTCAAAAAAACTAAAGTTGTCGGTGTTGCAATAAACACAGTTATGATGACGAAAGAACAAACTCAACAAGCTAAGGAATTAATAGAAAGGCAAACGGGACTTCCTGTAGCTGATGCTCTTACACCAGACGTCAAAATCTTAGCAGATGTGATCTTAAAATATTTTAATTATGTAACAAGAGTATGAAAAAATATAATGTAGCTATAGTAGGTGCAACAGGACTTGTAGGTCGCAAGATGGTACAGGTTCTCGAAGAAAGAAAATTCCCTGTCGGGAATCTTCACTTAATAGCTTCTAAAAAATCAGTTGGTAAAACTATAAAATTTAAAAATCAGGATATTCAAATAGAAGAATTGCATGCACATAGTTTTAAAACTATAGACATAGCTCTCTTTTCTGCGGGTAGAACAATTAGCAAAGAATATGCACCAATGGCAGTCAATTCAGGAACGGTCGTCATAGATAACAGTAGTGCATGGCGGATGGAACAGAACGTTCCATTGGTTGTTCCCGAAGTAAATCCACAGGATATTTCTAAGCATCAAGGAATTATTGCCAATCCAAATTGTTCAACTATTCAACTAGTTGTGACATTGAAACCATTACACGATTTTTTTAGAATAAAACGAATCATTGTATCCACATATCAAGGTGTTACTGGTGCTGGCAAAAAAGCCCTTGATCAGCTTGAGGGAGAAATAGCGAACGATGGTGTGACTGAAAAGAAATTTCCACACCCAATTGCGTACAATGTCATACCTCAAGTCGACTCATTCACAGAAAATGGGTACACAAAAGAAGAACTCAAGATGGTCAATGAAACAAAAAAGATAATGGGAGAAGATTCAATTCATATTACTGCAACATGCGTACGTGTACCTGTAATCGGTGGGCACAGTGAGTCAGTAAACATAGAATTCGAACGACCATTTAAGATTGAAGAAGTGTTTGATTTATTGAAGAAAGCCCCAGGAATCAAAGTCCAAGATGATATAACAAAAAGCATCTACCCGATGCCAATTTTGGCGCACGAGAAAGATGACGTTTATGTTGGAAGAATTAGACGTGATAATACTATCCCGAATGGATTGAATTTATGGATTGTTTCAGATAATCTTCGCAAAGGAGCAGCAACAAATGCGGTTCAAATTGCTGAAATATTAATAAGAAATTTATGAATTCTTGAGTGAAGGATTAAATAAATATGACAAAACCACTTCCTTCAATTCTTGATAATCGAAGCGACAGTACAGTCTTAGGAGCTCTCAGACGATTACTGCCAGAAGCTCGAACACTTGATATAGCCACCGGTACTTTCGAAATCGGTTC
>JBBIRP010000178.1:0-3695 GCA_037441745.1 Ignavibacteriales bacterium
TGTTGCAATTTCAATGTTTCGCTGGCTTGCAAACCTAACATCAAAAACATCAGCTGGTGGAATGGGTGGTAAAACATATTTTTCAACATCTATCTTATCATTCTTTGCATCAAAGTAAATCGTTTGAACATTTCCACGTGCATCAGTAAACTTAATAGATGAAATTTCATTAAATCCCACACCATCAGTCGACATTACCCTAAAGGATCTTTCAAATCCATTTGTTTCTTTCGTTTTATTTATTTGAATAGTAACATCACTATTCAAAACTAATCTCGCAGAATCACTCATTCTAACCCAGTAAGCTTTGCCAGTCTGTAATGTATCTTCATTAAAATATCCAACTTCTTTTGAATAACCGATAAAATTAGAAGCAATAATTCCCGGCCCAGTTGAAATAATAGTGTTAACAAGAGTTGGATATGATAGCGAACCAACTAAATTCCAACCACGATGAACAGATATTGTATCTTTTTGAATATTTAAACCTTCAATTCCAATTATCTCGCCTGCAGGGAACTTCAACCAATAACCTGAACCAATTTGTAATGATTCACTTACTGAATATCCATTTTGATATCCAAAAGCCAGTGAAGAAGAAGTGGGGAATAAATAATCTTTACTCTGATTTATTGTATGGAAGGGAACCGATAGCAAATTCCAATCACTCTGGACATCTATACCTCGAAACTTTACAGCCAATGATAATGGTATAATTTTTTCTGATAAGAATGGATCGTTGTTTTTAATAATAAAACTCGTATGATATGTTCCATATTGAACAGCTGAATTAATTTTAAACTGAATATCTTTATAATCCATCGATGCAATAACTCCACTATCATTGAATGTTCCCTCGATTATACCAGGAGCGAGCGATAGTTCTTGATTCCAAAGCATGTACGAATAAATAAATGGTGTAATAATGGTTGGAGGTGGATAATACCCATTAGCTCCACTTTCAATTCTTCCGAATAATGTATCGATCGGCATTATCCTCGTCTGGCGGTAAAATATAGTTTGTCCTGAATTTGAGACTCCGATAAAGTAAAATTTGCCGGGCTGTAATTTTACATTGATATCATCAGATTCATAGAATTTCCTACCGATAGAAACATTTCTTTGCCCCGAGTAAATCAATGAATAAGGACCTGATTTTTGTAAAGCTTCATAGACCACAAAACTTAACTGAATAAAAGAATTGATCTCCATGAACGCTTTAAATCTTTGAAGTATTGTTACATCATTAAATGTGTAAATATTACCACGTGTACTTGACAAGCTATTCAATGATACAGATGTATCACCGAGGATATAATTTATTGGTTGGATATATAAATCGTAATGCAATTCACCTAATCCATGATTCTCTAAATGAATTATCGCCGAATCCATCTGCCCTCTTATAAGTGTATAATTAAACGAATCAGGTGATGATGCTAAGATAGGACGGTGAACTACTTCTGCGTCAAGGAATACGGTATAATAAGGTTCTTGTGGGTCGTTACTCTCTATAATCAAACTATCCATGATATTTCCAACTTCATCTGGAGTAAACGTCAATAATATATGATGTTCACTCTTTGGACCTATCAGAAAATTTACTGTATCGGGTTTAAAACAAGTATCGGATGTAGATATATCGATGACCGAAAGATTCTGAGTTCCTCTATTCCTCACAATCAAAGTCTCCAATCCACTAGTACCTAAATAAATTTGTCCAAAATTTATATTTCCGTTGGATATCTTGATATTAGGTTCATCATGAACATTCATTTCAATACTGATTAAGGTAGTGGGTTCATCTACATCATTACTGTTTATAACGAAACTACCAGTATGATTACCAGGCAAAACTTCATCAGAATTAAAATTTAATGTTAAGTATCTACTTTCCCCCGATGGAACAATTCCTTCTATCGGATATACAGATAACCACTGTGGCATAAGCTTGATTTCCACTGCTAAACTATCTTTTAAATATGTTTCTCCATAACCGACCATCAAACCAATATCTCTCGAAGAATTTTGTATACCCGTTACATATCCAGTTACATTCCCATCCATACGTAAATATTGTAACTTAATCTTACCATCTTTTTGAATAATAATTTCCATTGTATAATCAGGAGATTCGACTCCAAATAAACCCCAATTAAAATACTCCACAATAAAACGATTGTTTAGAATATCTGAATAATAATAGCATGTTCCGGTAGGATACATATCCGCACCCATAATAGAAATTAGATTACGAGCGGACCATACAGAAGGGAGTGGTGAAACTGGAAGAAAATCCCCAGCATCTGTAAAACTTACCCAACCATTAGAAGAGATAGATATTTGATTAAATATATTTCCATAAAATGGAAAATCGAAACCAAGCGATATAAATTCGGTACTTCCATCATCAGTTAGCGTGACAGGTGTTCCAATGTTTGTAATATCTATCCAATCGAAAACTGCACCTGCCGGTTCATCAGAATCTACCCAAAAATAACCAAAACTGTCAGGACCGCCTGTTCTGGTTATGCTCTTTTTTAATTTTTGGGGAAGATTAAAAGATTGTAGCGTTGTTGATTCAATCCAATAATGTAAACTTCCCATCCCTGTATTTTGGATCTCAATATGTCGGAGTGTGGTATCACCTGGACTTACGGTCACAGCAACAGAAAGTGGGTCAACATTGATTTCAGGAGGTACGATCTCAACGGTGAAGTCTGCTTTCATTATAAGTTGGCTATTGCTGATATTAGTAACCCTAACATAAGTTTGTTCTCCGAGATAGTTTTTACTGTCAGGAGTTGAGTTATCATCAAATGTTCGGCTATCAGATGATCCAGGGTAAGGATCGCCTGCATCGCCTCCATTGTAATCCTTTTCCAAATCCCATCTCCCGTCTGCCTGTTCGAGTGCAACTTTATAATGCCCACTTGATGTATGACCGGGATACCATTGGTTATCATTACCAGGTTGGAATTCATCCACGTGATAAATACATAATCCACTACCGGGAAGTGCAGCATCATAGCCAATTTTTTGACGATTTTCGACTAAGAAATACTCATTTGAACTTGATCCGCCTTTCCATAATTTGTAAACGATGCCTTCATTCCTTACAGCAGGTATATCGACTGCCAATGTATCTTTATGAATTTCTATGGGAGATAAAAATCCCATTTTATAACGACACCAAGCATCAGGATGTGAAGGTGAATTTCCATAAGAACCATTCCAGCTTCCACCAGCCATTAAACTCCAACTACCAAGTCCTTCTGAATCATAGTCGTAGTCATATAAATCTGGCAAACCAAAGACCGCATGTCCCATTTCATGAGCATATACACCGCACGTCATATCTCCCGGATTGCGCCAATATTCTGGCTCTGTCGAATAATGATATACGCGTACACCATCAACGTATATTGGTGACGAAGTTACCCAGGCATGTGACCAAATATGATTTGGGTTGCCTGTGAATTCTGCCCCTTGTCCCGCATGGATTATAAAAAGGGCATCGACGTAACCATCCCCATCGTTATCGTAATTCGAAAAATCCACGATTGGATTTACTGCAGCTACTGCATCCTCAGTAAGTCTTTGAGCATTTCTTGGATACGAGCCAAATCCATTTTGTCCATTCACATAATAACTGTAAGTCTGTGGCATCGTTTGCCAACCCGCCGAGTTCGGGA
>JBBIRP010000178.1:3711-4557 GCA_037441745.1 Ignavibacteriales bacterium
AAGTCCTCCATACGATACTTCGTTATAATAACTTCTTAGTGTTTGTCCATTTGCTCCAAACAATAAACTATCAAAAAAAACAGGTGAAACTTGCGATGGATTGTCTGTGAATTTGACAAGAATAGCAAGTGCTCTGACACTTGACGTGGTGAATTGAGAACTCGTACGATTTCTTCCCTTGAAAAGCGGACGATTAAAGGGCGCGTTAATTCCACGCTTCAAAGCTTCGGACCTATAAGCAAGATGATATGGCATTGGAATTTTACCTTCCTTTATCATCTGTTTTACTCTCGGATGCGGTGGTATTGAAGAAATTGATTGTGAAGTGAAAATTACAATTGTCATTAATATGATTTCAATAAACTTGTATATATCTTTCATTCTATTCATTTCAAATCCATTTTTAAAGATAAGGTCATCCAATTAAACTTTATGATACCAATTTTACGAAAGATTTTACTGAATATCAAACTTAGGAAATAAAAATCACGCAAATTAAGTATTTCCATAACATTCGTCCACTTCATCGTTCAATATTGCATATCTCCTCTCATTCTCGTATTATTTAATAAATGATTACACTTAAAGCATTTGCAAAAATAAATTTAGGATTGCGAATTCTTGGTAAACGTGACGACGGTTACCATAATATCGAAACGATTTTACACTACATAAATTTATACGATGAAATCATATTCGAGAATACTCCCAATATAATTTTCGAAACTAATGAGAAAGAATTACCTCAGGATGATAACAATTTATGTGTAAAAGCCACCAAACTGCTACAACAATTAACGGGACTTCAGAAAGGTGCACACATTTCATTGATAAAAAATATCCCAA
>JBBIRP010000179.1:0-4538 GCA_037441745.1 Ignavibacteriales bacterium
GTGCGGTTGGTGATACTTTAGTAAAGCATCCAAAAACTCGATTCATTGCATTTACCGGTTCAAAAGAAGTTGGCATTCACATTAATGTCGAAGCAGCAAAAGTTCAGCTTGGCCAAATATGGTTAAAGCGTGTTATTGCTGAAATGGGTGGAAAGGACTCGATCATTGTCGACAGCGAAGCAAATTTAGAAGATGCCGCAGCGGGTGTTACTGTTTCTGCTTTTGGTTTTCAGGGACAAAAGTGTTCGGCTTGTTCACGTGCAATCGTTGATCAAAAAGTGTATGATAAGTTTATTGGAATGCTGAAACAAAGAGCCGAATCTATAACAGTTGGACCATCAAAGTATTTAAAAAACTATATGGGCCCAGTCATTAACAAAAGCTCTCTCGAGAAAATTTTAGAATACATAAAAATAGGTCAGCAAGAAGGCGGAAGGTTGATAACAGGTGGCGATCGTGCAGAGGGTGATGGTTATTTTCTGAAACCAACAATCATTGTAGATGTTGATCCAAATGCGAGAATTGCACAAGAAGAGATCTTCGGGCCTGTTCTGGCTGTCATTAAGTCAAAAGATTTTGAACATGCGCTCGAGATAGCAAACAACACCGAGTACGGTTTAACTGGTGCGGTATATTCAAAGAATAAGAAAAAACTTGAGTATGGTAAGAAAAAGTTTTTTGTTGGCAATCTTTATATAAATCGGAAGTGCACTGGTGCAATGGTTGGTGCGCATCCGTTCGGTGGTTTCAATATGAGCGGCACAGATTCAAAAGCAGGTGGACAGGATTACTTATTGTTGTTCACACAAGCAAAATCAATTGCAACGAAAATAAAGTAGGGGAGTATTTGGAATATCAACGGTACAACATATATCATGAAACGTGAAATTTAAATTTAAAAAATAATAGGAGATAGAATCAAAATACATGAATATCAAGCAAAGGAGATATTAAGAAAATATAACGTTCCAACACCGCAAGGTGGGGTTGCATTCTCGGTTGATGAAGCAGTGAAAGTTGCACAGTCCATCGGTGGAAACGTATGGGTTGTGAAAGCACAAATTCATGCTGGAGGTCGTGGAAAAGGTGGTGGCGTCAAGATTGCTAAGAGTTTAGCTGAACTTCGGGACCTGGCATCGCAAATCCTCGGAATGAGATTAGTGACATATCAAACAGGTCCAGGGGGGAAAATAGTGAAACGAATTCTAATAGAACAGGGGATTTCGATTGCGAAAGAATTATATGTTGGGATTACACTTGACCGTTCAAAATCTCAAAATGTTGTTATGGCTTCAACGGAAGGAGGAGTTGAAATTGAAAAAGTCGCAGCCGAAACTCCGGATAAAATTCTGAAAGAAACTGTAAATCCGATAATTGGTTTCAGGGATTTTCAAGCTCGTAAGATAGCTTTCGGTTTAGGTTTGTCTGGTGAAGCGTTTAAAAACGCAGTGAAATTTTTGCTGGCACTATATCGTGCATATGAAGATTCGGATGCATCACTTGCTGAAATTAATCCTCTCGTTCTTACAACTGATGGCCACGTTCTTGCATTGGATGCCAAGATGAACTTTGATGATAATGCTCTCTTCCGTCATCCCGATATTCTTGCGATGCGAGATCTTGATGAGGAAGAACCCCTCGAAATTGAAGCATCAAAGTATAATCTAAATTATATTAAATTAGATGGGAATGTTGGTTGTATGGTGAACGGTGCTGGACTTGCGATGGCAACGATGGATATCATTAAGCTCGCAGGTGGTGAACCGGCAAACTTTCTTGATGTTGGTGGCGGTGCAAACGTGGAAACTGTTTCTAATGGATTTAAAATTATCCTTTCAGATAAGAATGTCAAAGCGGTTCTAATAAACATATTCGGTGGAATTGTTCGTTGTGATCGTGTTGCAAATGGGGTTGTTGAAGCAGCAAAACAAGTGAACGTAAATTTGCCTGTTGTCGTTCGACTCGAAGGAACAAATGCAAAAGAAGCTCGTCAGATTCTTGAAAAGTCTGGGTTGAATTTCTCTGTAGCAAGTAGTTTCCAGGAAGCAGCTCAAAAAGTAACACAAGCGATTGGTTATTAAAAATAAAAAATGAAAAATAATTATGAAAAAGGAAAAATTTTAAATGAAGAGAATCAACAAGACCTTACTTAAAAGGACTCCTTATGCTAAACAACTTCTTCTTTACGTTGTCGATAAAGAGCCGTTAGAAGTATTCGAATCCACACCCTCTGCGATGGCAAAAAAGATACGCGGTTTGGGTAACAAACAATTGTTGAAATCGCCGCGAAAAGGGAAATGGTCGATAGCTGAAATTATCTCCCATCTCACTGATAGTGAAATTGTACTTAGTTACCGTTTTCGGAAGGTGATTGCAGAACCCGGTTCAAGAATTGAAAGATACGACCAAAACAAATGGGCGAAAAATCTTCACTACGATATATCTAATTGCAAGAAAAAGCTTCAATTATTTAAAGTATTAAGGAAATCGAACGTCGAACTTCTTAAGTCATTATCGAAGAAAGAATGGAAACGTTTCGGTATACACGCTGAAAGAGGAAAAGAAACGGTCGAGAAGATGCTTCTACTTTATGCAGGACATGATATGAATCACTTAAAGCAGATAGAGAGTATTTGTAGCCAAATATTATAATATTTAAATTTGTGATCTCTATGATTTAAGATATACCATTTGAGATTGTAAATCACATCAAAACGGAACTAATTTATGCGAAGAAAAATAATAGCTGGTAATTGGAAAATGAACAAGGACATTCACGAAACCGCTTCACTCATTAACGAGATGAAAGAACGGTTAAGAGATTTCAAGAATGAAGTCGATGTCGTTGTTTGTCCACCTTATACATCATTGGTAGTGGCAAAATCATTGATAAAAGATTCTCCAGTCAAACTTGGCGCACAAAATATGTCACAGCATGATAATGGTGCATATACAGGTGAGATTTCAGCTAAGATGCTGGTCTCTCTTGGCTGTCAGTTTGTAATTCTTGGTCATTCCGAGCGAAGACAATATTTCAAAGAAACAAACGAAGTTGTAAATTTGAAAATTAAGAAAGCCTTAAGTTTAGGATTAAAACCAATTGTTTGTATAGGAGAAACCCTTGAGGAACGTGAAGCAGGTGTTACAGATAAGATTATATCTACTCAAATTAAAGGGGTTTTACGCGAATTAGTTGCTCCTGAGATCGAGAAATTGATTTTTGCTTATGAACCAGTCTGGGCTATAGGGACTGGTAAAAATGCTACTCCTGAACAAGCAAATCAGGTTCACAAACAAATAAGAAAATTAATTTCACAGATGTTCAATTGGACATTAGCCGAAAAACTTTCAATTTTGTATGGTGGGAGTGTAAATCCTCAAAATGCACTTTCGCTGTTTTCACAGTCAGATATCGATGGTGGTCTTATTGGTGGCGCAAGCTTGCAGTCTAACTCATTTGTATCGATAATACAAGCCGGAGTTGAAACTTCTGCATAAAGATTATCATTAAAATTCGTTAAAATTCAAAGAATTGTGTAATATTAATTGCATTCAGCTTCATTTTTTATTATATTTAGATAGTTTTTTATAAAAAGTTGGTAATTCAGTTTTTGAGTAACACCCCGATGACGAAATTGATCACTTGGGGTTAAAATAGTTCATTCATAATAGGGTAAGAGATCCCATAACTATTAACTCGGCACGACATAGTATATTTTTAAAACCTATCTTTTTGGCAACGTTTTGCCTATATCTCATCCCTTTAATTGGGTCATCTCAAATTATCCATAAAACGACGAGTCTTAAATTTTATATCAATGGCAAGCCAACACGCATTAGTTCTGATGCTGCAATGTTCCCAGATTCACCAACACGGACAAAGATTGATCTATCGGGAATGTGGAATTATACAATCGATGGTTCCAATTGGAATAGTATCGAAGTACCAAGCGCATACGATTTTACTAGAAAAGTGACATTTCAACGGAAGATTGACATCAAGTCTGAGATGTTGGATAAGTATAATTTTTTAATCGTTGCTTATGGTATAAATTATATCTGTGAAATTTCAATCAATGGAAATTTTGTTGGCCGACATATTGGTGGGTACACTTCTTTTGTATTTCCCATTCCACAAAATACACTTCAACTTGGTTCTGAAAACGTGATCGAAGTACAAGTTGATAATGAATTGACTTATCGTACAACGGTTCCACTCAAGCATCAAGTTGGGAGATGGCGTACATATGGTGGAATATTCCGCGATATTTACATCCTTGCAGTTCCCAAACTATTTATTGAGGATGTAAATGTGGCATCGATTCTTTCAAATGATTGGAAAGTCGCTAAGATAAACATTAGTGCTGCTATAACTGACCAATTTTCAGGTTTAAAACCAGTCAGTGGAAGTTTACTAGGTTTTCAAGTTGAAATTTCTGATAAATTGAGTAGCGAAATTGTTGGCCGCAGTAGCATAAATCCTATTACACCTCAAGCTAAAAAAACGATTTATGTCTCATCTGAAGTTACGATACCAC
>JBBIRP010000180.1:0-4471 GCA_037441745.1 Ignavibacteriales bacterium
AAAACTCCAGGCATATGCACAACTATTTAATACCGTTGAAATAAACTCAACTTTTTACGCTCTACCTAAATTAACTACGGTTCAAAAGTGGCGTCTTGAAAGTTTTGAGGTCAACCCAAATTTTAAATTCACAGTAAAAGCATACAAGTATATTACCCATGTAAATCGATTCGGAAAAGATTCCTATAAAATATTTAACACAATAAAAGAGATTTGTAGAATTTTAGAAGCAAAAATTATCCTTTTTCAATCACCTGTAAGCTTTCAACCATCATTAAACAACATAAAGAGAATGGAAGCCTACTTCAAAAGAATTCAGAAAGATGATTTAATCTATGCCTGGGAACCAAGAGGCAAATGGAATGAAAAACCCGAATTGATAGCCGATCTATGTACGAATCTCAATTTAATACATTGTGTCGATCCTTTACGCAATGAACCCCTATGCTTTGGAAATCGATCAATTGCATATTTCCGCTTACATGGTTTCGGAAAACCAAGTCTGTACAATTATCAATTTTCTGATATAGAACTTAAAAATATAATTAAAATCATAAAAAAATATTCGACTAATTTATCTGACATATTCATATTCTTTAATAATTCTAATTGCTATGCAGACAGTTTAAAACTTGGACAACTAATCAGCAAAAAATGAAGACAGATGAGGCTTGAATTGAAAACGATTAACTTTTGAGAATTAAAAATCTTCTTATTATATTCACTTACCACAAAAATACACCAAATAAAAATCGGAGCTATCGATGTTACATATCGCACAACGTATGAGCCGTCTCGGCACCGAAACGGCATTCTTAGTCCTCGCAAAAGCAAAAGCACTGGAAGCACAAGGTAGAAGAATTGTGCATCTGGAAATCGGTGAACCAGATTTTGATACACCCGTGAACATAAAGATAGCAGCCAAGAAAGCGCTGGATGATAACTATACACATTACGGACCTGCACCTGGATTACCATCCTTGCGCGAAGCCATAGCAAAACATATTTCGCAAACTCGCGGAATAGATGTAAAACCTGAGAACGTTGTTGTGACCCCTGGGGGTAAACCAATCATGTTTTATGTCATAATGGCAACTGTCGATGAGGGGGACGAGGTAATATATCCAAATCCGGGCTTCCCAATATACGAATCTGTCATCGAGTTTGTTGGTGCGAAAGCAGTTCCACTTGTATTAAAAGAAGAGAATGAATTCAGAATTGATATTAATGATTTTAAAAAACTTATAACAAAGAAAACACGACTTTTAATTCTAAACTCACCACATAATCCGACTGGTGGAATTCTTACACGTGATGACCTTAAAGAAATTGCAAAACTGGCAGTGGAACATAATCTAATCGTGCTCGCAGACGAGATTTATAGTCAAATAGTCTATGACGATTTTAAGCACTACAGCATAGCAGCTGAACCGGGTATGAAAGAGAGAACGATAATCTTGGATGGCTTCTCCAAAACATTTGCAATGACGGGTTGGCGGCTTGGTTATGGTGTAATGCCAGAAGAATTGGTACCCCTGATAAGCCAACTCGAGATAAATAGCGTTTCCTGCACAGCGAGCTTTTCACAAATTGCAGCAATCGAAGCACTTAATGGTCCTTGGAACGACGTTCATAAAATGGTCTCTGAATTTAAAAAACGACGTGATGTAATCATTGAGGGTTTAAATTCCATTCCCGGTTTTAAATGTCATAAACCACACGGCGCATTCTATGTTTTCCCAAATATTAAAGGTACTGGAATGAATTCACGCGAACTTGCTGACTTCTTATTAAACAAAGCTGGTGTTGCATGCCTATCAGGGACTGCGTTTGGTAAATACGGCGAAGGTTATCTTAGGTTTTCTTACGCAAACTCCATTCCAAATATAGAATTCGCATTAGACAGTATCAAAAAAGCATTAACAAAAACAATTCGATAACCTTATAAGTGAAAAAAGGTTATACAAACCGTTCGGAGGCTATACGAGATATTGTCCGCAACATATTAGTCTTAGAAAACATTCAAACATCTACAGCTGAATCATATGGAGCTCTTGTCTACATCAATGGCCACCACAAGAGAGAACTTGAAAAGAACTTAGCAAACTTACAGCATAGATACTTTAAATACATCATATCCACCAGTCATGTCCACCTTGACCATGACAATTGTTTCGAAGTTATTCTCATCGTGGTAGGGGTACAATATTAAAATTGATATCTGAAAAACTATTAAGTCTCAAAGGAGTTAAACACGGAAAACTTACTCTCACAACATCACTAAGTAAAAACTAAAAATTATTAATTAATCAAAAATGAAAAGGAGATAAATATGAGAAAATTATTTTTACAATGTTGCCGTTTCTACTGATGACTACTCTTGCATTCGCTTGCTTCGACACTTTTCTATTTTTACGCAAAGGTTCGATGGTATACCCTTACCGATCATTAGTGTTAGAACTAAATAATGAATATTCATTCAATAACATAAATAATCCGCAAAACGATATGTTCTATTTAAACGGAAATATTTATTATGGCATTATAAAAAATATATCTTTATAATTTAGCATTGGATCTAGCGAAAAATTTCGTAACGATTTTAAAATAGATCACTACGGCATTCGCGGTGTATAAAATCTCTTCATGACTGAAGCTTATGATAACACATTATATTTCATCGCTGAAGAAAATGGCCATTTAGATGGTTTAGAAAATGAATTGACTATATCCCTGCCAAATATTTTTAGAACAAATAACTTCACTTATGAACTTCATCCAAACTCTAGTCATGTATTTGAATTTAAAAATTTAACAATCGGGAGGCATACTGGGGTATTTTATAATTTCAATGAAACCGGCATAATAGGATTTGGTGCTAAATATGCCAGTGGCAAAGTAGCAGTTCAGCAGGAAAAAAATCACTAAAAGCGAGTTTTCATCAAGTTTATTCCTTGGTGCACGGGTCTGAAGTAGCATTTATTTACAAAATGAAATCGCAAAAGGACTTTCAAACTCACGCGATTTTGGTTTTACCCTCACAACAAAAATAATTATCTGATACTAACAAATTTAGACACTCACTAAGCCAGCTAAACTCATAGGCTGGCTTTTTTATTCACTGCTTTGCAAACTATACATTCTAATTGAGTTTTCTCGTTTAAAACATTATATTCTAATATGAATTTACAACAACCAAAGACGTTCCATCTTGCTATAGCTTGGAATTGGGAGTTTGATACAGATTTTATAGCCGGTATTGAATCCGAATGCTCTAAACTTAATATTTCTACATATCGTATAAATAACGAAAATCTCTCTCAAGTTCTTAGGGCATTAAAACAATATGAAATTTTTTTCTACGCATTCTTCGATCGGGCATCCGATGCTGACCCAGAATTCCTTCCACTCGTGAAATGGATGGAAGAAAATGCAACTTGCTTAATTAATCCATATCATCGTCTGATTCACGCCGTAGATAAAGCAACTATGCATCTCGAATTTATAACAAACGGTCTTAATGTACCTAACACAATAATTCTCCCACCTTTTAATCAACAACGATGTTTAACACTGAACGAGGAAGAATTAAATAAAATTGGAAAACCATTTGTCATAAAACCAGCTAACACAACAGGCGGAGGAACCGGTGTATTCCTTAATGCCACAACATTATCTGATGTAATTAAAATCAGACAGGAACATAAGAATGATAAATATCTTCTTCAGGAAACGATCATACCAAAAATACTGGACGGAAAACGCGCTTGGTTCAGAGTTTATTTTGCATTTAACGAAATTATACCTTGCTGGTGGGATGACACGACACATCGATACACGGAATTGAAAAATGAAGATGAGATCCACTACCAGCTCCAGGGATTAAGAAATTCAATGGAATTGATTCGTAAAATATGTGGGCTTGATTTTTTCTCCTCTGAGATTGCAATTACAGAAACAGGTAAGTACGTTGTAGTAGATTATGTCAATGAGGTATGCGATATGCGACTTCAATCCAAATATTACAATGGCGCACCAGATGCTATTGTACATAAAATAGAATACCTTTTAGCTATGCACGTTAAAAAACATCTTGATCAGAAAAACAATAAATCAATTTAATGAAATACAACGTTTTATATATCGATCTGCTTAAATTTCAAAGATTTAAAAAATCAATAAAAATCTATCCCCATTTTGAATTTCATATTCTCGCCTCACTCAGGAGAAAATACAAAATAGATGAAGCATTGTTTTCTAATAGTGGAAATATTATTTTCCCCAATTATCATGTGGTTCGAGACTTAGCACAAAAGCTAAATGAAGGTAGAGATCTACATAATCATCCGGAACGAAGAATCAACACCGGTCAATTGAACGCTATGGGTCTTCTAGATGAGATATATCACTACGTGCTTCGTTTATATGAGGAGACAACAAACCCAAAGGTATTTAGAAGAGCTTTATTTAC
>JBBIRP010000181.1:0-584 GCA_037441745.1 Ignavibacteriales bacterium
TCGTCTCATCAATTTATTTTCTTGAGCTTGCTGCAGTACCTTTTCAACTACTTTTTTCCATCGGTTTTGGTTTGGTATCTTGGTTTTCAATAAAACACGCATGGATGGCAAGGAAAGTACTAAAATCATGAATAAATATTTATTCCTTATATAAGAATTTTGTGAATACTGAACAATTAGAAAATAAACTTGAGCAACGCCCGACCTCACCTCTCTTCTCACGTTTAGCAAGTGAGTATCTAAACAAGGGAAGGATTGATGATGCAATTCGTCTTTGCCATTCAGGTTTGCAATTCTATACAACTTATTCAACAGCCTTACTGATATTATCGCGATGCTTCGAAGCTCAAACCAATTATTCTGCTGCCTTCGAACATATCAACCGAGCAATTGAGCTAAATCCGGATTCACCATTACTTAGAATAATACACGATCGACTTGAAAAAACAATTTCGCTGAATGACCAACAAGTCTCTAATTCCGACGAACAGACGAACATCAGTGAACATGCTGATAAATCATCAGACGTTGAAGTTATCGTAACCACTCATGAAGAAATATCTAAAACGACAACATTACTTGAT
>JBBIRP010000181.1:608-4470 GCA_037441745.1 Ignavibacteriales bacterium
CTATGTGTAGATGAGATACAACAAAAAGACATCTCACGATCTATCGATGAAAAAACAGAGAATCAACAAGATCAGACAGAACAAGAAAAAGAAATCATCGAGACTATAGATCAAGTTAAAAATGAAACAAATACTGATTTATCCTCAGGTAGTAGTTCAGATGAAGCGGATATTAAACAAAGCAATGAAAAATTGAGAGTGATTCAGGTAGATAGACAAAATGAGAGCGTTGGAAAAAGCGATGATAGTATTGAGATAAGCACAGGATTGATAACCAAAGAAGAAGGAAATGTTTCATTTCAAGAGCACAATATTGAGACCACTGAGCTACCAAAGACAGAGGTCGCGGGTGGTATAATAACAAGAACATTAGCAGAGATTTATGCCTCACAAGGCGCGTACAATGAGGCCCTTCAAACATATCGTTCACTCCTTAAATTAAAACCAGAACAGAGAGTTATAATCGAAGAAAGAATTCGTGAATTGGAAGAAATCATAAAGAACAATCTGAATGAGGGATCCAAATAAAAAAGCCCCGATGAATCGTGGCTGAATCTGAATAAGGAATTTTTTATGACATTACTTTAGACCATTTACAAATTTTGTTAAACTCGACTTCTTATTCGCTGCATAATTCTGGTGAATAATTCCTTTTGACGAAAGCTGATCAAGAATTTTAAATGTATTCTTTAATGCAACGGTAGCTTTTTCTTTATCTTTCGATTCTTTAACTTTCCGAATCGCAGTCTTCATTTTTGAGATATAAGCTCGGTTACGGGCTCTATGTTTTAACGCTTTACGTGCTTGCTTTTCAGCTGAGAGATGCTGTGCCATTAACTAATGTCCTTATTCTAATATTTCAGATGATTAGTAATATAATAAACTCTTTTGATTTTTACAAAAACCAGTAAAAATTTTCTCATCCCATTCAAAATATTGAATAACTTAAACCAATCGCAATAGCTTCTTTTATCTGAGTTCTTGGTGATACTTTTGGTTCGTTTATAAACTGAACGTCCAAAAATGCAGTTACATATTTATTAATTTTAGCTGTAAGTGTACTAACGTTGCGAGTAATTATCTTATCAAATGTTTTAAATGGTGCAAACAATTAAAGCTTACTTGTTAAAAGGATGTTCTCTTCAAACGACCATTCAACTTCAGTAATTGATTCCATTCCACCATAAATCGCTGACTTTTCAATCTTAACAGTCTTTGGGTCATCAGTATAATACTTCGAGAAGTTATTTGTTACGACTTCTCGTAACCCTACACCTAACCTTGTATTTATTTCTTTAATTGGTTGATAACCAACACCTGCACTTTGGGTTAAATATGCCGGATCAAAAAATGCTGAAACCTGGACTGAGGTATCAGGACTAGGATAAATGTATCCCTTTGCAAATTGTGTTCTTAGCATCGCAGAGACGTAAGGATTTATATATGTGCCAAGTTTGTACGTAAACACAGAAGATAAGTCAATTATTCATCTGTCTTTCTCAAACCCTGACTTCCAAGTCGAGTTTGTCCAAATGCAAATCTATATGAAGTTGACCAATTTAATGTCAGTTGATCTTCAACTGATTTACCATCCGCACTTATCGTGCAAGCAAGAGCATTTTCGCCTCCTTGTACCCAATCGGTAAACGCAATCTGAGTAAGTGTTAATCCCGCAACTAAACTATGTTTCCATCCAAATTCAGGTGTATCAGTTGGGGTTTGGGCTTGTAATAAAGTAAAAGATAATAATAATATTAATAAAATTAACGAGAGCCGCATATACATTTTTCCTAAAGTTTAAATAATTAAAATTATTCCAATTAAAAATTAGAAAATTGGGAATGAATATTAAGATATGCCCCGAGCTCTCGGCTACAGATGCTCGGGGCGTCTTAATTGTTACTTAGTTCTAAAGAACTCGATTCTTCGGTTCTTTTGTCTTCCTTCATCTGTGGTATTGGGTGCAATTGGCTTATCCGGACCAAATCCTTTAGTAGTAATACGCAGAGGCGAAATTCCTTTGTTTACTAAATAATCCTTCACAGCTTGTGCACGCCTTAACGAAAGTCTCATATTCATTGATCGTTTTCCGATATTGTCTGTGTGTCCTTGAATCTCAACTTCTATCTCTGGATTTTCTTCCAATGTGTTTAACGCTTTCGATAAAATTTCTTCGGATTCGGGACTGATTTCAGCACTGCCAGTTTTAAATACAATACCTTCTAATACTATTGCTTTACCGACCTCAACCTCTAAAACTTCTTTCTTAGGAATATCATCATTCGGGTCAAGAGGATTGGTTTTATTAGCAATTTCAGTACCATCATTGATTGTCCCACCATCCGTATCTGCTTTATTCGGATCTGTGTTATGAACATTCACTTCTTCACCATCCTTTAGTCCATCATCATCAGTATCTGCTTTCGATGGATTTGTTTTATATTTCATTATTTCGTCACCATCTTTAAGGTCATCACTATCCGAATCTGCCTTTAACGGATCGGTTTTGTATTTTATTAGTTCATCATAATCAGATAACCCATCATCATCTGTGTCTGCTTTGGTCGGATTTGTGTTATAAACATTTACTTCTTCCCCATCTTTCAGTCCATCACCATCCGTGTCCTGATTCAATGGGTTTGTTTTGTTTTTCATTACTTCTTCACCATCGTTGAGTCCATCACCATCCGTATCAGGGTTCTTGGGGTCTGTACCAATTTCTTTCTCTTCTTTATTAAAAAGGCCATCATTATCTTTATCAACATCTTTTCCAGAGGTAGCAAAATTGAAACCAAAACCTGCTGAATAATATGCATCAGTAGGTTCACCCGCTTTAAAATAATTTAAATTATCAGTAAATGAATAATTAACACCTCCACTTAATTCGAACGTTATATTATCAGATAACGCAATCTCAAATCCAACACCGGCTGGAATTACTGTGGTTAATCCTTCTTTTTTTACGCCTTTTGGTGAAGAAGAAGATGGTAGATTCGTAACCTTATAAATCAAACCACCAAGCCCTGCATAAACAAAAGGATTCCACGTTTCAAATTTTGCAACGTTAACTAACAATCTTAAATCTATCGGGATAATTTCAGTTCTATAATAATCTCTATTAAAATCCAATCCCGCAAGTGAACCGTAACCCCACCCTATCTCGGTTTGAAAATCTTCGCTCAAAGCAAACCTACCTAAAATTATCCTTGCAAGATAAGAACCCTTCCAACCATCCGATTCCCAAAACTCTGTTGCAGGGACTGCTCCATTGAATTGAAAACCAAATTTGTAGCCATAATCCCTCAACTGAGAAAAAGAATACATCGTCGACAATAGTATAAAAAATACTATTAATAAAATCATTAAATATTTGTTACGCATGGTGATTACTTCCCAATAAAGTTATACATAATTATTTTATAACTATTTGCTTTGTAAAATAACGGTACAATGTCCGCATCTTTTCGCATTAATTGGTATTGGCATTAAACATTCTGGGCATTCTTTTGTTGTTGGTGCTTGGGGCACTACTTCCTCTTTCTTCTTCATTTTATTAATCGCACGGATGAGCATGAAAATTGCAAACGCAATAATAATAAAATCGATAACAGTATTAATGAAGACACCATATTTCAATAAAACAGGTGGATTTGGACCCGAGGCATCTTTCAGAGTGATTGAGAACCCACTGAAATCTAAACCGCCCAATAAAAGTCCTATCGGCGGCATAATTACATCTGCAACTAAAGAGCTAACAATTTTCCCAAACGCTGCACCGATTATGATACCAACCGCCATATCAACAACATTACCTCTCATAGCGAAAGTTTTGAATTCTTTCATCATTGACATAAAAACTCTC
>JBBIRP010000182.1:0-4434 GCA_037441745.1 Ignavibacteriales bacterium
TGTTAATCGTCAATTGGAGTGTTGCAAGCAGCCATAACGCAAAAATTATTAATAAAACCTGACCTACATTCATATTTTACAAATTATTTATAGAAGAAAAAAACATACATCAACATTGTTACAAACCATTATCAAATTACAGATAAGAATACTAAAATTAACATTGAATAATAGGATAAATAACTCCACAATATTAGCGATTAGCGAAAATTTCTTATATAATATATTCAATTATATATATTGTCAAGAGATTGGACCACAAAAAGATAAATACATATTAGGATGTGTGAATAAAACAAATTTTTCTATATTTTCAGAAAATATCGGAAGACAAAAATTAAGAAAATCGAGTATAGTTATTATCTGTTCCCGACTCTCTTTTCTCCCGATATAACTGTCCCACAATGGCCCCTACTATAAAAACAATTGAGGAGTAGTAAATCCATAAAAGAAAAATTAAGATAGATGTATAAGTCCCATACAATTTACTATAAGGATGAAATGTTGTTAAATAGAATGAAAATCCTTTACTCGCTATCCACCATAAAGTGGTTGTCGTGATTGCAGCTACAGTTGCTGTCTTACTTGATATTCCTTTCTCTGGAATATAACGATACAAAATAAAAAATGTAAAAAATGCTGGAATAAGAGAAGCCACGTAAGTGATCGATTTAAAAAATAGAGAGATATTAAAATGTCCCATTTCCGGTATTTTCTCTAAAAGAGAATTTATAGGTAACAATATCCAAGAGAAAAAATTAGCAACCACAAAAATAGCACCAAGCACGATCACTAAAATAATGTTTTCTATGATATTAAAAAGAACAAGCTTTTTTGGCTTCATTTGGAAGATTGAATTTAAAACATATCTAACAGAACTGAACATGGATGCTGATGCCCAAATCAAGATTCCAATTCCATATAGACCAAAAGTTGAGCGGTAACGAATGATATCATGAATTATTCCCATTAACGACCTTTTTATTTCCTGAGCATAAGGTTGGGGCGGAAAAATTGTACTCAATAATTCATTAATTTTCTGCAATGTCAAAGATGATGAGTGTAATATCATCCCAATGATCGCTGTTATCAATAATAAAAGTGGTATTAAACATAATATACCATTAAACGACATACCCGCAGAAAGGAAAAAAATATTTACACCACTTAGTTTACGATATAACCCAATGGTGTAATATTTTATTATTGAGAGTGAATAAATTATTTTAATCTTCACAATATTTTAATAGGTGCATATTTTAACATCAAATTTTTCTTCCCAACCTTCTCAAAATCGACTACAATTTTGCAAGAATCCCCATCTCCAGTTATGAAAATAATTTTACCACGACCAAATGTATCATGCTCTATTAATGACCCGCTATGGAGCTCGTTTATCACATCTAACTGATTACCATAATCTGGTTGAAAATCGGTGTAAAACTGACTCTTTTTATGTAAATCTCTCGTTCTAAGGAAGTTTTGAGATTGGACCTCCTTCTCTCTCATAGTAAGTCTGCGATAGCGATGACTTGTAACGTATGTAGATTTCTCAATTAAATTTGAATCGATTTCATTAAGAAATCTTGAAGGTGATTGAAACGAAATTTCTGTGAAACGAAATCTTCGATGAGCATAACAAAGAAACAACTTTTTGATTGTTCTTGTAATTCCAACATAAAACAATCTTCTCTCCTCTTCAAGGTCTACCAGGTCTAATGTTGAATTATAGTATGGTAACAATCCTTCTTCCAATCCTGTTATAAATACTACAGGGAATTCCAAACCTTTCGCACTATGCAGGGTCATCAATGTTACAGCATTAACCCCATCATTCCATTTATCGATGTCAGATATAAGTGACACATCTTGTAAAAAATTTTCAAGGTTTGCGTCTTCGTGCTCCTCTGCATATTCGGATATTGCAGATAACAATTCTATAATATTTTCACGACGAGCGAGTGATTACGGAGTTCCTTCCTCTTTGAATATTGTTAAAATACCAATTTCATCCACAAATGCTCTTGCTAATTCAGAAAGACTTAAGGTATTGATTAATCCGCGATATTTCTGAAACATTGAGTTAAGCATAACGAAACTCTGTTGGGCCTTTTTACTCAGACCATCGATTTGCTCCACCTTAGCAGTTGAATTTAATAACGATAATGATTTTGACAGGGCAAAACTTCTCAACTTTCGAATAGCAACCTCACCAATCCCACGATTCGGATAATTTGCGATTCGAAGAAAACTTTCATCATCATTTGGATTTACGAGCAATCGAAAATATGCAAGAACATCCTTAATTTCTTTCCGCTGATAGAACTCCACTCCACCCACGATGGTATATGGGATACTATTTTTACGTAGGGCTTCTTCAATCGTTCGGGATTGTGCATTTGTCCGATACATAACTGCAATTTCTTTAAATTGAACTTTTAACCGCTCTATCTCATAAAATATATTTTTAACTATTGATTCACCTTCACTCCTGTCGTCCTCGCATTCAAGAACAGTAATTGGATCGCCGGCAATGTTGTTCGTCCAAAGATTTTTAGGAATTTGTTTGGTATTATTTTTTATCACTCTGTCAGCGGCATTCAATATAGTACTTGTTGATCGATAATTTTGTTCGAGGTGAATAATTTTTGCTTCGGGATAATCACGAGTAAATTCTAAGATATTTCTTATATCCGCGCCTCTAAAGCCGTAAATACTTTGAGCATCATCCCCAACGACACAAATATTTTTGGACCGATCCGAAAGTAATTTCATTAGAATGTACTGTGCACGGTTTGTATCCTGATATTCATCAATAAGAATAAATCTAAATTTATCTTGATACGATGATAGTATTTTTTTATTATGATTGAATAATTCGATCGGTTTCAATAATAAATCATCGAAATCCATTGCATTATTTTGTTTCATTTTTTTTACATATTCATTGTACACAACCATGGTTTTTTCTTCCACTAAACCAATCGATTGTAATGCATATTCATCAGGTAGTATGACTTGGTTCTTTGCACGACTGATTCGGTAATGGATTGACTGCGGATTAAATTGTTGGATAGGAATATGTAAGTCACCCATTATAGATTTTATAAGTCGTAAGCTATCCTGAGTATCGTAAATGGAAAAATTTCTTTGATACCCTAACTTATCAGCCTCAATTCTAAGTAACCGAGCAAAGATAGAATGAAAAGTGCCCATCCATAATTGTTTACTCTTATCTCCGACTTGATGTGCGATGCGTTCTTTCATCTCGTTTGCAGCTTTGTTTGTAAAGGTCAACGCTAAAATTTGATACGCTGGTACACCGATAGATAAAAGGTATGCTATTCGGAATGTCAATACCCTCGTCTTGCCACTACCAGGACCCGCAACGACCATCACAGGTCCTTCGATAGTTTTTATCGCCTCAAGTTGTTTCGGATTTACTTGATCTAGAAATGTCATCTTAGCTCATTTGTATATTTTAATACAAATTAGAAAACTTTTATTTAACTTCAAAAATTTCTAGATTGGTAAGATGAACTCAATTAGCATTTAAAGCATCAGCACTCCCTCTAACCTCAGCAAGAATTCTTTAGTCTTTACACCGTAAGCATAACCCACGAGAGAACCATCTGAACCTATCACACGATGGCAAGGAATAATTATTGGTAGAGGATTTACACCATTGGCTCTTCCAACAGCCTGGAATGCCTTTGGTGCGTGTACACGCTTTGCAAGATGTTTATATGTTATTGTTGAACCATATGGTATTTTTATTAATTCTTTCCAAACTCTTATCTGGAATGGGGTTCCAATTAAATCGATAGGGCAGTGAAATTGAACAAGGTGACCATCAAAATAACGATTAAATTGATCTATTACATCTTTATTTCTTGAACGATTATCTGTAACCATCTCGAGGTCGAAGTGTTTCTTCAACCATTCAATAAAATCTTTTCTGTTCTCTCGAGGTAAACTAATTTTACAAACTCCTTTATCCGTCGAAGCTATATAAATTCTTCCTATACGAGAATCGAACGATGTACAATAGACAGCCGTTGTCTTAGATTTTTCAATATCGTAAAAACGTTTGCCCACATTCAATTCACTCCTAAATTTTTTCTTAGTTTGTTCAACTGTATCTAAATTGTCGTTCATGATAAATCAAAAAATATATTGTTATTCAATATATCTATTTGTGACTATAATAATTTTAATAATATTTTAACAGAACATTTATTTGTCGTTAAGCTTGAAGAGTCATCCCAACTGAAGCAATGGAAGAAAAACTAATGCGGAATATTATAAAAAGAAAGTTGGAGAAAAGCAAGTAAAAAATGATCTTGAGTAAAAAAATTTTAAAAAATTTTTCTGAAAAAATTCTGTGCCAAATATTTTGTAAACTTTTATGTATGTGAAACAACGTGAAACATA
>JBBIRP010000183.1:0-4423 GCA_037441745.1 Ignavibacteriales bacterium
AAACATTACAGCAGTTGATTTAGCGAAAGCGATAATTAAAGAATATCATTCATTAGACAGAATTGCTTCAAAGACATATCTCGATCTGAAGCAATTTAAAGGATTGGGGAATGCAAAAGCGATAATGGTTTCTGCTGCATTCGAACTTGGACGACGAGCCTCTGTACAACAAAAAAATAAACGAAATCGGATTAACACACCTCAAGATGTTATAAACATTTACCATTCAGAATTAAGGGACTTAGATCATGAGGTTTTTAAAGTTATATTACTTGATAGTGCCAATCATATTATTGATTCGAAAATTATAACTACGGGAATTCTCAATAGCTCTATAGTACATCCACGAGAAGTATTCCGTAATGCAATTTTAGAATTGGCAGCAAGCATAATATTAGTTCATAACCACCCGAGTGGAAATCCTGAACCCAGTCAGGATGATATCCAAATAACAAAACAGATGGTAGGAGTAGGTAAAATAATGGGTATTCCAGTTAATGACCATATAATTATTGCAAAGGACAAATATGCGAGTTTTGCGGAAAAAGGGCTGATTTGAAATTTTTTTCGAAATATTTTATATTGACTTGACAAAATAAGTTTTATTTCTTATTTTCAGAATGCGTTGAATTACTAAACCAGTAACAATATAGGAGAGATCCATGAAAAAACTGATTAAATACATTCTAATTGCCACATTATTTAATGGTGGTTTATTATTTATGGGGTGTTCAAGTTCACCATCAGCGGAAGAATTAAAGCAGTTGGATGAATTGAAAAAAGAAGTAAGTTCACTCGAAAAGAAAATTGCTGATAGCAAAGGTGAAAAAGCTTCACTTGAAAAACAGGTTGCAGAGAAGAATGGAAGGTTACAACAATGCCAGTCTGACCAGGAAGTTGTAAAGAAAGGATTAGGTAAGTAATATGAGATACTTATATTCACTCTCGATTATTGTAATATTTTTATTCTTGACTGTCGTCCCCTTGATTGCTCAAGAGGAGATGACTAAAGATCAATGGCAAACAGAGATGGCAAATTATAAATCAAAAAAAGCTGATCTCGAGAGCCAGCTAAATCAATTGAGCAAAGATATAGAAGACCTCAAGAAACAATCTACTAAATTAGACGCTGATATAATTGCGTGCGAAGATGCACTTTATGCATTGATAGGTGTGACGAGAGCAGATGTTGAGGCATTTGATAAAGAATTGACACAAATGGAAAATCGTGTTTCGGAACTTCAAAGGATGTCAGATGCAGAATTGGTCAACTATAAAGACGAGATGATGAAGATGGACTCTCGTTTAAAGGAAATGGCGCAGAGTAAAATTTGTTTGATCCCACGCTATGGCGATCGTGTAAATACATTACAACAGAAGCTCCTTGCCCTCTTAAATAGCATCCAAAAGGAGAAGACTTATACGGTCGGAACTTGGGCAAAAGATCGTGATTGTCTCTGGAACATTGCAAAGAAAAAAGATATTTATGCTAATGCATGGATGTGGCCCAAAATCTGGCAGGGAAATCGTAATTTAATTAAAGACCCAGACATCATTAAACCAAAATGGGTTCTAAAAATTCCTGAAGGTAACCAACTTACAAAGGAGGAGAAGTCAGCTGCTAATAGTTACTATCGGAAAAAAGCAGCTTCTACTCCGAATTAGTAATAGTAAGGAATTAATCAAAAAACCTTAGATTGATTAAATACGTTTTAATATTCAAAAAGCCCTACATCATTTTAAATGATGAATGGGCTTTTTGTCTTTAAATCATTATTGAAAGGTTAAATCAACTTACTTGGCAGAAAGAAAAATAAAAGCAAGTGGTGTTGACATGGTCAGGCTTCTTGGTTTGAACGATGTCAACCTTAATTTAATTGAAGAACATTTTGATGTAAATATAACTGTCAGAGGAGATAATATAACATTCCGCGGCGATCAGCAACAAATCGATCAACTTGATAAAGTTTTTAAAGAGTTAATTTATATTTTAAATAAGAATGGTAATCTTACCGCTAACGATGTTGAAACTGTAATTGATTTAGTGAAAGTCAATGGCGAACCGGCGGTACCAAAAAGTATTGCATCACAGGTAAGCGAGGATGAGCTGGAAGATGTTGTGCTTTTTACAAGGAATGGAATTATTCGTGCTAAAACTCCAGGACAACGAGAATATATAAGGCAAATAAAAAAGAACGATATTGTGTTTTCAATTGGTCCTGCAGGAACTGGGAAAACATATCTCGCAGTTGCAATGGCAGTAGCGGCCTTAAAAAATCGTGAGATTACAAAAATTATCCTTGCACGTCCAGCCGTCGAAGCAGGCGAAAGCTTGGGATTCTTACCAGGTGATCTTAAAGAAAAAGTCGATCCATATCTTCGACCTCTTTATGATGCACTTGATGATATGATACCACCCGATAAACTGAAGACATACATTGAAAGACGTGTTATCGAAGTTGTTCCGCTTGCCTACATGCGTGGCCGAACTTTGAATAATGCTTTTGTTATCCTCGACGAAGCACAAAATGCAACAAGTATGCAAATGAAAATGTTCTTGACTCGGCTCGGATCAAACTCGAAAGCCATTATCACGGGTGATATAACGCAAATAGATCTTCCAACAAAGACTATATCAGGGTTAGTTCAAATTCAAGAAATACTTCAAAATATTGATGGGGTAAAATTTTGTTATTTCGATAGGAACGATGTTGTACGTCATAAGCTCGTAAAAGACATAATTGACGCGTACGATAAATATCGTTCGAACGGTACGACCGAGAACGGGTATAAATAAAATACTTTAATTATATACTCTCTAAATTTGCTTCGATTCATTCCACAATTTATCCATCTCTTCTAAAGATGAATCGTGAATATCTTTACCCTTTTCTTTTAGTCTCTTTTCGATGTATTGAAAACGATAGATAAATTTTTCGACGGTTTGTCTCAGTGCATTTTCGGGATTTACCTTTATAAAACGTGAATAATTCACAAGTGCGAAGAGTAGATCACCAAATTCTGCCTCAACAGCTTCTTGGCTCCCAGTTTCTATTGCATGATGAAGTTCTCGCATTTCTTCTTCAACCTTTTCCCATGCATCTTCCTTTTTTTCCCAATCAAAACCCACTCTTGATGCTTTGTCTGTTAATCTATGGGCACGAAGTAGGGCTGGTAATTCTTTTGGTACACCCTCAAGAACTGATTTTCTCCCTTCATTCATTTTTAACCTCTCCCAATTTTTTATAATGTGGTCAACTCCATCCACTTTTGTGTTACCAAAAACATGTGGGTGTCTATAAATAAGTTTTGCGCTAATGTTTTTGATTACGTCTATTAATGTAAATTCTTTCGCTTCTTCGGCAATATTACAATGAAAAACTACATGAAGTAATAAGTCTCCAAGTTCTTTTTTTAGTTCATCCATATCGTTATTATCGATCGCCTCTATAACTTCATAAGTTTCTTCAATTAAACTGTGTCGGATCGACAGATGTGTTTGTCCTCGATCCCAGGGACATTCCTTCCTTAAACGCTTAGTTATTTCTATGAATTTTTCAAATTCTTTTATTAACATTATTTACCTCTAATATTTTTAATAACTTATATAAAACGTTGAAGAAATGCAATTTTGAATTTCAAATTTGATTATTATATATTGACAAAAAAAGTTTTATATCAATTGATTGTTAGATAATTTATGAAAAAAATTTACATTCTCCTTTTAGTATTAATAACTATTGTAGTAATAATTTTTTTAATCATGAAAGAGACAATGAGGGTTGATATGTTACTTATCAATGCTAAAATATACACAATGGATTCTAATAATACGATTGCAGAAGCATTAGCAGTTAAAGGTGATAGAATTATTGGTGTTGGTAGTGTAAAAGACCTGATGAAAGATTTCTCATCTGATAAAATTATTGATTTAAATGGAAAAACTGTTATTCCGGGCTTGATTGATGGACACGCTCACATTTTAGGTGAAGGGGGAAGGCTTGAAACTCTTGATCTGGTTGGTACAACTTCGGTTGAAGATATCGTAAATAGAATTCTTGAACGTAAAAAGAACATAAAACCTGGAGAGTGGATATTTGGAAGAGGTTGGGATCAAAACGATTGGGAGAAAAAAGAATTTCCAACAAAGGAAATATTGGATAATACTTGCCCAGAGATTCCTATCATCCTGAGACGATTTGATGGTCATGCAATATGGGTAAATTCTAAAACTTTGGCTCTAGCTGGGATAAACAAAAATACGGAAGATCCCAAGGGGGGGAAGATATTGCGAGATAAAAATAGTAATCCTACAGGTGTAGTGATCGATAACGCGATAGATTTGGTCAATAAGATAATCCCTGAATTGTCGGGAAGACATTGAGCGACGAATGAAGTTGGCAATTAGTGAATGTGTAAGATT
>JBBIRP010000184.1:0-4378 GCA_037441745.1 Ignavibacteriales bacterium
CTATTCGATAATCGAGTGGGAGTTTTTGGATTGCATTATCGAGAGAATTTTTTAACTCTGTGTTCATTAATTTTTCAAGCGGTGAATCTCTCCAGTTCTGAATTTGTTGATCATATCGTTTAAAAACATTTTCATTATTTGAAAAGGATAAAATTGTATCTAATGGTAATGATGATTCCTCAAGTTTTGTTTTTCTTTTTTTCATTAAACAGTTATTTGTCACGATACTGTACAACCATGTCGAGAATTTTGATCGATTATCAAATTGATTTAACTTACGGTATACATTGACAAATGTATCCTGGAGCGTTTCCTCTGCCATTTCCTTGTTACGGCAAACTTTAAACGCAAAACTGTACACAAGATTTTCGTATTTCCTGACTATCGCAGCAAATGCTTTATGGTCACCACTCTTTGCCTCTTTAAGTAACAAAGGGTCTGGTTCGTTAGATGAAATTCTATAATTCATTATTCAATTTAGTATTATTTGAATTTCCTTAATATAATAAATTGTTATATATTTTTTATCATTAATGAAATCTATTAATTAATTATTTATCATTAATGAAATTTAATTTTTGTTTCCGTTACAGTGGGATCAGTTTAGTTGTTTAACCTTGTTTCTGGCACGAAAATTGATATTTTTAAAAGGATTTTTAGTTTACATCAATTTGAAAACATGAGGACATTATGAATGAATACGCAATAAATATAATAAATCAAGTGAGGACAAAAAACCCAGTTGAGGTGGAATTTCATCAAGCCGTCGAAGAAGTTTTAGGTTCGTTAGACGTTGTTCTAAAACGTCATCCAGAGTATCGCTCTGCAAAGATCTTGGAGAGGATGGTTGAACCTGAACGCATTGTAATTTTTCGCGTTCCATGGATTGATGATAGAGGAGAGTTTCATATCAATCGTGGTTTCAGGATCCAGATGAACAGTGCAATCGGACCATATAAAGGTGGTTTACGATTTCATCCTTCTGTAACTTTAAGCATCTTGAAATTTCTTGCCTTCGAACAAGTATTTAAAAACAGTTTAACATCGCTACCGATGGGTGGTGGAAAGGGTGGTTCCGATTTTGATCCGAAAGGTAAAAGTGATAACGAAGTAATGCGATTTTGTCAAAGCTTTATGACGGAATTGTTCAGACATATCGGTTCCGATGTTGATGTACCAGCGGGGGATATTGGTGTAGGTGGGAGAGAGATTGGATATCTGTTCGGGCAATATAAAAGGTTAACAAGAGAATTTACAGGTGTGTTGACTGGTAAGGGATTAAATTGGGGTGGTTCATTAATTCGTCCCGAAGCTACAGGTTACGGTGTAGTTTATTTTACACAAGAAATGCTTAACACACGTAAACAATCTTTAGATGGAAAAACAGTTGCGATTTCTGGGTTTGGAAATGTTGCTTGGGGTGCTGCACTAAAAGTAACTGAACTTGGTGGTAAAGTTGTAACATTATCTGGCCCTGATGGTTTTATTTACGACAAGGATGGAATAAACGGTGAAAAGATAGATTACATGCTGGAAATGCGTTCAAGTGCGAGAGATGAAGTTAAAATGTACGCTGATAAATTTAAAGTACCTTTCTACCCTGGAAAACGTCCGTGGAGCGTAAAAGTTGATGTAGCGTTACCGTGTGCAACCCAAAACGAGCTTGATGAGAACGATGCGAAAGAATTAGTAAAGAATGGATGCATTTGTGTGTGTGAAGGAGCAAATATGCCAACGACGATTGCTGGCATTAAAGTATTTCAAGATGCTAAAATATTATATGCACCAGGTAAAGCATCAAACGCTGGAGGTGTTGCAACATCTGGGCTTGAGATGAGTCAAAATAGCATGCGTCTTCCGTGGCCAAGAGAGGAAGTAGATAGAAGGTTATACGAAATCATGAAAAAGATACACCAAACCTGCGTTGAAACAGCGGAACGTTATGGAAGTCCCGGAAATTACGTCGACGGTGCAAATATTGCTGGATTTTTAAAAGTAGCAAATGCGATGTTGGACCAAGGTTTAGTGTAGAGAATACGCTTTCAATATTAAATGAATTTATTCCCAATTTGCTAAAGTTTAAATGTTTTTCGAGTTGATCCAAATGAATAGACATTGAGATTTCTACTATCCGATTTCCATAAAGAAATTTTTTATAATCTCAATTTATGGTAAAAATAGACCATCTTAAGATCGAAGATTTACATGGAACAAAGATTAAAACGTTTCAGAAATTGGTGCGTTTTAAAATCCGTGATATTCTTCTTGTATCGAGTCTTTATGATAATTACCTCTTCGAAGAAGATGGTCGTTTGTACGAATTGATTCGCCATGAGTTTCAGGCTTTAAATCTAAGCCATCCACCTGAAATTACACATGTAACAAGTGGGGTCGAAGCAATCGAGTTAGCTGCTATTGAAGAACACTTTGATTTAATAATTGCGACACTTCACATCGAAGATATGCACATTGCAAAGTTTGCTAAAGCGGTGCGGGAAGCGGGACTTAAAACACCGATTATAGTTCTTGCTTACGATAACAACGAGATGCAAGAGTTGATCCAAAACTATGATGTGTCGATATTCGAAAAAATATTCATCTGGCAAGGTGATTACCGACTTCTTATAGGAATTATCAAATATCTTGAAGATAAACTCAACGTTGAAAACGACACACTTATAGCCGGCGTCCAATCGATCATATTAATTGAGGATAACATTAAGTTTTACTCATCATATTTACCCTTGATATACACAGAAATTTTAAATCAATCTAGGAGGTTAATCCTTGAAGGAGTTAATGTAACTCATCGGCTTCTCCGGATGCGTGCGAGATCTAAAATACTCTTAAGCACAACGTATGAAGAGGCATGGTCGTATTTTGAAAAGTATCAGGATTTTGTTCTTGGGGTAATTTCCGACGTAAGTTTTATGCATAATGGTGAGAGAGATCCTGAAGCAGGTTTCTTATTCGCTGAAAATGTTAAAAGTAGATACGCTGATATACCTATTTTACTCCAAACCAGCAATCCGGAATTTGAAGCAAGAGCACGGCAGATTGGAGTTGAATTTTTGCTCAAAGGATCTCCCCGACTGTTAAATCGGCTTCGCAGATTTATGATGAATAATTTCGGGTTTGGTGATTTTATTTTCCGTACACGGGATGGAAAACAAGTGGGAAGAGCGCACGATTTGAGGAGTCTGGAAGAACAGTTAAAAATTGTACCGGACGAAAGTATTCTCTTCCATGCTGAGCATAATCATTTTTCAGTATGGTTAAAAGCACGGACAGAATTCTGGCTTGCCCAGCGACTCAGACCGAGAAAGGTTTCGGATTTCCGTTCAGTGGACGATTTAAGGAATGAACTGCTCAATTCATTGCGCCTCCACCGTGAACTGCAGCAACGCGGAGTCATTACTGATTTCAATCCTGAAACATTTGACCCAAAAAATAGTTTTACACGAATTGGCGGTGGGTCCCTGGGAGGTAAAGCCCGCGGATTGGGATTTGTTAATACCTTGATCAGTACCTACAGCACAAATGAGAAATTCCCGGATGTCGAAATATCCGTCCCTTCTGCAGTGGTAATAGCTACGGATGTTTTTGATGAGTTCCTCGAGGAAAATAAACTTCAGGATTTTGCCCTTGCCGAGACAGACGATGCACTTATTAAACAAAGGTTTTTAGAAGCCCCAAAATTTCCGGAGGAAGTAAAAAAAAGAATATCAGAATTTCTGAATATAATTCGTGAACCTCTGGCGGTGAGATCATCCAGTTTACTTGAAGACTCTCAGTATCAGCCGTTTGCAGGAGTTTATCAAACATTCATGATCCCGAATAACAATCCGGATGATTCTGTACGTCTGGCGGAATTATTGCAAAGTATCAAACTTGTCTATGCCTCCACCTTCTTTAAAAAGGTGAAGGATTATATGAAGGCAACTTCCTACCGACTTGAAGAAGAGAAAATGGCGGTTATTATTCAGCGGATGGTTGGTGAAAGGCATTCCGACCGCTTTTATCCTGATTTCGCGGGGGTTGCAAAGTCTTATAATTTTTATCCTGTTCCGCCCCAGACCGCAACGGATGGAATTGTTCTGGTCGCACTTGGATTGGGTAAGACGGTGGTTGAGGGTGGTAACACAGTCAGATTTTGCCCCAAATATCCAAAACATCTCATGCAGTTTTTTGGTACCATCGAAACTTTAAAAAATGCACAGCAGGATTTTTATGCTTTAAATCTGAAATACGGACTTGAAGATAATGGTCATATCTCTCCCGAAAAGTTCGTCGAAAAATATTCAATTGATGTGGCTGAAACGGACCAGACCCTATTTTATGTTGGTTCAACTTATTCAACTGAGAATGAAACTGTTTA